>JAVHVN010000156.1:0-33213 GCA_032160545.1 Pseudonocardiales bacterium | reverse complement strand
CCGGACGCCATGGTCCGGTGGCTCGCTTCCTGGATCGGCGTGGGTGCGATCGATCCCTCGCTGCCGCACGAGCTGCAGCGCCGCATCGTGCGCAGCTCGGCGCAGACGCTCACCTGGCGCGGGACCGCGGGCGGCCTGCAGCGCTTCCTCGAGCTCGCGAGCGGTGGTCCCGCCGAGGTCAGCGATGGCGGCGGCGTGTGGCGTGACGGTGAGGCGCCGGCCGACACCGCGTGGGTGCGCATGAGCGTCGAGTCCACCGGCTGGATGCCCGAGGCCGACTTCGTCGAGCTGGTGCGCGATGAGGTGCCTGCGCATGTGGGTGCCGAATTGCACGTAGGCTCGCGCTGTATCTGGCGGTCCCACGGGGAGATCCAATGAGTGACGTGACTCCTCTCGACGACGAGCCCACGCTCGTCGGCTCCGGGCCGCTGTACCCGCCGCCCGGCGGCGCCGCGCCCGACGCCGATCCGAACGCGGCTCCACCGTTGCCGATGGCAGCCGACCCCGACGGCGGCAGCGTTGAAAGCGGTAGTGCCGACAGCATCGCCAGCACCGCGCCGTGGGTGCCCCCGCCTCCGTCCGCGTACGCCCCGCCTGCTCCGTCCCCGTACTCTGCGCAACCCGCGGATGCCGACGCGACCGCGGCCCTTCGCCTGCCGTACCTGCCGCCGATGGCAGGCGGCGCCGTCGAGGTGCTGTCCTGCCCGGAGTGCGGTGCGATGCAGCAGGTGTCGGTCAGCCGCCGGGACGCTAGCGACTTCTGCCGCAGTTGCGACTACCCGCTGTTCTGGACGCCCGCGCGGGTGCAGCGCGACCGCGATGACGCGGCGAACGACCTCTCGCTGCGGCGGCTGCCCGGGACGGTCGGCCGCGCCACGATCGCCTCGCTGCGCTGCCCGCACTGCTTCGAGCCCAACGCGGTCACCGCGCAGACCTGCGTGCGCTGCGGGCTGCCGATGGTCCTGGTCGACCAGCCGCCGCCACCGATGCTCTACGTGCCGCCGCCGCCTCCGCCGCCGGTCGAGTACCTGCCGGAGAAGGGCGTCGGGTGGTGGGTCTGGGCGCTGATCGGGCTCGCGGTGACCGCCACCGTCGTGTTGATCGCGCTGATGCTCACGCACACGATCGGGTGAGCGACCCGCTCCCCTACGGCACCCACCACCTCGGGTGAGCGACCCGCTCCCCTAGGGCGACACCGTCAGAGTGACCAGCACGGTCGGCGGCGTCAACGAGTTGACGGTGAACGTCGCTTGGCCGGTGAGTGTCTCGTCGTGCGCCGGCACGTCCGGCGTGCTTCCGTGCGCAGGCACGTCGGCGACGGTGTACGTCCCCGTGACGTCCACCGTCCAGAGCCCGGTGCCGGTGAACGGGAGGTCGGAGAACGTCGTGGTGCCGCCGGTCGCGTCCACGTTGATATTGGGCGAGGGACCGGTGACGCCGCTGCCGGTGGGCGGCGTGAGGGTGACCGTCACGGTGGCCGAGCCCGGCGTGCCAGTGGGGCTGGTCAGCTTGACGCTGACCGGCGCGCCCACCTCGGTGATGTCGAGCGGCGTCGAGGGGGACGCAGCGGTCAGAGAGCGGTTGGTGACCGTCCAGTTGGTGACCCCGGTCGTGGCGGAGGCGGCGTAGGTCGCGCCCGTCCTGCCCCAGAACGAGTCGGTCGGGGTGCTCGGCGTCGCCGTCACCACCGTGAACCCGCTGTCCGTGTAGACCGATGTGGACGTCGGCGGGGTCGTCGGTGGGTTCGTGGCGGTGGTGACGATCAACGAGGTGGTCGGAATCGCCGCATTGGGATCTGCGGCGAGCCGGTGCGCCAGGACCGTCAATCCGACCGAGAACTCGTTCAGCGAGTAGGCGGCGGGAACGACGGTCGATGAGGTCGCGGTCCCGGGCACGGTGAGCGGGTTCGCCGAGGTTGCCGTACAGGCGACAACCGTCGTGACCGTCGGATTCGGGCTGCACCCGAGCACCGGCGCGGTCGTCGTCGGCGTCAACGCACCGAGGTGCCGCAGCGGCAGCGTGTACGAGATCAGCCAGTTGCCCGACGGCACCGTCTCGAACCGCCACGTGTACGCACCGCCGGCAGCTGCGACCGGGAGCGGGCTGAGCACCCAGGACGAGTCGGCGGCCGACTTGAGGGTGACGTTGGTGGCACCGCTGACGTCGTCACCGCTGGCCGTGGGGGTCACCGTCAACTCCACCGGCCGGGTGACGCGCGGCAGCACCACCGTCGGGAACGACGCGGACTGGCCGGCGCCGACGCTGACGAACGACGTGCTGATCGCGCTGTCGAAACCGTCGACCTTGGCGATGAGCGGCGTGGTCGTGCCCTGGTTGTACCGGGCGATATAGGTCCCGTTGCGCACGTTGGAGAACGTGAACGCCCCCGCGACGCCGGCGGCGTTGGTCGCCGTCGTCGCGATCAGCAACGCTCCGTTGGTTCCCCGGTCGGTGACGAACTGCGCCGGCGTCGAGGCGTCCATGTGACCCAACTCGATCGAGACGTTGTTCTGCGCTGTAGGCGTCCCGATCTTGCCGACGGGCCCCTGGACGATGCCCGACACGCTGTTCTGCACGACCGGTACCGGGACGTCCAGTGGCTGAGGCGTCCCGAGCGGGACGGTGTACTGGGTCGAGGTCTGGGTGAGGCCGTCGCCGGAGATGGTCACGATGTAGGTCGCGGGGTTGAGCGAGTTGAACAGGTAGCGCGTCGTCGTCACGTTCGCCGAGTTGGTCGTGCTCGTTCCCGTCGTCACCGTGAACTGCTGACCGGTCTCGACCCGGGTCAGGGTGACGGTCGCGCAGTCCGGAGTGTCGGTCGGGCACGTGAACAACTGGCCCGGGCCGATCTGGATGCCCACCGCGAAGTTGACCGGCCTCGTGAAGACGTCGCCGTCGGGCAGCGTGTTGTCACCAGGATTGATCGTCACGCGCTGCGTGGTCGTGATGTACCCGGCGTTCGCGACAGTGATCTCCCAGCTGCCGCCGGTCGGCATGACGTACGGCGACGCCGCGCCGGTGATCTGGAAGAAGCCGCGCGAGTCCGAGCTCGCGAAGAACTGGGCACCGGCCGCGGTACACGTGCCGGTGTTCGTCGTGCACGGCGTCGCCGTCACCCGCGCACCGACGAGCGGCTGGGTCGGGTAGGTCTGGACCGCTCCGGTGGAATCGGTGTACGTCGCCTGGTCACCGAGATGCGCGGTGAGCGTTCCCGAGAGACTCCCCAACTGCGCCAACCCCAACGAGCCGCCGGCCTTGATCACGCACGTGGTACCGGTGGTGGTGGCCGGGTCGGTCGGGCAGTCCACCTCGGCGCTGGCCTGCGTGAAGCCGGCCAGCGTCGCGGTCACCTGGTACGAGCCGCGCCACGCGAAGCCCGAGGTGCCGATGGCCGAGTCGGTCCACGTGAGCGCGCCGCCCGACGACGCGGTCACCGTGACGGTGCCAGACCCCTGCGCTTGGAGCTTCGTGACCGTGACCCGCGCTTGCGACAGGTCGGTGGGGGTGCTCGAGGTGAGCAGCACGCTGCTGCCGAACTGGACCGGGGTGGGGCGGACCGTCAGGGTGTTGAGACCCGACGACAAGGTGCGCGAGGTGTCGGCGAGTGCGTCGGTGATGGTGCCGCTCGACACCGACACCGTCACCGCGGAGCTGACCAGTTTGAGGTCCTGCTGGTTGGTGTTCGCCGCCGAGACGGAGCTGCATCCTGTCGGTCCGCCGGTCGCGGGGGTGTTGCTGCCCTGCACGATCGCGAAGCACCCGGAGGTGTCGGTCGGGATCTGCGCAGAGCCGGTGATGGGCGTCGCGCCGTCGTAGCCCACGATGCCGCTCACGGTCACGGTGACCCCGCCGACCGGGTTCGCCGAAAGGCTGCCGTACGGGCTGACGACGCGGCCGAAGAGCGTCCCGACCTTCGTCGTCAGCGTCAGTTGCGCAGGGGTGTCGGCGTCGTTGCGCGCGGTGATGTTGCTGACGGAGCCGGTCAGTACCGGCGTGTCCGTGGTCGTGGCGATACAGGTGACCGTGGCCGCGTCGACTCCCGAGACGATCACTGTTTTGGTGCTGGGGTTGATCGTCGACAGGTCACCGATGGAGCTGCCGCCGCACTTCACGGTGCCGTGCAGCGAGCCGAGCGTTCCGGGACTGCCATCGGAGTTGAACTTCGAGATCGTGAGGACGACGTGACCCTTGCGCGCGACGTGCGGTGAGTACGTCACTGTCTGGCCGTGCGTCACGGTCTGCGAGGCCGTCGGCGCCGGGTTGATGTACCACGGGTTCTCGGTGATGACGAAGACGTTGTACGTGCCGTCGCACAGCCCGTCGAGGGAGTAGGTCGTGTCGTTGTGCGGGGCGTCGAGTACCGCGAAAGCCTTCTCGGGCAGGCCCTTCGTCTGGCACTGGGACGGGGTCGGCGCGGTGAAGGTGCAGGTGGTCGGGCTCGGCGTCGAGGAATTGACCGGCACGGCCCAGACACAGGTCGGGTAGCCGTCCGCGCTGGGCAACGGGGTCGGTCCGTCCTTGAACAGATCGCCCAATGCGTCGATGCGACCGGAGATCGTATTGCCGGGGAACAGGTTCGCCTGCGGCGCCTGGGCGGTCGCATTGGCCGGCACCCGCACGTTGATCGTGGCCGGCAGGAAGTTCGTCGCGCCGATGGTCAGCCGGTACAGACCGGGAGGCAACCCGTTCTCTCCGAAGAGTTCGTAGCCCGTCGGGCCGTTCGTTGCCGGTCCGCTCATCAGCGAGGGCACGAACGGGCCGTTCTTGCTCGTGCCGATGTTGACCGCCTGGCCGCCGCTGTCGGTCAGCGTGAACGTGACGACACACGTCGTCCCAGGGGTCGTGCCGGGCGGGCAACTGAGCGTGCCGCTCGGGCTCACGGCGCTCGCGACGAATCCCGTGATCGACGAAATGTTCGTCGAGGTCTCCGTCTTCAGGGCAAGTGCCGAGGACGGCACCTCGCTGACCTCGCCCGCGTTGGCCGTCACGGTGACGAACGAGGTCGTCAGGCCGAAGTATTCGGCGCTGAGCACGTAGGTCCCGGGCGCGACTCCGTTGATGCGGAACGACCCGTCGGCGCCGCTCGTGATCTTGTACGAGTTCGCCGCGGAGGTCAGGGTGAGGCCGGCACCGTTGACCGGCCCCGTCACGGGCGGCGTACCCCCCGGACCGGTGACGATGCCCGCCACCGACGCCGTCGCGCTCTTCAGGACGGCGTCGAGGTTCACCTTGGACTGCCCGCGCTTGATGACGACTTCTTGGGTCTGCGGCAGGTAGCCCGGAAGCGACGCCGTGACCGTGTACCGGCCGGGCGCCAGACCGGGCAGCGTGTAGTTGCCGACCACCGAGCCGGTCGTGACCGTCGACGAGACGCGATTGACCGTGCCGTCCGTCGCGGTGACCTGCACACCCCCGAGGCCGGCCACCACACCGAGGGCGTCGGCGCCCTGGATCTTGCCGACGAGCGACGCGACGCCGACCGACAGCTTGAGGTTCACCGACCCGTGCCCGCCCGCGTCCAGCGTGACGATCGAGGACTCGGTGCCCATGCCGTCCTTGCTCGCGCTGACGAGGTAGGAGCTCGGCGTCGACAGGCCGTTCACCGACCAGGTGCCGACCGCGCCCTTCGAGTTGCTGCTCGTGGTGATCGTGTTGGTGCCGTCGGTGATCGTGATCTGCGCGGCCCCCACGGGCTGTCCGCTGCTGGTGAGGATCTGCCCGCTCAACGAGCCCTGGCCCGGTGCGAGCGTCACCGCCAGCGGTTGGGCGGCGACCGCGGTCGACGAGTCGACGATGTAGCGCTGCGTCTGGTAGCCGGGCTTGGTGAACACGAGCAGGTAGTAGCCCGGCGCCTTCACGCCCGAGAACGACCACGCTCCGTCGGACGAGGTGACCGTGTTGCGGCTCTGCGACGTCGTGCTGGGCGCGGTGAGCAGCACGGCGCTGCCCGGCACCTTGCCGATCTCGTGCGTCGAGGCCGTGTCGACACCGACCGGCGTGGCACCCTGCGCCGCCTCGTCGACGAGGGACGTCGGCTGGATCGCGACCCCGACGCCGCCGGGGGCGCGGCCGGCGACCGTGCCGTTGAGCTGGATGGCCGACGCCGTGGCCGAGCCGGCGGCCGCACCCGCGCCGCCGCCGCTCGCGCCGCCGCTGCCGCCTCCGTTACTGCCGCCGCTGCCACCATTGCCGCCGGCACTCGCGCTGGGGGATGCGCTCTTGCCGCCGGGCAAGGCACCGGTCGCCTTGTTCTGCGCGTTGTCCTGGGCGGTGGAGACCGCGCCTGCCGCCTTGTTCTGACCACTGCGGACCTTGTCGGCGAGCTTGGGGATGAAGACGAGCGCCAGCCCGGCCCACAGCGTGACCACCGCGATCAGGACGAAGGCCTTCGACGCGTTGGCGCCCAGGAACGCCCGCGTCGTCACCGACGCCTCGGCACGCCGCGGCGCGCCGGAACCCCGCGCGCTGACCGTGTACGTGTAGCGCGACCGGTGGCCGAACAACCGCGGCTCGATCCGCACCCGCCCACGCACCGAGGCGGTGCCGCCACCGGGGACGTGCACCTCGTCGCGAGCGAGCCGCACCTCGGCGGTCTCGGGCGACTGCACCTCGAGGTGCACCGTGTCGTCCACCGGGCTCGAGTTGCGCAACAGCACGGTGACCTTGCGGCGGCGGAACCCGGTGACGTCCGCCGGCTGCACCTCGACCGAGATCTGGCCGGGGGCGTCCACGACGAGGACCGTCTCGGCGAGCGTGGTCGGGGAAGTGGAGCGGTCCGACACCGGGTCGAGCGCCTGGACCGCGATGGCCAGCGGGTATCGCGCCGGCATCGTGCCCGGCGCCGGGCTCAGCGTCAACTCGCCGTAGACCGTCTCGCCCGGCATGACCGGCCGGGTGCGACTCGGCCTGGGCAGCCAGGCACTGTCGACGCCCAGTGCGTTGATCGCCATGATCCGCGGCTCGGGGGCGCGGTTCGTCACGGCGACCCGCAGCGCGACATGCGAGCCCGCACTCGCCCGCAGCTCGGGATCGAGGGTGACCTCGGGCGCGCGCTCGGCGGGGTCCTGCCGCCCCAGCGGCCGGGTCACTGCGACACCATGATCTTCACGCCGGTGAGTTGATCGCTGGGCTGAACGGTCACCGGGGTGGTGTTGGTCGCGTTCGCCGGGTCGGCCGTCGGGCCGGCCGCGAGGATGTACTTGCCGGCGTCAATGTCCTTGAACGTGAACGCGCCACCCTGATCGGTGGTCGTCGATTGGGCTACCTGAGTCGGGTATTGAGACTGCAGGTAGAGGAAGACGTGCCAGTTGGCTCGCGGCCCGGGTTCTGCGCCTACGGCCTGGTTGGTGGTGCAGCACTCCACGGTTCCGGACATCGACGCGGGCTGGGACAGGACGACGCTTCGGTTGACCGTTCCACCGGCCTGCAAGGTGATGACCTGCGAGTTGGGACTGGTCCCACTGCCTGCGGTGACGGTCATGGTGTATGTCCCGGGTGGTAGGTGTTCGAGACGGAATTTGCCGCAGTTCGGCGCCACGCTGGCCGACGTCACGCGGTAGGACGACGAGCCGGATTGCAGCGTCACGGTGGCCTCGCCGAGCGCGTTCGAGCTCACGTCGCACACCGTCCCGCCGCCCTTCTGGGTCACCGAGCCCGTGACCGTCGCGGTCGAGGACTGCAGGCTCACCGAGACTCCGTCCGAGGTGATGCGCGCGCCGAGGGAGCCGGGCGTGATGTTGCCCGCGGCGTCGAGCGAGAGCGACACGGTCTGCGGCGCGAGGTCGCTGCGGCTGAACGTGACGGTGTACGTGCCGGGGATGGGGAGTCCGGTCACCCGCCAGGCACCGACGTCGCCGGTGCTCTCGGTCGCGGTCTGAACGGTGAGCAGTCCGTCGGTGAGCGTCACTGCGACTCCCGGTGCGCGGGCATTGCTGGGCTCGGTGGTCACGACGCCCTGCACCGCACCCGCCGACTGGCTGAGCGTGATGCCGACGCCGGTGAGCTTCTGGCCGGCGGCCAGGGTCAGCGTCAGGGTCTGCGATGCGAAGCCGTCCTTGCTCGCGACGACGGTGAAGGTCGCGGGCGTCGGCAGGTTGCGCAGGGTGAAGGTGCCGATACCGGTGTCGGTGAGCGAGACGGTGCTCGCGGTCGTCTGACCCGACGTCGCGGTCAGGGTGACGCCGCCGAGCGGGCCGGTGGCCGAGGCCACCGACCCCGAGATGAGCCCGTCGCCCTTGCTCAGCGTCAGTTGCACGCCGGTGCGGTTCTCGCCGGCTCCGATGTCGATGCGTTGTACCGAGCTCGCGTACCCGGTCTTCGTGACGACCAGGTCATAGATGCTCGGCGAGGGGACGCTGGCCAGGCTGAAGGAACCGTCCGACCCGATCGGCACGGTCTTCACGACAGCGCCGCCGTTGTCGGGCGGTGCGACGACGCCCGGCGTGGTGCTCGGGTCCAGTGCGGCGATCCGCGCGGCAGCCGTCGTCGTCCCCGTCGGCACGGTTTCGAGGAACAGCGTGGCCGCGGAGACGTCGTCGCCCACGACCTTGCCCGCGATGGACGCCGGCACACCGCCGAGGCGTACGTCGAGGCCGGCTTGTTGCTGCCCCGCGTCGAGCGTCACGATGGTCGCGTCGGCGTCCGATGCCGCACCGGGATACCAGAGCTGGACGAACCCCGCGCCACGGAAGCTGATCTTGTACTTGCCGGCCGCCAGGTTGCCGACCCGGTAGGCACCGCTGGTGTTCGTCGCCGTCGTCGCGACAGGGCTGGAGATGTTGTCGGCGGTGAAGACGCTGACCGCGACCCCGGCCACCGGCTTGCCGGACGTGAGCAGGTTGACGGTGCCGGCGACCCCGGACGTGCCGGTGGTGGCGGCGCTGTTGCGGGCCGCCGCCACCTGCAGCGCGAGGTCGCGGTCGGCGGCGGTCTGCCCGACCAGCCGCGAGAGCGCGATGGTGATCACGATCGCAAAGACGGTGACGGCCACCAGCAGACCGAGCAGCGAGAGAGCGCCGCGCCCGAGCACCGAGCGCTGGACGAACGTCGCGTTCGCCAGCGCGTCGCGCTCGCCGTCGGGCGAAGGGGCAGCGTCGGTGTAGGGCTCGGAGAAGAAGGCGTCGTCGGCATTCTGGTCGAGGAAGATCGACAGGATGCGCACCCTGGGCGTGCCGATGAAGGGGCGGCGCGACTTCGCGCGCATGTCGACCAGCGCGTGCTCACCCGGCGCGAGCAGCACGCGGTCCGGCTCGAAGCGGAAGGCGACCTTCGACTCCGGGTCCTCGGCCGAGAGCTGGCCCCTGACGCGGGTGTTGCCGGTGTTCTCGACCAGGATGCTGAACGTCGCCTGCTTGCCGGCCGTCACCGCGAGCGGGTCGATCCGCAGCTGCACGACCTCGGACGGCGCGACGGTGAGGTCGAGCTCGACGATCGTGCTCGACTCGGGCGGGGTCAGCTCGCGCACCTGGACCGCGATGCGCCGGGTGCCGGCGGGCAGGCCGCGCGGCGGCATCACGGTCGCGGTGAGCGTGCGGCTCTCGTCGGGGAACAGCGAGATCTCGTCCGCCTCGAGCTCGACCCAACCGGGGTCGGCACCGAGGATCCGGACGGCGTAACCGCCGATGACGGTGGTCGTGTTCGTGATCGTGATCGTCACCGGCTGGCGCAGGCCGGGCGTGATCGAGACCTGGCGGGGCAAGACATCGACGCGCATGTCAGCCGCCCAACTTCAGGTTCTGACTGGCCGTCGCGCCGGCGCTCACGGTGACGAGCGCGGTCTGCTGCCGCTGCCCCGATGCGGTGGCGGTGACGCTGTAGGTGCCGGGCTGCAGGTCAGCGATCAGGTACCCGCCGTCGGAGCTGTTGGACGTGGCCGTCCACGACTGCTGCCCGTTCGTCGCGGTGACCGTCGCGCCGGCGAACCCGGCGTTGTTCGACCCGAGCACCGTCCCCGAGATGCGACCGAGCTGGCTGGACAGCTTCGCGGTGACGACCGGGGGTCGCGAGTCGGCGCTGAGGGTCACCGGCACGCTGGCCGGCTCGTACCCCGCGAGGGCGAACGTGAGCGTGTACGAACCGGGTACCGCCAGGCCGTTGATCGCAAAGCCGCCGACCGTGCCCGCCGTGAGCGTGGTGGTGCCGGTGAGCCCGGTGCCGCCCTGCTGCACGGCGGCGCCGCCGACCGTCACGCTCGCGCCGCCGAGGCCCTTGCCGTCGGGGCCGAGCAACTGCCCGGTGACGCTGCCGCTGCCGGCGACCAGGTTGACGTCGAGACCGGCTCGGCTGCGGCCGGCGCCGAGGTCGACGATCAGCGTCGTCGCGCCGTGGCCCGGCGCGGTGAAGGTGACCACGTAGGTCGAGGGCGTCGGCAGGTTGCCGAGGATGAACGCACCGACCTGCCCCGTCGTCGGGGTGATCACCGTCAGTGCCTTGCCGCCGACCGTCGTGCTCACCGTGGCACCGCCCAGCGAGGTCACGCCGTCGCGCACGGTGCCGCTGATCTGGCCGGTACTCGCCCCGAGCATGACGGTCGGTTCGAGGCGCGCGTCGCCTCCGGCGACGGTGTCGACGACGGTGCTCGCCTGGTAGCCGTCGGTGGCGAAGGTCAGCTGGTACGTGCCGGGCGCGGGCAGGTTCTTGAGCTGGTAGGCCCCGGACGCATCCGTCGTCGCGACCGCGAGCGCCTTGCCCGCGTCCTTGCCGAGCAGCGGGCGCGCCGTCACCGTGGTCGTGACAGGTGTCAGCACCTCGCCGGGGTTGACCCGGCCGGAGATGCTCGCCGGGTTGCCGGTGATCGTCGCGTTCACGCCTCTGGTGCTGCCCTGCGCCACGGCGGTGACGTCGGTGGCCCCGGTCTGGGTCGGCGACTTCGGGTACCACGTCGCCGTGTAGCCCTTGGCGCTGAACTTGATGTTGTACGAGGTGGGGAACAGCCCGGCGAGGCTGTACGTGCCGTCGGCCTGGCTCGCCGCCGAGCTGACCAGCACGGGGCCGTTGCGCCCGTCGCGCCACGCCTCGACGAGGATGCGCCCGACCGGCTGGCCGTCGTTCGCCGAGATCACCTTGCCGGCGATCTCGCCGCCCATGCCCGCAGGCAGCTGACCGGTCTTCGCCAGCGCGCCCGCAGGCGCCGCACCCGCCGCCGTGCCCGATCCGCCGCCCGCGCCGCCGGCGCCGCCCGAACCGCCCGAACCGCCCGATCCGCCGGACGACCCGTCACCGGCCGTACTCGCCGCGAAGAAGGACGCCGGCGCGCTCTTGGTGGTCGGGTCGCCCGAGAACACCTTGCCCAGGCCGAGCAGGAAGACACTCGCCCACAGCGCGACGATGCCCATGAGGATCAGGGCCGTGAGCAGCCCCCGGCTGAGCAAGGGCCGCTGACGCAGCTGCACGGTTCCTTGCCGCGCGACGAGGATCTCGGGCTCGGTGGACGGGTCGACGACCGGGTCGACGTGACGCGCGAGCGCCTCGATCGTCACCGTGCGGTCGACCTCGGCGCCGCTGAACATCCGCGGACCACGGACGTTCACCAGCACCGGGGCGACCGCGCCGGACTCGATCCGCAGCCGCTCGGGCGCGAACGCCGTGCGCGTCGTGCGGTCCTGGTCGACCGCGGCGAGCGTCACCTCGAGCGGAATGTTGCCCCTGTTCGCCAGCTCGACCACGAACCGTCCGGAGCGGCGGGCTCGGACCGTGCGCGGCCGGACCGCCATCGACATCTGCGGACGCGCCGCGACGTCCATGTCGAGATCGAGGAACTGCGACGGCTGACGCGCACCGTGCGAGACGACCTCGACCGACAGCGGGTGCCGCCCGGCCGGGTGGGATTGGGGGACGGCCAGCGACAGGGTTACCTGCCCGCTCGCGTCCGGGAAGAGCGGCAGCAGTGCCGGGTGGGCTGTGACGAATTCGTCCGAGAGCCCGATTACCCGCGCGGTGACCCCATCAATTACATGGCCGGTGTTGACAATCTCGACGACGACCGCTGTGGTAGATCCAGGGTCGACCTCGAGAAGTCTCGTGTCCGACGCGACGCGCATTACCTACGGATCACGTCCCATTCCTTCAGTAGGGGCCTGGTGCCAGACACCAGCGAAGGCGCCCGCCATGCGAGCTGCGGCTGAGGTGGGGGCCGGGCGGCAGCGCTTTCGGGCGCCCCAATGATCGTTGATCGATTGGCGAATGTCTATGCCTTCGGCGCCGGTTGTCGACGGCTCGGCATTCCCTCGATCCGCGTGATTGCGGGCGGCTCGTCGGCCCATTGGAAAGTATCTGAGGCAACTGTGACTTGCATCGAGAACGAGGCCTTCAACGTGCCGCCCGCACCGTTCCAGATATCGCGGGCGCGGTGCCGTTCGTCCTCGACGAATGCGAGATGGACGGACGAGGACAGCGGCCCGGTCAGATACTTCTCAGGAAGCGTGTCCAATGCGGCCACTCGGCTGATGACGTCGCCGAGCAATTGGTGCTCGTCACGGGGGCTGCCGGCCCACGCGCTGATCAGGTAATCGAGTTCGATCATCGGCTGCGGAGCCCGCCGCTCCCCGTGCCCGTCGTCGCCCAGCCGCCGCTGAGGGGCGCGATTCGGATGGCTGCTGCGCGTGACGTCGTAGAGGAACAGGTTCACCGTGATACGCGACAGCTTCGCCGCCCAGGTGCTGTTCGGGATCTCGAACGTGACGTCACCGAGCTCCTCGGGCAGCGGCAGTTCGGCGCGAAGCATACGTTCGAGGCTCTCGTCGACGACGCGGATGAACATGCCGTCCTCGTTTCGGTGGGAGCCGGCCCCGGTCGGCCGCGATCTCGGGTAATGGTCGCACCTCGTGGCCCCGCCGAACACCGTCGATCACCGTCGATCGCCGGACCGTGCGGCCTTACGCCTCCGGGAGCGCGGCGCTAACATTCCGCGCATGTCGATCACGGTGGTCACGGCGCGCGACGAATTCGGCTCACCGACCACGCGTGAGGTCTACGAGGACGGCGTCAAATACACCCAGGACAACGGAAACCTGGACATACTTTCGGCAAAACCGTCGCTGCTGGCCACATACGGATCGGGAAACTGGCTTTCCGTGCACGTGGGCGACAGCGTCAACGTCGTCGTCACCAAGCCCGAAGAGGGCGACAGCGACAGCGACAGCGACTTCAGCTTCGATTTCGGCGGCGACGATTCCAGCGACGACAGCAGCGACGATTCCGGCGACGACTCGTCCGACAGCGACGAAACCGGCTCGAGCGACGACGACGAGTCGACGGACGACGACTCGACCGGCGACGCCGACTCGACCGAAACGGAGGAATGAGAACGGCGCCGTGCGCCGTTTCTCACCCGATTCCCGGGCCCTACTCAGATGCAAAAAGCCTGCTCTTCGAAATCCGCGCCATGGCGCGCCCAAGATCTACCGCTTGCTCCCGATTCCCGTTAACCTCGTCCGGTGCCAGGCGCAGAGTTCGCCACCAAGAAGCGCACCGACCATGTGTCGCCGCGCAGCGTCCAGCCGCGGCAGGAATCGCGCCTGCTGATCCAGCCCAAGCTCGTCGTAGGTCACGCGGACGACCCGCTGGAACACGAGGCCGAACGCATCGCCCAGCGCGTCCTGTCCGACTGGTCGACCCACGACGGCGAGCAGCCGAGCTGTGACGACGGGCCGGTGGCCGTGCACGCTGCGGACGCGATCGTGTCCCGCACCCCCGGGCCGGCCGGCGGGCGCGAGGGCGGCGACGTCGAGTCCGCGACGGAGCACGCGCTGCAGCAGGCACTCCGAGGCGGTCGGCCCATCACGCCGGCCCTGCGCCGACGCTACGAACGAGCCTTCGACGCCGACTTCAGCGCCGTACGCGTGCACGACGACGCTCGGTCGGAGACGCTCAACCGCGAGTTCGGTGCCCGGGCGTTCACCGTGGGCAGCGACATCTTCCTCGGTCCGGGTGCGCCGGCTCTCGATTCCGACGCCGGCGTGCGGCTGATGAGCCACGAACTCACCCACACGCTGCAACAGGGATCGCAGGCGCGGCGCGTCCAGCGCGACATCGGGTTCGAGTTCGAGACGAAGCACTTGGAGACGCGCCAGACCGCCGACGGCTCGGCCTTGCCCCGGGACGGCTTTGCCACGCCCAAGGACGGCAAGGAAGCGTTCGAGGCCGGCAAGCGGCTGGCCAAGGGCGACGCGTTGCTCACGCGCGGTGACCTCGAGGTGCAGGCCGACGACTGGGGCAGCAAGTCCGACCTCGAGGTCGTCGTCACGCACCTGCCCGAGACCAATGCCGGCCGGCTGCGCCTGGTGTCCGCCATCCGAGACCTGCAACGGCTGATGCGGACGTACACAGGTCTCGCGGCCATGGGCGGGGACTACGTGCCGGCCGAGGCGTTGGACGGCACAGCCGGTTTCGGCACTCCGTTCGTCGGCAGCATGTTCAAGGGCAGCTGGATCTCGGCGACCACCATGCCTCAGGTCACCACCGGTTTGCGGGTCGGGAACATCGTCGACGTCGTGCAGGACCTGCAGGGCGCGGCGTTCCTTCCTCAGACCAAGAAACAGGCCAAGGCCGGCGACGCCCGGGTGCCGGACGAAACCCCGGAGGAGAAGGCCGCGCGTGACCCCGGCCGCCGCCGGTTCCGCGGCGACAAGATCGACCCGACCGACAACACCACGAACGATCCGTCGAGGAAGCGCAGGCTGAACGAGGCGAAGGACCTGTCCGCGGGCAACGAAGCCCACACCCTCGTCCTCGGGCTGACGCACGCCAAGGAGTCGGTGGCCAAGTACACCGCGAAGCACAAGACGGCGCCGGGCGGCAAGGACCT
Source organism: Pseudonocardiales bacterium (assembly GCA_032160545.1). GTDB lineage: Bacteria > Actinomycetota > Actinomycetes > Mycobacteriales > Jatrophihabitantaceae > DATGFB01. The sequence continues at coordinate 18,410 of JAVHVN010000156.1, read as the reverse complement.
CGAGGGCTTCCTCACCCTGATCTTCGCCTACGCCGAGGGCGGCCGGCACAAGGGCGGGTTCATGAAGAGCCACACGCCGTTGATGGCCAAGACGGACCTGGCGACGATCTGGGACCAGCTGCCGGCCAACGTCCGCACGTACTACGGCGAGCAGGTGACGTCCGGCAACACCCGCCTCGAAGAGCTGATCGCGACGGTCTCGGGCTATTCCGGACGCATGGACCAGCCGTTGATCCTGGTCAAGGGCCTGGCCGACGAGAACACCGACGACCAGGGACGCATCCTCCCCGACGACAAGCTCGACTGGTACCAGAGCCTCATCATGCGCGACTGGGTCCGGTCGATCTGCATCACCCAGCAGCGCAGCAAGTGGCAGGCGATCCGCGAGACGTTCGCGGGAACGCAGTCGCGCCAGCGCAAGGACAAGCTCAAGACCAGCAACTTCCCGAACCTCCCAGCGGGCAAGGAGGTCGAGGGGTACGCGGCGCTCAACGACAATATGGATACGGACGCCACGACGGCGACACCGCTTCCGGTGTTCGAACTGCGCTCGGCCAGCCGGCCGGTGCACTTCATCAACCTCGAGCAGTGGGCCACCGAGGTCTTCGACTACCTCCGCGCGCTCAACGCGAGCCCGAACGGGGCCCACCCAGTGATCGCCGGAGCACCTCCGGCCTGAGCCGCCCTCAGGACGCGGTGCCGACCTCGGCTGCCCAGCGTCCGAATTGGCTGTCCTGCGGGCGCCGTCCCAGCTTGGTGAGTTCCTGGCTGACCGCGCGCAGCACGTCGACCATCCCGACGGTCTCGTTGCGTGCCGCGGCGAAGAAGGCCGCCGTGAGCGACGCGTTGCGGATCGCGCCGCCGGCCAGGTCGAACTGCTCGGCGACGAACTCGATGTCCAGGTCGTCCACCGGCGCAGAGGCCAGGCAGCGGCGCCAGATCGCCGCCCGGTCGGAGGCGTTGGAGAGCGTGAAATTCACCGTCGCGTGGATGCGGCGCAGGAACGCCTGGTCGATGTTGCCCTGGAAGTTCGAGGTGAGGATGACGAATCCGTCGTAGGTCTCCAGCCGCTGCAGCAGGTACGACACCTCCATGTTCGCGTAGCGGTCCCTCGCGTCGGTGACCGTCGAGCGGCTGCCGAACAGCGAATCGGCCTCGTCGAACAGCAGGACGTAGGACCCGGCGTGCGCCGCCGAGAAGACCTCCTCCAGGTTCTTCTCGGTCTCGCCGATGTACTTGCTCACCAGCGCCGCGAGGTCGACGCGGAACAGGTCCACACCGAGGTCGCCCGCGATCACCTCGGCGGCGGTCGTCTTGCCCGTCCCGGACGGCCCCGAGAACAGTGCCACGACACCGGGCGACGGGAACGCCGGGAGCTTCCACTGCTCGTGGACCCGATCACGGAAGCGGTACCGGTCGACCAGCTGGCGCAGCCGCCGCTCCTGCGCAGGCGGCAGGATCAGCTCGTCCCACCCGACCGTCGGCGTGACCCGGCGGGCGTGGCGCAGCAGTGTTCCGCTGGCCAGCCGGTGCAGGGACGAGGCCGCGTCGGCGCCCGTCGCGCGCAGCGGGGCCAGCGCGCGAAGCTGGCTCGCACTCGGCCGTCGCGACGGGACGGGGACCTCGCCGAACACGGAGCGCCACTCATCGTCGGTCGCGCGGGGCGGGTCGGCGATCGCCTCGATCCACGGCTCCCGCGGCAGGGTCTCCAGCGGCAGGGGAGAGGCGGAGACGAGCGCCAGGTTCAGGTGCATTGCCCGCACTACGCGCTGCCGGATCTGCGGCGTGAGCTCGGTGCCGTCGATGTCGAGGACGATGCCCAGCCCGGCGAGCGTCGCATGCCGGACCAGCGCATCCCACTGCTCCTCGCCGGACGGTGGAGGGCTGACGACGAAGGCGTCGCCGGCGGTGGCGAGCATGGCTGCCTGCACCCGGCGAACCCGATCCGGCGACGCGACCAGCACGCGACGCCCGCCCTCGGCGAGCGCGTCCGGCACCGTCGCCACCTCGGCATCGGCGTGCAGGCCGGAGTCGTAACGGCCGGTTCCGGCGAGGAACCACGTGACCTGGCGAGGCGGTGTGACGGCGGCACTGCCGAGCGGCCCGCCGGGGTCGATCTCGAGCAGCGCCGCGCGGGCGAGCGACCCGTCGTAGGACAGCGCATCGAACACGTACGGCCCGAGGACCTGAGACAGCCCGGCGACGGTCAGCGCGCGTGTCCCGGTCAGCGCATGCGCCAGCCGGGTCAGCTCCGGGTCGAGGTCGACAGCGACGCACAGCGCCAGCACTTCCACCTCGATCGACGTGAGCCGCGCGGAAGCCGCGAGCAGCGCCAGCGGCGCGTCGGTCGCCAGGTCGGCGATCAGCTGCTCCCGCGCGCCGGCGACCGAGGCGTCGACGGCCCCGAGGACCGCGGTCCGGTCAGTCACCTCGTCGGCGGCCAGGACCGCGCTATCGAGTAGGTGACCCGCTAACCGCCGCCAGGCCGCGGCCGTCGTCACCGGGACCCGCAACGGTCGGTGGGCCCGGGCATGGCTGACATGCTAAGGGCGGTCGCGCAGCCGCAATCTGAGCGATCCGACGCGAACCCCGCCTGCCTACCCGTGGGGCGCAAGAGTGGGTAACTCGACGAGACTGGGCAACTCGATCGGAAACTCAGCCGTGATGCGGGTTCCGGCAGTCGTGCTCTGGACCCGAAGGCCGCCCTGCAGGGTGCTGACCCGGTCCTGTATCCCGGACAGGCCACCGCCCGGCAGCACCGCCGCGCCACCGCGACCGTCGTCAGTGACCCGGACGACCAGGGTGTGGCCCGGCTGATCGAGTTCGATGCGGATCCAGGACGGTTGGCCGTGCTTGACAGCGTTGGTCACCGCTTCGGCCACGATGAAATAGGCGGAACTCTCGACGCCTGCCGGCAGCCTCGCGCCGTCCAGGCGGGAGTGGACGTCGGCCTGCACCGGCAACCGATCGGCGAGATCCTCGACCGCGGCCACGAGTCCCCGTTCCATCAACGGTGCCGGCATCACGCCGTGCACCAGGTTTCGCAGCTCGTCGACCGCTTCCAGGAGTGACGAGTGCAGGCCCCCCAGCGCGCCCGCCTCGTCCGAGGGAAGGTCGCCGGTCGACGCCAACTGCCCGGCCTGCAGCGCGACCAGAACCAGCCGGCCCTGCAGACCGTCGTGCAGGTCGCGCGCGATCCGGCGCCGTTCCTCGTCGGCGGCGACGACGAGCCGCGCCGCCGCAGCGCGTTGCGCGTCATGGCTGGCGATGACCTCGGCGATGAGCCGCTCGCGATCGACGGCCAGCGCGACAAGTTGCCCGATGCTGCGGACCAGGCTGGCGTCCTCGTTCAGGGCCCGTTCGTAGACGACGGCTGCGACGGGTTTGCCGTCGACCTCGATGTAGCTGGCCGCCCGCGGCGTACCCGGATCGGGTAGTGCCGTGGCCTGCCCCTGCACGTCGACGTACGCGTCGTTGGAGTCCGACCAGAACACCAGCTGAAGCGACGGATCGCCCAGGGTACGAGCGATCGCCGCCTGAAGAACGGCGTGCGGCTGGTTGGGTTCGCCCAGCCAGGACGCCAGCTCCTCGACCTCGCCCACCCGGTTGAAGCCCCCGAGCCGGACGGCCAGCAGGAAGGCGAACGGGAGGACGCCGAGAATGATCGTCTGGGTGGCGTCCACCGCCGTGGGGGTGAGATCGACCAGACGAAGGATGTCGTCGGTGAACGAGATCGCGAGCACTGAGACGGTGCCGTAGAGCCAGAGCGGGGTCAGCACGCGCCGCCGGCGCGACGAGATGGAGCGCAGTCGCCGGCCGATGATCACTGCGGTGGTGAGGACGACGAACACGCCCGCCCATTGCTGGATGTGGTGACCGCGCATCGCCAGGTCGGGCCGATTCACGATCGTCAACGGTCCGTACGGGTACGGGGCGGCCGTGAACACGTACAGCGGTATCTGGCCGACCAGGCCGACGACGTACGCGGCGATAACGGTCGCCCGTGAGACGCGCCCTTCGACCCGGCCGGACGGGAAGACGTGCATGAGATGGACGACGACCGACAGCACGAGGGTCGACAGGATGTAGCCGACGGCGATCAGCACCTCGTCCGTCGTGTTCGCGAGCCCGGCGGCGAGCCAGGTGAAGCCACCGAACGCCAGAATGGGGCCGAGCTGGTGGCTGGGCCGGCGTGACCACGCGAACAACCCGACGAAGACATAGCTCGCCGCATTGACCGGATAGCCGAGCAGCAGCCACCGGTTGCCCGGCTCCTTGAACGAGAACGCGACTTCGATCCCTATCAGGACCGCGCCGACCAGCCCGACCAGCACTATCGCCAATCCCAATGACCGGCGAACCGTGCTCGGCGCCACCGCAGACGTGCGCGTCACGCGCGCAGCGTAGGGCGAAATCGTGGATCTTGCTAGGTGTTGAACCGAATTGCCGACCTTGCTATGCAAATGACACGTGGAATCGCATCAGCGTCCCAGCGACATTCACGAACAGGAAATCACGCAGTCGATAGGAGTTCTTCGGGGCCTGCGGCCAGCTCGCGTACGCGGTGACGACCAGGGCCCGGCAACCGTTCAAGCACCAGTACCGGGTGATGACCTGCGGATCATCGGCAGGTTCGATCGTGGCCTCCGACAGCGACTGCAGTCGAAGGCAGTCCGGGCAATGCGTCCAGATCTGTGCTTCCGTCAGGAACGGATCGATCTTGGCCGATTTCATGAGCTCGGACACCAGCAGCGGATGGAGCGCGACAGCGGGCGCGTCCTGCGCGCCGTTGCCGGATTCAAGTTTTGTGCGAGCCAGTTGCATTGCCGACCTCCCGTGAGCGGCTCCGCTGCGGCCGTGATTTCGACCGCGGCGTTCGATGCGCTTGGTACTCGTCACAGCATTGCCGGATGTCACCGTTGTGCGAAGAGGCCTACCCCGCGTCTTTACTGGGGACCTAGGTCCACTTCCGGCAGTTCGCCCGCAGCGCTCTATCCGGATAGAAAGTGCAGCACCGCCCGCACCCGGCGATGTTCCTGATCGCTCACCGGCAGGTCCAGCACGTCATAGATGCGCGAGGCATGCGCGACGACGGCCTTTTCGGTAATCGCCAACTGCTCGGCTACGGCAGAGTTGCTGAAGCCACGAGCGAAGAGGGCGAGCACATCGCGCTGCCGCGCGGTGAGTCGGTTGACCGGCGAGTCACGCCGCTCGGCCCGGCTCATGGCCGTCGCGACGACTTCCGGATCGAGGACCACGCTGCCGGCCGCAACGCGGTGCAGATCGCCGATGAAGTCCTCGACGTGGGCGATCCGCTGCTTCAGCAGGTATCCCACGCCCCCTTGCTGGCTGCGCAGCAGTTCGACGGCGTATTGCCGGTGGACGTGCTGCGACAGCACCACGAACGCCGTCTCGGGCGCCAGCTCGCTCGCCCGGATCGCCACCCGAATGCCCTCGTCGGTGTACGAGGGCGGCATGCGGATGTCGGTCACGACGAGGTCGGGGCGGTGCTCGAGGACGCTAGCCAGTAGCGCGTCGGCGTCGCCGGCCGTCGCCACAGTCTCGAACCCCGCAGCGTGAAGGAGATTTCGTAGACCTTCGCGCAGCAGCACCTCGTCCTCGCCAATTACGACGCGCACGACCGATCCTGCCGATCAAATGTTCGGCTCATGTCGCAAAAGCTGGACGTATGATCATCTGTCGCCCCCATTGGCCGCGTTGATCATATTCCACCGGCCTGCGTCGCAACCGACCTCGGCCGGATCCGGTGACGGCGGGCCGAGGTCGACACGAAGGCCTCGACCCCGCTGCGGCAGAGGTCCACTTAGGTAGCGAACGCGTCAGTGGCGCGAGCCATTTCGTCCATCGAGTCAGGCCCACCATGACCTTCGTGCTCGACGATGTACAGGCGGCTGGCAGGCCACCGCTTGTGCAGCAGCCACGGTGTGATCGCCGGCCCGCTGACGTCATGCCTGCCATGGATGAGGACTGCCGGAATGTGCGCAATGCGCTCGACTCGTTGCAGGATGCGAGCCGGGCCGTGCAGGAACGCGTCGTGTGCCCAGTAGTGCGTCACCAGCGTCGCGAAGATCGCCCGCTGTGTTGGGTCCTCGTGCAGCGGCCCCGGCTGTCGGAGCGGGTCGAGTGACACGTGCACCGACTCCCATTCATCCCACGCGTCGGCGGCGCGGGCACGGTCGTCGGCGTCACCGTCGGCCAGCCGTCGCGCATAGGCTTCGACGACCCGCTCGCCCGGTCGGCGCCGCGACGCCGCCTCGAACCGCGCCCAGGCCTCGGGAAAGATCCGCCCAACACCCTCGGTGATCCAGTCGACCTCCTCACGGCTCGTGGTCGTCACCGCGACCAGGACGATCTCGGTGACGCGCTCCGGGTGTGCCTGTGCGTAGGCAAGCGCCAGCGTCGAGCCCCACGACACGCCGGTTACCAACCACCGGTCGATCCCGAGATGTTCGCGGACCGCCTCGATGTCCTCGATCAGCTTTGCAGTGGTGTTCACGGGCAACTGCTCCAGCGCGTCGGTCACAAGGGGGCGGCTGCGACCGCACCCGCGTTGATCGATGCCGACGATCAGGTGCAGTTGCGGGTCGGCGCGGCGCCGGTAACCACCGGGCCCGAGTCCGCCACCAGGACCGCCGTGCAGATAGAGAACCGGCTTTCCATCGGGATTGCCCGACGTCTCCCAATAGATGTCGTTGTCGTCAGAGACCGCGAGCAGTCCACTACCGAAGGCGTCGATCGGCGGATGCGTCACCGGCCGACCATATCGACGCGACCCGGACGTGAGCCGTCAGGCGAACACGGGCCAGCACGACGACCGGGTGCTGCCCTGGAGCAACTACCAGTTCATCGGAACGCGGTTCCCGTTGCGGGCCCGTCCCTTCGTCATCGTCAGCCACCAGATACCGTGGCAGCACAATTCATATGATGTCTGGAAGGAGTGCTGGTTGTGAAGGCAAAATCGCGATTGTCCGCACTCGTAGTGGCAGCAGGACTGCTGGGCACAGCGGCTGTCGTCCCGGGTTCCGCGGCAGCTGCCGTGCCCCTGGCCGCGCTGATCCAGCTGGAGCTCGCTCCCGCGGCCAACGGCGGCTCCCCCACCGACGCGTGTCTCGATGCCTACTACAAGACCTCGCGCACCACTGCCTGCGAGACGGGCAAGGTCCATAACTGGGCCGTGGAGACGGTCGCGACGGACACCGTCAGGCTGCACCCCGCCAACAACTCACCGTTGTGCCTCGGCGTCACCGGGGGCACTCCGACGGTTGGCTCCTGCGACACCGGAACTGCGCGCTGGAGCGTCGTCCGCTCGACCCGCACGGACGGTGCCTTCGCCCTCCGCAGCACCTCAGGTACTTACCTGGTGGCGGGCGAACTGGGCAACGGCGCCTCCCTCGGCCAGGTCGGCTCGAACTGGCTGGCGGGGCCGCCGGAAAGCCACAGCCACTACGTCCGCAACATCCGCCCGGACACCGACAATGCCGCGCTCATGCGCGGGGAAGGCTGCGCCGACGGCACCCAAGACACCGGGGCGGCACCCAGCCAGCCACACGCGGTCCTGTTGCACATCGGAGCGCAGACCATCACCGCCCCGTTGGGAGCTGACCGTCCCGGGGTCGCGCTGACGCGGGTGTCGCCGACGGTGCGGCTGACGTACGCGCAGCTGGTCACAGCGATGAAGGGCTACTTGGACGGCTACAGCAGTTGCCACGTCGGGAGGGGGCTCACCACGGTGGCCATTGCGACCAACAACGACGGCGCCTGGGACGGGCCCTACAGCGACACGCAGCGTGGGACGGATTGGGCCACTCAGGTGGTCGCTCCGCTGCGGAAATACGCTGCGCAGCGCCCCGTGCCGGCAGGGACCACCCAGCCGGTTGTCGTCGGCGGTTTCGACGTCGAAGGCGCCTTTGCCAGCAGCGAGGCCCAGGCCGAGAACTGGACCCGCAGCTACCTGGCGCACACCGACGCCGATCTGGTGACCGTCGGTTCGCTCGACGCCTGCCCACAGTCCTTCTCCGGGCCGGCCGCGTGCGGACCGGTCGTCGACACCAATGACGTGCAGAAGACGTGGACGCTCAGCGACTACGTCCAGCTCAACCGGTCCATCGCGCCCGCCCGGATCAAGGTCCTGCCGCAGATCTTCTTCGTCAGCCAGGCCCGCCAGTGGGCCGTCCTCGATCAGGAGAGCGTCGCCGAGGGTGCGGGCCACCTGTCGTTCCTCGGAGTCCTCACCGAATCCTCCGCAGACTCGGGGACGCTCGCGCCGAACCAGGCGAGCACAGCGTTCTCGGCACTGTTGCCGGCTGCCTACGGGCAGGCACTCCCGGCCGTAACAAACCTCAGCAGCGACGAGTGACGTCCGGTGGAGCGGGTGACGGGAATCGAACCCGCACTGTCAGCTTGGGAAGCTGATGTTCTGCCATTGAACTACACCCGCGAACGACGACGATGCTAGCCGACGGGTGCCCGACCGGGCCGGGTGCGACCTCCGAAGACGACGCCCGTGAGCAGATAGCCTTCGGCGCATGCTTCTGAGCGACCGTGACATCCGGGCCGAGGTCGAGGCGAGGCGCCTGGTGCTCGATCCGTGGGACGCCGATCTCGTCCAGCCGTCGAGCATCGATGTCAGGCTCGACCGGTTCTTCCGCGTGTTCAACAACTCGCAGTACACACACATCGACCCCGCACAGCAGCAGGACGACCTCACCACCCTGGTCGAGCCGAAGGGCGACGACCCGTTCGTGTTGCATCCCGGGGAGTTCGTCCTCGGCTCGACGCTCGAGATCGTCACGCTGCCCGACGACCTCGCGGGCCGGCTCGAGGGCAAGTCGAGCCTGGGCCGCCTCGGCCTGCTGACGCACAGCACCGCCGGTTTCATCGACCCGGGCTTCACCGGGCACATCACGCTCGAGCTGTCGAACGTCGCGAACCTGCCGATCACGCTGTGGCCGGGGATGAAGATCGGCCAGCTGTGCCTGTTCCGGCTGTCGAGTTCGGCCGAGCACCCGTACGGGTCAGCGCAGTACGGATCGCGCTACCAGGGGCAGCGCGGCCCGACGCCCAGCCGCTCGTACCAGAACTTCCGCACCTGGCCCACCTCCTGACGTCGCGCCGTCACCAGGCGAGGCGCAGCTCGGCGAGGCTGAGCGAGTGCGACCGCCGGCTGTGCAGGGTCAGCGGCTCGTCCGGGTCGACCAGGCGCAGGGTCGGCGCCTGCTCGCACAGCGTCTGAAGCACGGCCCGCAGCTGATTGCGCGCGACGGCTGAGCCGGCACAGGCATGCGGGCCGCGGCCGAACGCCAGATGACCCAGGGTCTGTCGACGGATGTCGAACCGGTCCGGGTCGGGGAAGCGCCCCTCGTCGCGGTTGGCCGCCGCGATCGACGTCAGCACCGCAGTCCCCTCGGCGAGGGTCGTCGAGGCCAGCTCGACGGCGCCGGTCAGGACACGCACGTGGTCGACCTCGACGGGCGTGCAGAAGCGCAGGATCTCCTCGACGGCGTTGCGGACCAGCCGCGGATGCGCACAGAGGTCCTGCCACTGCTCCGGGTGGCGGAGCAGCACGGCGACACCGTGCGCCAGCTCGATGATCGGCGTGCCGATGCCGGCGCCTATCAGCGTGACGAGCACGCCGACGAGCTGGGCGGGCGTCACCTCTGCGGCGTGCTCGTGCTGGTGACGGACCATCGCCGAGAGCAGATCGTTGCCCTCGCCGCTGTGCGAACCGACGAGATCGAGGACGGCGGCTTCGAGGCCACGCCAGACCGGGACGGGATCGTCGGCGCCCGTGCCGTCTATCGCGATGAGCGTGCCGAAGCGCCGTCGAAGGTCGTCGAGCTGATCGGGATCGACGTCGAGCAGCGCGGCCATGCTGCCGACGGACAGCGGGTCGGCGACCGTCGCGACGAAGTCCGCCGGCGGCCCCGCGGCGAGCATGCCTGCGACGGCGTGCCTCGCAAGCTGCTCGATGCGCCGCTGCTGATCCGCCGCCACCGCGGGCGTGAGGCACTGCGTGAGCATCCGACGAGCCGCCGTGTGCTGGGGGGCGTCGAGGCTGAGCAGGCCCTCGCACAGTGCGGTGAACGGAATGAAGCTCGGCGCGCCGGGACGAGCCGCGGCCGCGAGACTCGCGGACGAACTGCCGAGCAGCGTCTGGACGTCCTCGTACTCGGTCAGGAGAACCATCCGCGCGCCGCTCGGCACCTCGACGTGGGCGACCGGACATTCGCGACGCAGGCGAGCCAGCTCGGGCGACTGCTGCAGGACGTCCGGGCGCGGGAACGGGAAACGTGCGAACGGAGACACGTCACGTTCAGGCGCTGACTCGACGATCGACACCTCGGCCCTCCTCCGGTAGTGCGGCCGCGATGGCGGCCACTTCGGCGATGTCGCGGACGGGCTGCGCGCCGGTCGCCCGGATGTCGTCGGCTGCCGCCTGCACCAGCGAGTACGTCGTGCAGATGACCGCGGCTGCCCCGACCGAGGCGGCGGCGTGCGCGTCGCCGAGGGTGTCGCCTACGACGAGCAGAGGGGTACCCCGACGCAACGACGACCGCAGCGTCGCCAGCCTGACCGCCTTGTCCAGCGTGTGCTGATCGGCGGCGCCGCTGGCCGCGGTGAACCAGCCGTTCAGATCCTGGTCGCGAATCGCCTGGCGCAAGGCGTCCTGCGGCCAGTTCGACAGCACGCTCTGGTGGTGGCCGGCCGCCATGACCGCGATCAGCGTCCGGCGTGCGCTCGGGACCAGTGGCGGCGGCGGCGTGCGCGCGTAGAAGGTCAGGATGCGATCGCGCGCGGCACGCCAGCTCGCGTCGTTCATCGCCCGACCGACGAGCGTCCCGAGCGTGTCGCGCATGCTGGTCGAGACCGCATCGCGGACCTGTGCCGCGGTGACCGTCCGGCCGGTGATCTCCGTGGCGGTGGCGGCCGTTGCCTCGACAACCACAGTGCGATCGTCCACGAGGGTGCCGTTCCAGTCCCACACGACGTGGGCGCGGTCGCTCACCATGCCTCCCGGCGGCGAGCGATCAGCCGGCGCAACCGGTGGGCACCGGCCGAGGGAACGTCGTCGAGCAGCACGTCGAACGAGCCGGGCAGCCGGCCCGAGGGTTCGCCAGGCGCCGGCACCCAGCGCGCGCTCCGGCCGGGCGGCGGCGCGTCGAGGCTGGACCACACCAGCAGGCCGCCCACCTCGGTGGCTCCCGCAGCGCGGTCGAAGACCGGACCGGACCAGTACTTCTCACCGACGACGAGGCGGTAGCGCAACGGGGGCAGCTCGACCGTCTCGACGTCCGCGACGCGGTACTTGACGGTGCCACCGCCCGCCGCGGCGTCCGCTTTGCACTCGCCCCGCATGGTCTCGATGGCGACGCGCGACGTGTCGAGCGCCTCGACCGAGTACCCCGCGGCCGCGAGCGCTCGCGGCGCCGCCGACATCCCGCACGCGAGGACGAGCGCGCGGCCGGGCGCCGGGGCGAGGTCGCATGCCGCGCGCACCAGCTCGCTCACCTCGCCGGCCGGCAGGCGGCCGAGGTACCGCTCGTCCCACGACATGACGACCGGTTCGGCCGACCCCGTCATGGCCGGAAGCCGATCCACTCGGCGCCGCCGGACGAGTACTCCTTCTTCCAGATCGGCGTGTTCGCCTTGAGCAGCTCGATGCACTCGCGCGCGGCGTCGAAGGCCTGGCCGCGATGCGGCGCTCCGGCCGCGATGACGACGGCAATGTCCCCGATCTGCAGCCTGCCGACGCGGTGGGCTACCGCCACGCGCACGCCCTCGGCCATCGCCTCGCACTTCGCGATGATCTCGAGCAGGCTGCGATGCGCCATCGACTCGTAGGACTCGTAGTCGAGGTACTCGACCTCGTGACCCTCGTTGTTGTCGCGCACGTAACCGATGAACACGACGCTCGCACCGTGATCACGTCCACGGATCGCCGCCAGGGCCTGGTCGACGCTCAGCGGCTGATCGGTGACCCGGCAGTACGGATCGCTGCCGCCGGCCGTCGGGGGGATGAGCACGACGACGTCGCCCTCGTGCAGGACGGTGGCACGGTCGGCGAGCGCCTCGTTGACCGCGATCCGGACGTGTCCGAGCGCTGTCTCGAGGCCGGGGTAGCGCGTCGAGAGCTCGTCGCCCAGCTGCGCTACGTCGGCATCCACGGGCAGCTCGACTGCCTCCTTGGACATGTGCGTGTACCGCTCGCGGATCACTCCGAAGTACTGCATCGTGATGTTCACCGTGGGTCTCCCTGGCTTGGTGCTCGGTCCTGCGCGGCCGTCCGCAGGTAGTGGCCGGAGCGTCCGCCGCTCTTCTCGAGCAGGCAGATGCCGTCGATCCGCATGTCCTTGTCGATCGCCTTGCACATGTCGTAGACGGTCAACGCGGCGACGCTCACTGCAGTCAGCGCCTCCATTTCGATGCCAGTCCTGCCGACCACGCAGACCTGGCTGGTGATGTGCAGGGCGCAGTGACCGTCGTTGTCGAAGCCCACCTCGGCCGCGGTGATCGGCAGCGGGTGGCACAGCGGGATCAGCCGGCTCGTCTCCTTCGCCGCCTGGATGCCGGCGATCCGCGCGACCGCCAGGACGTCGCCCTTCGGGATGTCGCCACTCACGATCGCGGCCAGCGTCGCCGGTCGCATCGTCACGGTGGCGGTGGCCCGGGCCGCGCGTTGCGTCTCGGCCTTCGGCCCGACGTCGACCATGCGCGCGGCGCCGTGTGCGTCGAGGTGGGTCAGGCCGCTCGCCGGGTCAGGTGCCGTGTTCATCGCACACCCCCGTCGGTGCGCTCGAAGATCTGCTCGGCCGCCTGCGCGAACGAGAGGTCCAGACGGGTTATCGCCCCCGCCTTGTGCGTCCACAGCACGAGGTAGACCGTGCGCTTGTTCTCGATGTGGATGTCGGGGTGGTGGTTCGCCGCTCGGCTCGCTTCGGCGATGGCGGTCACGAAGTGCATGGACGCGTCGAAGGTGCCGAAGTCGTACCGGCGCCGCAGCCGCCCCTCGCGTACCGACCACTGCGGGTGCTCGAGCAGGTGCTGGCGAAGCTGCGCCGAGTCGAGCGCCGAGAGGTGCACGCCGCACGACGAGTGGTCCAGTCCGTCTGCGTGGTCGTGGCCGGCGCCCAGCTCGTGAGTGCACGCGGTGAGGTGCTTCGTGTGGTCGAAGTCGGCGAGCACGTCGCCGGCCGCCGGGCGCAGGTCGGCAGTCATGTCAGCCGCCCCTCGTATGCATCTCGAGATGCGGATCGGCCTTGAGCGTCGACAGCGGCAGGTACGCGCGCCGCTCGGTGGCGGCGAGCCGGTCCTCGGCGCCGCGGTCGTTCCGCAGTAACCACAGCGAAGCGATCTGTGCGGTCAGCAGCTCGTCGGAGTCACCACCGCGCATCGGGCCGCGCAGGTCGACGCCCTTCTGCGCGTACAAACAGCGGTACCACATGCCATCGGCCGTCAGCCGGCTGCGATCGCAGGTCGAGCAGAACGGCTGAGTTGTAGACGAGATGATGCCGATCGTGGTGCCGTCGGGTAGCTGGTACCGATCGGCGGGCGCCGCGTCGACGGCCGCCATCGGGACGGCGCCGCCGTAGTGCGCCGCGACGCGCTCGACGATCTCGCGGCGCGAGAACACCCGGTTCGGGTCCCACTTCGTGGCGCCGCCGACGTCCATGTACTCGATGAACCGGATCTCGGCACCCACGGTCTTGGCGAACTCGATGAGCGGGACGATCTCGTCGTCGTTGACACCGCGTTCGAGCACGGTGTCGAGCTTGAAGTTGGAGCTGCCGCTGGCCGCCGTTGCGTAGATCCCGGCGAGCACGGCGGAATGGCTGTCGCGCTGCGAGATGGCGCGGAACCGCTCCGGCTGCAAGGTGTCGAGGCTGACCGTGATGCGGTTCAGGCCGGCCGCCAGCAACTCATCGACCACGGGTGCCAGCAGCACGCCGTTCGTGGTGAGCGCGATGTCGGTGATTGCGGGCTTGGCAGCGATGCGCCGGACGAGGTCAGCCATACCGGTGCGCAACAGCGGCTCACCTCCGGTGAGCCGCACCTTGTCGACGCCCAGCCCGGCGAACACATCGATCAGCCGGCTGATCTCGTCGAAGGTGAGGACGTCCGCCTTGGGCAGCCAGTTGTACTCGGCCTCGGGCATGCAGTACGTACATCGCAGGTTGCACTTGTCGATCACCGAGACCCGCAGGCTTTTGAGCGGGCGACCCAGGCGATCTCGGACCGCGTTCGAGGGGGCAGGACTCGAGTCGATCGGCGCCGTTGCCGGTGCCGCAGTCAGTTCCGCCAGAGTTGTCATCGCGTGCCTCCCGGAAGCGGTGTCGACAGAACGCTGCGTGCAGTCGTACGACCTGTCAAGGGAAGTGGATCTAGGTCGCGTGGTCGTTTGGCACGGATGATCGGCAGATGTTGGCAGAAACGCCCGAATATGCCACTTGTCAGATTCACGTGTGGCGTGTCATAACCGACTGTGGTCAGACGTCCGATCTCGCGCGCTCGGCAAATCGTGGCAGTACCGGCCATCCGGTCAGGTTGGGTGCTGGGCTCCGACCACGTGATCACCGTCGGCGGCAATCTGCCGCCAGCCAGGTCGGCGTATTCATCACTCCAATCCGGCGGGTGACCAGCTGACCCGGTATGTATGGCCCGAGGTTCGGCGGCCTTAGACGGTGATTTCATGCCGACCTTGATTGAGATATCGGATGAATCATGCCGGGCACTGGACGACCAATTCATCAGACGTATCGTCGATGCGGGACGGCGCGCTCGCGCACCATGTCGTGAACGTAGGGGGAGACTTTCGATGATCATCAAACCGACCGCTCCGGGCGGACGCCGCGCGATTACCGCGCGCCTCGGCGGACACGCACGGGTATGGATGACGCTGCTGCTCGTCTGCGCAATGACCGTCAGCACCGTCGCCCTGGCCGGCGAGGCCGCCGCGGCGACGCCCACGTTCGGAGTCGAGGTCGGTTACGACGGCACCGGGTGGGACGCCGGCGGCAATCCCACAGCGGCGACCTGCCGCATCACCGGCACCGGGGGCGACAACTCCGCCCACGACGGCGTGGTCTGCACCAACGACGACGTCGGCTACAACTGGACGTACAGCATCCCCGCGAACACGGCCGTGACGGCCACGTTCGTCCAGACGCTGCCGGCCAACACTCGGTGGAACGCCTCGGACGTGCAGCAGTGCCAGGGCGGCTCGTCCTTCTCCTACACCGGCACCGGATCGATCAGCGCCGACGGGCTCACGCTGACCTGCACGATCACCTGGCCATCGTCGGCCAACTCGGTCGCCGGATCGATCCCGGTGTCCGCGCACGTGCTGGCGACGTTCCCCAATGGCGCGCCCCTGCACACCGTCCTGTCGGTCGACGGCACGCCGTTCAGTCCGGCGGACGTCACGGTCCGGTCGCAGTCACAGGTCGACCTGCGCAAGACCGCGCTGATCATCTCGTCCGGTGGTAACAACTACTACGACATCCTCGTCGGCATCGCGGGCATCAACACCCTCAACACCGACAACCCGAAGGGCATCGCGGCGCTCACCAGTCCGATCACGTTGACCGACGTCCTGCAGCCGGCGGGTGTCACGGGCTCGCCCGCGACGACGGCGTTGCAGAGCTGCTACACCCATCCCTATACGTCCGATCCGCAGGTTGCCCCTGGCGCGGCCGGTTCATGGACCTGCAGCCAGCCAGGCGGCCCGGGGACGCCGATCCAGATCACCATCACCGGTGCGGACACCTCGGGTGAGGGCAGCCCTGCAATTGCCGGCGGCACGACGGTTCTCGCCGGTGCCATCCTGGTGCGCATCCCGAAGTCGGCCTTCACCACCGCCGTTCAGTTCTACGACCAGCTCACCGGCTTCGATCCCACCGACGTCAACGGCCAGTCGAACTACGGCACGGGCTTCGAGCCGGGCGGCGCGCCCGGTGACACCTGCCTGAACCCGGCGAAGAACAACAACTGCGCGGTGACCGCCATCAGCCTCACGTACCACTCGGTGCTGCAAAAGGCCATCAGCTTCCGAGTGCCGCCCGTCCTGCCCGAGGTGAGCCCGGGCGTGCCGTACGTGACTCCGAACCAGCGGTTCTACAGCTGGCTGCGGGTGAGCACGTCGCAGCCGGTGACCGATCTGGTGGTCTGCGACATCATCGACCCGTCGAAGCAGCAGGTAGACCTCTCTGCGCCGTCCTACAAATTCCCGTTCTACCCGAGTGGCGACCTCGCGACCAACGTCACGGTGCAGTACACCAACCGGCCGTTCGCGAGTGACGCCGAGCGGTCCGCGGCCAACTGTGGAACCGCGAACGACACCACCACCGACGGGCCGTGGTTCAGCGATCTCACCGCCGCGGGCGGCGCCGCCAACGTGACCGGCATCCGGCTGATCCTGCCGTCCTACGACCCGGGGGCCCAAGGCCAGTTCATCCCGTACTTCCCGATGCGCAACGTCGAGACCACGCCTGGCGCACATGTGTTCGACTGGGCGTCCTTCGCCGATCCCGCCGGAATCCTGCGCACCTCGGGGCAGTACGTGGTCAGCGACAGCATCCTCAGCCTGACCAAGCGCGCCGTAGCGTCCAACGGTTCCACGACGACGGCCGCGCCGGCGGGCAGCTCGCTCGGATACGAGCTGACACCGACGTTCATCTCGTCGCTTCCCGACCCGCAGACGCTCACCATCGTCGATGATCTGCCCAACTGCGAGCTGTCGCCGACCGTCGACGCGGGGTCGCCCTGGACGCTGACGGTGACGCGCGCGGCCGACTACGGCCCCGACGGGATCCCCTGCACCGGCGATGACGGAGCGGGCATGCAGGTTCGCTTCGACACCACTGCGCCGGTGAACCCGAACTCGCCCCCGCTGCTGCGCTACCACGTGCAGATCGCGTCGAACGCGCTGAACAACACCCCGCAGACGAACACTGCCGTCATCAGCTCACCCGGCAACGGGCAGCCTGCCTCGCAGCGCGACGCGTCGACGACGGTGAACCTGCTCGGGGCGTCCGAGATCAAGATGATCAAGACGGCCGACAACGCCACCGCCCAGCCCGGCGACCCGGTGGACTACCGGTTGGTGTGGTCGAACACCTCGAACACGTCGGTCGGGACGACCCGCTGGATCGACGTGCTGCCCTACAACGGCGACGCTCGCGGCACCGTGATCAGCGGCTCACTCGCGCTGAGCGCCGTCGAGATCCTCGGCACCCCGACCGCCGACGTCACGCTGGAATACACCGCCGCCGCGCCGGCCAGCGTCAATCCCGACCCGAGCGTCGCCGGCAGCACCGTCTGGTGCACGGCGGCCCAGTTCGGCTCCTCCGGTTGCCCGGCCGATCTCGCCGCCGCGACGGCCCTCCGGGTGACGGTCGGCAACCTCTCGTCCGGACGTGTCGGCGGAGTACACCTCACCCTCACCCCCACCGGCGAGCAGGCCGGCGACACCTACCGCAACAACGTCGGCCCGGGCCGCGCGGCCAACCTGACCGCCGCGGTTCCCCCGTCGCAGACCGCCACGGTGGACCTCGTGGCCTCCTCGATCGGCGATCTGGTCTGGTGGGACCACAACCGCAACGGCGTCCAGGACCCCGGCGAGCCGGGCATCCCGAACGTCACCGTGCACTACCAGGGCGTCACGAGTGGCAACGTGACCACTGACGCCAACGGCCACTACACCGTCCCCGGTCTGCGTGCCGGCGACTACCGCGTCACCGTGACCGGCGGGCTGCCACCTGGCGCGGCGCCGGTCTACGACCTCGACAACGGCACGACCGGGGCCAACAGCGACAGCGGGACGTTCACGCTGGCACTGGGCGCCGACCGGACCGATGTCGACTTCGGCTACGCGGCGAACGAGACGGTCACGACCGCCATCTCGTCCGGGCCGAATGCCGTTGCCGGCGCCGTCGTCCACGACTCGGTGACCTTCACCGGCGGGCTGCACGGCACGTACACGCCGCGACTGCTCGGACCGGTGGCACCGAACAACGCCGGCACGTGCGCCGGGCTCGACTGGTCGAGCGCGACCGTGGTCACCGACCCGGCCATGGCGGTCAACGCCGACGGCACGCTCAGCACGCCTAGTCACGCGCTCGGAGCAATCGGCTGCTACACCTACGCCGGCACGTTCCAGGGTCCGGGTGGCATCACGATCACCCTCGTTACCGGCGACCCGACCGAAACCGCGCTCGTGACCCGCCGTACCCCGACGGTCACGACCACCGCGTCGACGAACAACGCGGGTCCGGGCACCGTGATCAGTGACTCCGTCGCCATCACCGGTCTCGGGGCCGCCAACCCGGCAACGTTGACCTGGCAGTTCATCGGTCCGGTGCCGCCCTCCCCGAGCGGTTCCTGTGCGGGACTCA
>JAVHVN010000163.1:0-18066 GCA_032160545.1 Pseudonocardiales bacterium | reverse complement strand
ATGAGTGCGGCCCGCGTCGCAAGGACGGCTGGCAGAATCCTGGCGTGCCGGCCGAACCGCAGTCCCTCGCGCTGCGCATCCTTGCCGCGGTCCAGGCAATCCCTCCCGGCTTCGTGATGACCTACGGCGACGTCGCGGAGTGGGCCGGCACCCGCGCTGCCCGCATGGTCGGCCGCGTCCTCGCGGCGGACGGCGGGACAGTGCCGTGGCATCGCGTCGTGCGCGCCGACGGCACCCTGGCCGAGCACCTCTACAGCGAGCAGCGGCAGCGGCTGCTCGCCGAGGGGGTGCGCTTCGACGGCGACCGCGTCCGGCTCGCCGATCACCGGTGGGACGGGCGGCGCTGACCGGCCGCCGGCCCGCGTGCGGCGTTCCGAAACTGTCGGAGCGGCATGTTCGAATGATCGGGTGACCCACCCCCCAGCCGCCTACCGGCTCGTGCGCCCGGCGCCGGCGGCCACCACGGTGCCGGTGCTCGACGCGGGCCAGCGCCGGGTCATCGAGCACCCGGGCGGGCCGCTGCTGGTGCTGGCCGGGCCCGGCACGGGCAAGACCACAACCCTCGTCGAGGCCGCCGTGGCGAGGGTCGCGGCCGGCGTGCCGGTCGACCAGATTCTGATGGTCACGTTCAGCAGGCGGGCCGCCGGCGAGCTGCGCGACCGGGTGACCGCGCGACTGGGCGGCACGGTGCGCGAGCCCGTGGCCCGCACGCTGCACTCCTACGCGTTCGGTGTGCTCCGCATGGCGAATGTCGCCGCCGGGCTACCCGCACCGCGGCTGCTCTCCGCACCCGAGCAGGATCTGGAGATCCGGCGGTTGCTCGTCGGTCGCGCTGAGCAGTGGCCGGTCGAGCTGCGTCCTGCGCTGCAGACCCGCGCCTTCGCCGGCGAGCTGCGCGACCTGCTGATGCGGGCCGTCGAGCGTGGCCTCAATGGCCCGTTGCTCATGCGGCTCGGCGAACGGCGCGGTCGTCCCGACTGGGTGGCCGCGGGAAGCTTCCTCAGCGAATACCAGGACGTCACCTCGTTCGACAAGCCTGGGTCCTACGACCCCGCCGAGCTGGTCAACTCCGCGCTCAACGCGTTCGGGCAGAACCCCGACCTGTTGCGTGCCGAGCGGGCGCGCCGTCGGCACATCTTCGTCGACGAGTACCAGGACACCGACCCGGCACAGGCCGAGTTGCTCGCGCTGCTCGCCGAGGGTGCCGACGAGCTGATCCTGGTCGGCGATCCCGACCAGTCGATCTACGCCTTCCGTGGGGCAGACGACTCGGCGATCCGCGACGTGGACGAGCGGTTCCGTGCCGAGGTGCCCGTCGTCGCGTTGACGACCTCCCGCCGCGCCGGCCCGGTGCTGCTCGAGGCCTCGCGGCGGGTCTCGGCCCGGCTCCCCGGTCGTGCAGAGCATCGGCGGCTCACCTCCGCCGCTCCGACCCCGGGCGAGGTCGAGGTCGGGTTGTTCCGCACCGCGAGCGAGGAGGCCGCCTATGTGGCCGACGCGCTGAGAGCGGCGCATCTCGACAAACTGCCGTGGTCGCGCATGGCGGTGCTGGTCCGGTCGACCGCGGCCGTGGTGGGCACACTGCGCCGGGCGCTGGTCACGGCCGGCGTCCCAGTAACGGTGCGCGGCGAGGACCTTCCGCTCGCCGAGCAGCCCGCCGTCACTGTCCTGCTGGAGGTACTCGCCTGCGTCCAGGACCGATCAGCCCTCAGCGAGGACGTCGCCGAGCGGCTGCTGCTCGGTCCGGTCGGCGGCGCCGACGTGGTGTACCTGCGGCGGCTGCGGCGCGTCCTGCGCGGGTTCGGCGACGCTGAGGAGCCGGTGCTGCTCGGACCGCTGCTCCGGGACGCGGTGTTCGCCGAGCAGTTGCCGTCGTCGGTGCGCAGGCCGGCGCAGCGGGTCGCCCGGGTCCTCGCGGCGGGCTGGTCGGTTCCACCCGGCGCGACTCCCGAAGAGGTGCTCTGGGCGGTCTGGGACGCATCCGGGCTCCCCGGCCGCTGGCTGCGCACCAGTGCGGCCGGCGGTACGGCCGGTGCCGCCGCCGACCGTGACCTCGATGCCGTGGTGCAGCTGTTCGACGCGGTCGCGCGCTACACCGACCGGCTGCCGCGAGCAACGCTTGCCAGCTTCACCGAACACCTCGCGGCCCAGCAGATCCCTGGTGACTCGCTCGCCGGCGCCAGCCAGCCGGTCGAGGCGGTCACCATCCTCACGGCGCATGCGAGCAAGGGCCTCGAATGGGACGTCGTCTGCGTCGCGCACGTTCAGGAGGGCAGCTGGCCGGACCTGCGCCGGCGCGGCTCGCTGCTCGGCTCGGAGTGGCTGGTCGATGTGCTGAGCGGCCGGGACACGGTGGACTGGTCCGCGGCGCCGCAGCTCGCCGAGGAACGGCGGCTGTTCTACGTCGCGGCGACCCGGGCCCGCGAGCGCCTCGTCGTCACGGCGGTCAGCGCCGAGGACGAGCAGCCGTCCCGCTTTCTCGACGAGCTGCTGCCCATCGAGGGTGACCGCCCGCTCACGCCGGCCAGGCGCGGTACTCATCTGTCCGGTCTGGTCGCCGAGCTGCGCGCAGTGGTCTGCGACCCGGCCGCGCCCGAGCCCGAGCGCCGGTTGGCTGCGGCCGAACTCGCTCGCCTGGCGGCCGCAGGGGTGCGCGGCGCCGATCCCGAGAGCTGGTGGGGTCTCGCGCCGGTGTCCGACGACGGGCCCCCGGTCGACCCGGCCAAGCCGGTTTCGATCAGCCCCTCGCGCATCGACGCGTTCGGCAAGTGCGAGATGCGCGCGCTGCTGCAGGACCTCGGCGCTCGCGACGGCGACACCCTCAGCGCGTCGCTGGGCACGCTCGTGCACGAGGTGGCCGCCGAGATCGGGCCCGACACCACCGTCGACGAGATCGAGGCCATGCTCGACGCGCGCTGGCGCGGGTTGGACTTCCGCGCCGACTGGCACGCGCTCAACGAGCGTGAGCGGGTCAGCGCTGTCTTAGGCGTATTGGTGCGCTGGCTCGCGGCCAGCCGCGCCGGGGGCCTTGAGCTGGTCGATGTCGAGCGCGAGTTCCGCGCACCCGCCGGCGACGCCATTCTCACCGGCAGGGTCGACCGCCTCGAGCGTGACGACGAGGGGCGGCTGGTCGTCATCGATCTCAAGACCGGACGGTCCAAGGTGAAGGCCGACGAGGTGCCGGTGCACCCCCAGCTGGCGGCCTACCAGCTCGCCGTGGAACTCGGCGGCTTCGGTGAGGGTGAGCGCAGCGGCGGCGCGAGGCTCGTCCAGCTCGCGGCGGCGGGGCGCGATCCCGAGCAGCGGCAGGCGCCCCTGGCCGAGGCCGACGACCCGAGCTGGATCCGCACCGAGGTGGCCCGAGTGGCAGGCCGGTTGCGCGGCTCTGAATTCAGCGCGACGGTGCATCCCGGCTGCGGACACTGCGCCCTGACAGCGTGCTGCCCGCTGTATCCCGACGGCCGTCAGGTGACGTCGTGACGTCGGGGGGACCCAGCAACGCCGCAGGGCTCAGCGCACTGCTCGGCCTGCACGCCCCTACCGCCGAGCAGGCGGCCGTCATCGAGGCGCCGATCGAGCCCGCCGTCGTCATCGCCGGCGCGGGGTCGGGCAAGACAGAGACGATGGCGGCCCGTGTCCTGTGGCTGGTGGCCACCCACCAGGTCCGCCCTGACGCTGTCCTCGGACTCACCTTCACCCGAAAGGCCGCCGCCGAGCTGAGCAGCCGCATCCGGCGCCGGCTGGGTCAGTGGCGCTCGCTGGTCGAACGCGATCCGGGCGAGCAGGAGCATCTGGCCGAGTTGCTCGCCGGAGAACCGACGGTGTTGACCTATGCCGCGTACGCGGGCCGGTTGGTGGCCGAACACGCGCTGCGCCTCGGTGCCGAGCCCGACGCCCGGCTGATCTCGCCGGCCGTCGGGTGGCAGCTCGCCGACGAGGTGTCGCGCCGCCACCCCGGCCGGCTGCCCAGCGACATCGGCGCACCGTCTACCGTGCCGCGGTACGTGCTGACGATGGCCGGTCAGCTCGCCGATCACCTGGTAACGCCTGACGAGGTCGAGCGGTTCAGCCGCGCGGTGCTGGCGGCCTTCGACGCGCTGCCCTACGGCGCGAAGATCCGTTCCGAGTACCCGGGCAGCACCAAAGAGTTCGTCACCTCGCTACGGCACCGCCTCGAGCTGCTACCCCTGGTCCGCGCCTACGCCGCGGCCAAGGCCGACCTGCCAGCCGTCGACTTCGCCGATCAGATGACTCTGGCGGCTCGGCTGGCTGTGCTGCCCGAGGTCGCCGAGACCGAGCGGGCCCGTTACGGCGCGGTGCTGCTCGACGAGTATCAAGACACCGGCCACGCCCAGGTCGAGATGCTGCGCGGGCTGTTCGGCAACGGCCATCCGGTCACGGCGGTTGGCGACCCGTTCCAGTCGATCTACGGCTGGCGAGGGGCCAGCGCCGGCAACATCGGTCGGTTCGCGGCGACCTTCCGGCGCAGCGACGGTACGGCCGCAACCGTGTTCCCGCTCGCCACCAGCTTCCGCAACGACCGGCGCATCCTCGAGGTCGCCAACACCGTGGCCGAGCCGTTGCGGTCCGGTCCGACCACCGTGGCGCTGTGCCCGTCCGACGGCGCGGGCGAGGGACGGGTCGAGGCGGTGCGCACCGCGACCGTCGACGACGAGGCTCGCTGGGTTGCCCGACGGCTCCAGAAGGCCTGGGACGAGCTGCCCAACCGAGGCAGTCGCACCGCAGCGGTGCTCGTCCGCCGTCGCTCGCAGATCCCGCTGCTCAGCGAGGCGTTACAGGCCGAAGGCCTGCCCGTCGAGGTCGTCGGGCTAGGCGGCTTGCTCACCACGCCCGAGGTCGTCGACGTGGTGAGCACCCTGCGGGTGCTGGTCCGCTTCGACGCCGGTACCGCGGTGGCACGGCTGCTCACGGGTGCGCGCTGGCGCGTCGGGGCGAGCGACCTGGCGGCCCTGCGCCACCGCGCCGCGTGGCTCGCCCGACCCGGGCTCGGGCGACCGGAGGCCTCCGCTTCGGGGGCTGCGACCGCGTGGGCGACAGGACCGGCCGACGCGCGCGGCGTCGACCCGACGAGTGCGGGGGATGCGGGCGGCGATACCGCGAGGTCGGATCTGCCGGGCGCCGTGGCGGTGGCCGCTGCGGCCCAGTTCGCGGCGGAATCGTTGAGCCTGGTCGAGGCGCTCGACGACCTCGGCGCCTCCGACGGGTACTCGTGGCACGGTTACCGCCGCCTGTCGCAGCTGTCCGACGAGCTGCGGCGGCTGCGACGGCGGCTGTCCGCCCCGTTGCCGGACCTCGTCGCTGACGTCGAACGCACGATCGGTGTCGATATCGAGGTGGCCGCCCGGCCCGACCGCGCCCACATCGGGCGCGCGCACCTCGACCGCTTTCTCGACGTGGCAGCTGGCTTCGCCAACGACGCCGACGAGGCCACGCTGTCGGCGTTCCTCGCCTTCCTCGAGGCTGCCGAGGACGAGGAGAACGGCCTCGAAGCCGGTGAGATCGTGGTCGACGCCGAGCGCGTGCAGATCCTCACCGTGCACGGCGCGAAGGGGCTCGAGTGGGACCTCGTGGCCGTACCCGGCCTGGTCGAAAGTGTCTTTCCGGCCGACCCGCGCTCGGTGAACTGGACGCGCGCGAGGCACGAGCTGCCCGGCCCGCTGCGCGGTGATCGCGGCGACCTACCGGCGCTCGATCTCGCCGGCGCGAGCGACCGGCGCGCCGTGCGTGACCGCCTCGACGCGTATCACGACGCGTTGTGCGAGCGGCACCGTCAGGAGGAGCGACGCCTTGCCTACGTCGCGCTGACGCGGGCGCGGTCCCTCGTGCTCGCCTCTGCCTACGTCTGGGATTCCGCGCAGAAGCCACGGGAGGCCTCGCCCTTCCTGACCGAACTGCTGCACATCGCCGAGGTCGAGTCCTGGTACGAGCCGCAGCCGGACGAGGTCAATCCGCTGACCGCCGAGCCACGCACTGCCGTGTGGCCGCTCGATCCACTCGGCCCGTATCCGGGTGACCGCGGACCGGGGCGCCGGGCCGCCGTCGAGGCCGGTGCCGCGCTCGTGCGCGCCGCCGCGGAGCGGCCGCACGCCGCGGTGCCGGTCCCATTGATCGGCCGGGCGTCGCACTGGGCGCAGGATGTCGACCGATTGCTCGCCGAGCAGGCCCGCCTCGCGAGCACCGGCGTGATCGAGGTCGAGCTGCCGCGGCAGCTGTCGGTGACGCAACTGGTCGAACTCGAGCGCGATCCAGAGCTACTCGCGCGCACCATCCGGCGACCGCTCCCGCGGCCGCCGGCTCCGTGGGCACGGCGCGGCACCGCGTTTCACACCTGGCTCGAGCAGCGGTGGGACGCGCAGGCCCTCCTGGACCTCGACGAACTGCCTGGTGCCGCCGACGAGACCGCCGACGACGAGGACTTCGAGCAACTGCGAACCACGTTCCTCGCGAGCGCCTGGGCCAACCGCACGCCGGCCGCGGTCGAGGTCCCGTTCGAGATGGCGGTCGAGGGCGTGGTCGTACGCGGTCGCATGGACGCAGTTTTCGGCAGCGCCATCGACGGATGGGAGATCGTCGACTGGAAGACCGGCCGCCGCCCCGCGGGTGCCGACGCCGCAGCGGCGGCGATCCAGCTCGCCGCGTATCGGCTGGCCTGGGCACGCTTGAACGACCTCCCCGACGACGCGCTCGCCTCGGTGCGGGCAGCGTTCCACTACGTCCGGTCGAACGAGACGGTCGCGCCCGCGGACCTGCTCGATGCGGGCGGCCTGCGCCGGCTGATCAGCGGCTCGACCGAGGCCGCCGCCGCGGGCTGACGAACGTCAGAGCGACACCGCGGCCTCGCGCCCCGACGCGTGGGCGGCAAGTCGGAAACGCTCCGGTAGCTCCGTGGTCCGGCCCTGCACAAGGTCGGCGGTGAGCTCGCCGATCAGCGGCGCGAACTTCGCGCCGTGCCCCGAACACGGCGAGCACACCACGAGCGGTCCGACGCGATCGAGCAGGAAGTCCTCGCTCGGTGTGGACGTGTACAGGCAGGTGCTCGCGCCGCGCGGCGTCGGATCCAGTCCGGGCAGCCACCGCCGGACGTACTCGACGACGCGGCTCTGCGACGCCGGCTCAACGACGCCGTCACGACTGTCCGCCGTGGTCTCTCGGCCCGCGTCGTGCTCGCCGATCTTGCGGTCGTCCGCTGGCCCGCCGTCACGGCCGCCGGCCAGGTGGTAGACGCCGCGCACGTCCTCGTGGATCACGCTCGGCCACGGTGGCGCCGAGGGATCCAGCCGGGGGAAATGGAAGATCTGCTGCTGCGTCACCCGCAGCCGCGGCAGCGGCAGGTGCCTGCCGAGCAGGGGTTCGAGCCACGCTCCCGCGGCGACCACGACCGACCGTGCGCGCAGCCGCGTGCCGTCAACGAGCGTCACCCCCGGTTCGTCGGCATGCACCGCGCGAACCGCTGTTTCGTGCCGGACGGTCGCGCCGTGTGCCGACGCGAGTCCGAGCAGCGCCGCGGCGGCTCGCTCCGAATCCACGGTGCCTGCCTCGGGATGGAAGACAACCGGCCCGGTGAACCGCATCCCGGGCCACCGGTGCTCGGCCTCGGGCGCATCGAGCACCTCGTGCGGGACGCCCTGGGCGGCGAGGTTCGCGGCAACCGACGGCACGTCCCGACGTGGGCCGAAGTCCAGGCCGCCGGTCATGCGCAGCACAGTCGCGCTCGAGGCCGACTCGACCTCGCGCCACAGCTGCATCGCTCGTCCCGACAGGCTGGTGTACAGCACGTCTGCGTACCCACGCCGGACGATGCGGGCGCTGCCGTGCGAACTGCCGCGCCGGTGCCCCGCGGGGAACTGGTCGACGAGTGCGACCGACATCCCGCGGCGCGCCGCCGAGTAGGCCGTCGCGGCGCCCATCAGCCCGCCGCCGACGATCACCACGTCGACATCTGCGCCCATCACCGCAGGCTATCGTCGGCTGAGTGAGTGCCGAACGCGACTACGTCACCGACCATCACCGCGAGCTGCTGTCCGATCTGGATGCCTGGCTGCGCATCCCGGGGATCAGCGCACAGCCAGAGCACGCTGCCGACGTCCGCCGCAGCGCCGAGTGGTTCGCCGACGCCGCTCGTGCCGCCGGGCTCCCGACGGTCGAGATCTGGGAGACGGCCGGCCTTCCTGCGGTCTTCGCCGAGTGGCGCAGCGACGACGCCGACGCCCCGGCGGTCGTGGTCTACGGCCACCACGACGTGCAACCGGTCGATCCCATCGAGTTGTGGCACACCGACCCGTTCGACCCGACGATCGACGGCGATCTGCTGCGCGCCCGCGGGGCGTCGGACGACAAGGGTCAGCTGCTGTTCCACCTGCTCGGCCTCCGCGCGCACCTCGCCGCGACCGGACGCACGACGCCGGCGGTCACGCTCAAGCTGCTGATCGAGGGCGAGGAGGAGTCCGGATCTCCCAACTTCCAGGCACTGCTCGCCGAACGCCGTGACCGGCTCGACTGCGACGTCGTGGTCGTGACCGACACCGGCATGATCGCTCCCGACAAGCCCAGTGCGGTCACCGGCATGCGCGGGCTAGTGGTGTGCACCGTCGCCTTCCACGGACCGGACCTCGACCTGCACTCGGGCGTGTTCGGCGGTGCGGTGCCCAACCCGGCGACGGCCGTCGCGCGGCTGGCCGCTGCCCTGCACGACGAGGACGGCCGCGTGCAGGTTCCCGGCTTCTACGACGACGTCGTCGACCTCACCGCACCGGAGCGCGACCTCTTCGCGCAGGTTCCGCACGACGACACGGGCTTCCTCAAGGTCGCGCAGTCCCGCGCGCTGCAGGGCGAGGCCGGCTACTCGACGCTCGAACGGCTCGGCGCCCGTCCCACTGCTGAGGTCAACGGCATCGGCGGGGGGTATCAGGGCGCGGGCGGCAAGACGATCGTGCCCAGCGATGCGTTCGTGAAGCTGTCGTTCCGGCTGGTCGCGCATCAGGACCCGGCGAAGATCATCGCCGCGCTCGAGCAATTCGTGGCCGACCACACGCCCGAGGGCATCACGTCGTCCATCGAATGGGAGGGCGGCGGCGTCGCGCCGTGCCTCGTGCCGATCGACACTGCCGCGTACCGCGCGCTCGCCGATGCGATCGGGGCGGCGTTCGACGGCCTGCCGGTGCTACCGACCCGCGAGGGCGGCAGCGGGCCGGAGGCCGCCATCCAGCGGGCATTGGGCGCGCCACTGGTGTTCCTCGGGGTCGGTCTGCCGGACGACCAGATCCACGCGCCGAACGAGAAGGTGAACCTCTCGATGCTCTACAAGGGCGCTGAGGCCGCCGCACTGCTCTGGTCGAATCTCGCGAGCGTCGGCCGCGCCGGGCTCGCGTACGGGTCGGCGAACTAGGGTGGCGCGCGTGTCCCGCTCCGCGACCGTGTCAAAGCCCACCCCCACCTTCGACCTGACGCACCACACGCTCGACAACGGCCTGCGCGTCGTCGTCGCGCCCGACCGCTCCGCGCCGGTCGTCGGTGTCGCGGTCCTCTACGACGTCGGCATCCGCTCCGAGCCGGAGGGGCGCACCGGCTTCGCGCACCTGTTCGAGCACCTGATGTTCCAGGGCTCGGCGAACCTCGAGAAGCTCGAGCACTTCCGCTACGTGCAGTCCTCGGGCGGCACGTTCAACGGCAGCACGCACTTCGACTACACGGACTACTTCGAGGCGCTGCCGTCGAACGCGCTCGAACGCGGACTGTTCCTCGAGGCCGACCGGATGCTCGCGCCGCGAATCACCGAGGAGAACCTCAGCAACCAGCTGGACGTGGTGAAGGAGGAGATCCGGGTCAACGTGATGAACCGGCCCTACGGCGGGTTCCCGTGGCTCGTCCTGCCCTCGGTCCTGTTCGACACGTTCGCGAACTCGCACAACGGGTACGGCGGCTTCGAGGACCTCGAAAGCGCCACGGTCGACGACGCCCGCGACTTCTTCCGCAAGTACTACGCGCCGGCCAACGCGGTGCTCGCGGTCTCGGGTGACCTCGACGTCGACGAGACCCTCGCCCTCGTCGAGCGGCACTTCGGACCCATCAGGAAACGCCCGCGCCCGAAACGGCCGAGCTTCGCCGAGCCGCCGCTCGCCGGCGAGCGGCGCGCCGCGCACGACGACCCGCACGCGCCCATCCCTGCGGTGGCGATCGGTTACCGCGTCGGTGACCCGATCAAGGACCTCGACGGGCACCTCGCCAACGTGCTGCTCACCGAGCTGCTCACCGACGGCGACGCCTCCCGGCTGCAACGGCGGCTGGTCCAGCGCGACCACCTGGTGACCGACGTCGGTGCGTACATAGGCGAGTTCGGTGACCCCTTCGACGAGCGCGACCCCACCGCGCTGACGATCACCGCGCACTATCCCGACGCCGGCTCGCTCGAGGCCATCCTGCTCGCGATCGACGAGGAGCTGGTGCGCGTCGCCGACCAGGGACTCGAGCCCGGTGAGCTCGACCGGGTCCGTACCCGGCTCGTCAGCGTGCTGATGCGTGAGCTGGACGCCGTTCTCTCGCGCACGCTGAACTTCGCCAAGTTCGAGCTGCTCTACGGACGCGCAGGGCTGGTCGCCGAGCTACCCGGCCGCCTCGCCGCCGTCACCGAGGACGCTGTCCGGCGGGCCGCGGCGGCATTGCGGCCGGACGCTCGTGCGGTCGTCGAACTCGTGGCCGGGGGTGTGCGATGACCTCGCCGGTCCCCGCGCTGACGACCCCACGGGCCCCGAAGCGGCTCACCGTCGCCGAAGCCGTGCTGAGCAACGGCCTGCGGGTCATCGCCGTTCGCAAGCCCGGCGTGCCGCTCGTCGAAGTGCGGCTCCGCGTCCCGTTCCAGTCGGCCCGGCCGACGCAGCCGGCGCGCGCCGCCCTGCTGTCCGATGCGATGCTGACCGGCGCGGGACCGTACGACCGCGCCGGTCTCGCCGCGGCCGTGCAGAGTCTCGGGGGAGATTTCTCCGTCGGTGTCGATGCCGACCGGCTGCTTGTGGGCGGCAACGCGCTCGCCACGAACCTGCGCCAGATGCTCGAGCTGCTCGCGACCGTCCTGACCGATCCCGCGTACCCGAAGGACGAAGTCGCCACCGAGCGCGACCGACTGATCGAGCGGTTGTCGATCGCCCGGTCACGAGCCGGCGTGGTCGCCAGCGAGGCGCTCGCCCGCCGGATGTGGGGCGCGCACCCCTACGCGCACGACCTGCCGCAGCCGGACGCGGTCGCGGCGGTGACACCGGCGCAGGTACGCGCCCTGCACCAGCAGATGGTGCGGCCGTCCGCAGCGGTGCTCGTGATCGTCGGTGACATCGCCCCGAAGCGGGTGCTCGACCAGGTCGAGAAGGCGCTCGGGTCGTGGACGGGTCAGGCACCCGAGGCTCGCGTCCCCGCCCTGCCGACCCCGCAGCCGGGCCCGCTGCTGGTCGTCGACCGGCCTGACTCGGTGCAGTCCTCGCTCCGCATCGGGGGAGCTGCTCTGCCACGTGCCGACGCGCGCTACCCGGCACTGCAGCTGGCCAACCTCGTCTTCGGCGGGTACTTCTCATCGCGGTGGACGGAGAACCTGCGCGAGGACAAGGGTTACACCTACGGTCCGCACAGCCGGATCGAGCACAACGTGCTCGGGTCGTCGCTGCTGTTCGACGTCGAGGTCGCCACCGAGGTGACGGCACCCGCACTGCTCGAGACTCGGTACGAACTCGGCCGGATCGCTTCGCTGCCGGTCACCGGCGAGGAGGTCTACGCCGTGCGGCAGTACGCCATCGGAACCCTGGCCCTGTCGACAGCGACCCAGGCGGGTCTGGCCTCGACGCTCACCGCTCTGTCCGCGTTCGGTCTCGGGTTGGACTGGATCGCCGAGCACCCGAAGCGGCTCGCGGCCGTGACCGTCGACGACGTCGGCGCCGCGGCGCACGAGTTCTTCGCGCCCGCCCGGCTCGTCGACGTCGTCGTCGGTGACGCGCGGTCGATCATCGACCCCCTGGCCACCCTGGGTCCGGTCGAGCGCTCAGCGGATGCCTGACCCGCCGTCGGCGGACGGCCCGCTGCTGTCACGCGTCGCCTTCGACCGGGCCGCACACCGCAGGCGAGACGTGGCTTGGCTGGCCGACGCGTGGAGCCGTGCGCGGGTCGTCCTGGTCACCCCGCGTTCGGCGACACCGGTCACCAACAGGGGGCGGCTGTCGCTCGGCTCGGCGGCCGAGGTCCCGGCGGGCGCGCCACGGCGGTTCCTGGGTCTTGCCGGCGGCATGCCGTACTTCGCCGCCACCGTCGACGGTGGCGCGGGTGACTGGCTCACGCTGCGGGACATCGGCCTCGGGCTGGACGACCTCGAGGCCGGGCTGCTGACGACCGCCATCGCCCTCGAGCAGTGGCACCAGCGGCACACCCACTGCCCGCGATGCGGCGCTGCTACCGCGGAGTCGAACGCAGGCTGGACGCGGACCTGCCCGGCCGACGCCAGCGATCACTTCCCGCGCACCGACCCTGCGGTGATCATGCTGATTCATGACGGGGATCGGGCCCTGCTCGGGCGCGGGGTCGACTGGGCGCCGGGCCGGTATTCGACCCTCGCCGGATTCGTCGAGCCAGGCGAGTCGATCGAGGCTGCGGTCGCCCGCGAGGTGTTCGAGGAGGTTGGCGTCCGGATCCGCGACGTCCGCTACGTGGCAAGCCAGCCGTGGCCGTTCCCGTCCTCTCTGATGCTCGGCTTCGGTGCCCGGCTCGACGGCGCCGCCGAACTCAGCGTCGACCAGACCGAGATCGCCGAGGCGGGCTGGTTCACGCGCGACGAGGTGCGACGGGCGGCCGAGCGGGTCGACACCGGGGCCGAGCCGGACCCGTCCGCCCGCCTGTGCGCCGTATCCCCGAAGCTGTCGATCTCGCGCTATCTGATCGACCGCTGGCTCGCCGGCGAGCTGCCGGGGTGAGTCCGCCGGCTCTACCGGCCCTGCTTCGCCAGCCAGCCGGTCACGGCGTCGGCGACCTCCGTCCAGCCGCTGTCGATCCCCAGCGAGTGCCCCCGACCGGGGAAGTCGATGATGTCGGTGACCGCCGGCGAATGCCGGTAGAGCTTCTTGGTGGCGTGCGAGATGCTGGCGGGAACGGTGTGGTCCCTGCCGCCCGCCGTCAGCAACAGCGGGCCTCGGCCGGAGTTGCGCGTCGCGATCGTGGTCGGGGACTTCGGCGAGAAGGCGGAGAACGCCGCCTCGAACAGTGGCCGCCCCGGCGACGGCGCCGCCCACTCGTCGAAAAGCTGGTCCGACTCCGCCTGCGAGACGGCATTGCCGAAGCCGTACCTGAACTGCTCCCGGGTCAGTGAGACGGCGCGGCCTCGGTTGCGTGGATCGCGCAACGCGATCGAGGCGACCCGTAGCGACGACACCGGCAAGCTCAGCACTCCCTTGATTGGTGCGGCGTCGAGGCCGACCGCGGCGGCGGCGAGATCCTGCCCGAGCAGGCGTTGAGCGACCAGCCCACCGAAGGAGTGGCCGATGACGATCGGCTTCGCCGGCATGGTCGCGATGATGGATGCATAGTGCTCGACGACCGCGTCGATGCCGTAGCCCGCGACGGCGCTCGGGTTGGCGCGAGCCTCCTGCACGGTGGCCGGCTCGTTCGGCCAACCGGGTGCCGTTGCCGCATATCCGGATCGGGCCAGGTGCACGATCCACGGCTGCCAGGAACTCGCGTGCAACCAGAGGCCGTGGACGAGCAGGACGGGTGCCTTGGCAGGGGTGCTCATGACGGAAACCTGGCACCGATGTCGGCACTGCGCAATGGGCGGTTACCCGCTCCGGGCAGGCCGGCTCGGGTCGTCGTAGCGGATCGCGATGTCGGCCGACTCGGCCGGACGGACCCGTTCGTCGTAGTCGCGCCAGGCCTCGAGCGTCCACTGCCGCGCGGGATCGGTGCGCCGCTCGCGCGCACCCGGTGACAACCCGAGGTGGAGCGTCACGTCGAACGGGAGCCCGCGGCCGAGCAGCAGTTCTCCCGCCAGCACGACGACCTCGCCCGGACGTGCCGCACGGGCGCGTTCGCGCGTGGACCGATTGCTCACCGGGTCACGCAGCGAGGGCAGGTAGACGCCTGACCCGCCCGGCCCGAGCGGCTCGAGGAGTTCACGCCGCGTGGCGCCCTCGTCCAGCCACTGTGCGAAGGACTCGACGTCCTCACGCCCGTACTCCAGCCGCAGCGACGCGTCGCGCCAGAACGACTCGGCCCGGACGACCGTCAGCGGCCTGCCCCGCACGAGCAGCGGGGTCCGCAACGTCTCGGCCACGGCCGTCGGCTCGGCGCACGCGGGACCGTCCAGGGCCACCCGCAGCGCCGCCCCCGGCACGGGCCGCGCGGTGAGGGTGTCGGCGACGTATTCGGCGAGCTCCTCAGCCGCGATCGGCCGGTACGAGCGGCTCAAGCGGTGAGCCGCTCCCTGACCTGGGCGACGCTGGGATTGGTGAGCGCGGTGCCGTCCGGGAAGACGAGCGTGGGAACCGTCCGGTTGCCACCGTTGACGGAGGTGACCAGCTGGGCCGCGGTGTCGTCGTACTCGATGTTCACCTCGGCGAACTCGATGCCTGCACGCCGCAGGCCGTCCTTCAGGCGCACGCAGAACCCGCACCAGTCGGTCGTGTACATCGTCAGCATCGCGCGGTTTCTCCTCGCTCAGGAGCCAGTTGAGGGCTCAACACGCCGTCCCTTGATCGGCATTCCCTGCAGGGCGGCGGATCACACATCCGCAGACGGCGGCCGCCGGCTGTCCGGGGTCGCTGGCAGGATCGGGGAGTGACCGCCGACGCAGTGCTGCAGGGCCTCGACCCCGAGCAGCGCGCCGCGGCCGAGGCGGTGCGCGGGCCGGTCTGCATCCTGGCCGGCGCGGGTACCGGCAAGACGCGCGCGATCACCCACCGCATCGCGTACGCGGTGCGCGCGGGCGCGGTGCCGGCCGATCAGCTGCTGGCCCTCACGTTCACCGCGCGCGCGGCCGGTGAGCTGCGCGGCCGGCTGCGGGTGCTCGGAGCGGCCGGGGTCCAGGCGCGCACCTTCCACGCGGCGGCGCTGCGGCAGTTGACCTACTTCGCGCCGCGCGTCCTGGGCGGCTCGATGCCCGATGTCGTCGACAAACCGCTGCGCCTGGTCGGCAATGCGGCGGCGCGGCTGCGCCTGCGCACCGATCGCACCGAGCTGAGGGACCTCGCCGCCGAGATCGAGTGGGCCAAGGCCGTTCTCGCCACGCCTGAGCAGTACCCCGCCCGTGCCCGGGAGGCCGGGCGCGAGGCGCCGATGACGCCCGACACCGTCGCGCGCGTGTACGCCGAGTACGAGCAGACCAAACGGCGCTCCGGCCAGCTGGACTTCGCCGACCTGCTGCTGGTCATGGCGGGTGCGATCGAGGAGTACCGCGACGTGGCCGAGGAGGTCCGCTCGCGCTACCGGCACTTCGTGGTCGACGAGTACCAGGACGTCTCGCCGCTGCAGCAGCGGTTGCTCGACGCGTGGCTCGGCGACCGCAGCGACCTGTGCGTGGTCGGCGACGCGAACCAGACGATCTACTCCTTCGCCGGGGCCACGCCGCAGCATCTGCTCGGGTTCCGGTTGCGGTTCCCAGACGCCGTCGTCGTGCGGCTCGAACGTGACTACCGCTCCACGCCACAGGTCGTGTCGCTCGCCAACAAGCTGATCCGTGCGGATGCCGAGGGCGTCCATCTCACCCTGGTCGGGCAGCGACCCGACGGGCCCGAGCCGACCTTCACCGAGTTCGACGACGAGCCGGCCGAGGCCGCGGCGGTTGCGGCGCGGTGCCGGGCCCTCATCGACGCCGGCACCCCCGCGGCAGAGATGGCGGTGCTGTTCCGCATCAACGCGCAGTCGGAGGTGTACGAGCAGGCGCTGTCGGCCGAGCAGGTCCCGTACGTCCTGCGCGGCGGCGAGCGGTTCTTCGACCGTCCCGAGATCCGCGAGGCGCGCCTGCTGCTGCGTGGCGCCGCTCGCGCGGGCGAGGGCGACGAGGCGCTGCCGGACGCGGTCCGCTCGGTTCTGTCGAGCCTGAACTGGCACGCCGAGTCGCCCCCCGCCGGCGGGACGGCGCGCGAGCGCTGGGAATCCCTCGCGGCGCTGGTCGCCCTGGCCGAGGATCTGCACGCGACGCATCCCGAGGCGCGACTGGCCGAGCTGAGCACCGAACTCGACACCCGGGCCGCGGCGCAGCACGCCCCGACGGTGCAGGGCGTCACCCTGGCCTCGTTGCACTCGGCGAAGGGCCTCGAGTGGGACGCCGTGTTCCTCGTCGGGCTCACCGACACCACCGTGCCGATCCAGCACGCGACGACGCCGGCGCAGATCGCCGAGGAGCGCAGGTTGCTCTACGTCGGCATCACCCGGGCGCGGCAACAGCTCGCGTTGTCCTGGGCCCTGGCCCGCAGCCCCGGCCAGCGCCGCGGTCGCCGGCCGAGCAGGTTCCTGGACGGGCTGCGGCCTGCGTCGCGACGTCCCGATCCGGTCCTGCCGAAGAAGCGGGCGGCTGCCCCCGAGGCCGCCGATGCCGAACTGTTCGGACGGCTTCGCGCGTGGCGCAAGGCGCAGGCCGACGCGCAGAGCGTTCCCGCGTACGTCGTGTTCAACGATGCGACGCTGGTCGCGATCGCCGACGCCCAGCCGAGCTCGCGGATCGAGCTGGCGCGCATCAACGGCGTCGGCCCGGCCAAGCTCGAGCGCTACGCCGATCCCGTGCTCGCCGTGCTGCGCGGAGCCGAACCTGACTCGGTGGTCGTCGCCGGCTGAGCGCACCGTCAGCCTGCGTCCGCTCGCGTCGCCTGGGTCCCGGCCTTTCTCTCGCGACACCCAAGATCAGGTCCGCGAATAAATAAGGTTGCGGCTCCTTTCCGGGCACCGTTAGCCTGCATCCACACCGACGCGCACGTCCGGCAATCACCGTTGCCCGACCGACGACGAGAGGGGGTGGCCCCATGATCACGATGACGACTCCGACCACGGGTGCCGTCTCCGGCACGTCGCCGTTCGTCGTGCCCGCTGGCATCGGTACCACATGGTGCGCCGCGCCCGCATCGACGGCAGTGACTTCGGCAGCGAGCACCGGACTGCACGGCGGCACCGGACTGCACGGCAGCACGCCGGGCTACGTCGTCGCACCGACGTCCGATCTTCCGGGCACCGGTGTGCGCGCCGCCGCTACGACGACCGCTGTCATCCCGAACCCGATGGTCTCGGCCGGTCGCCGCGCCGCCAAGCAGGACCGCCCACCTCGAGGGGTTCCCCGCTGATCACGATCAGCGTCAGGCTCCTCGAGGCCGCGGCTCCCACTTGGGAACCGCGGCCTCGTTGTTTGTCCGGCAATCCGTCCGCCCGATCCCTGTCCGCCACTACTCACAACGCCAGACAACTCGAAGGAGGTGACCCGACGTGTTGACCAGCTTCGCGCCAGAGGAGATCGCTGCACCGGCGTTCGCCGACCCGGCCCAGGGCCTGCAAACGTCGCTCGGCACGATCGGACTCGACCCGCTCGCCAAGGAATGTCCCGACGACGTTCCCTGCCGCGTGCAGGACGCCGATCTGTGGTTCGCCGAGACCCCGGCGCAGCTCGAGCACGCCAAGGCCCTGTGCCTCGGATGCCCGGCTCGGCTCGCCTGCTTGACCGGCGCCATCGAGCGTCGGGAGCCCTGGGGCGTCTGGGGCGGCGAGATCTTCGAACGCGGCGCGATCGTTGCGCGCAAGCGTCCCCGCGGTCGTCCGCGCAAGAACGACCGCATCGAGGTGGCCGCATGACCTGTGTCAGCTCGCAGGCCCTGCGCTCACCTGCCAGGCAGAACACACCATCGACGTCAAGGAGCACCAAGATGTACACCCTGCACGAAGCCCTGGCGCGCGAGCATATGCGCTCGCTCGACCGGGAGGCGCATCAGCGCCGCGTCGCCCGCGAGCTGGCTGCCGCCCGCCGCTGGCACCGCGTCGCCGTCCTGGCCGAGCGCGCGCAGCGCCGCCACGCCCACCGCGCCGTCTGACAGAAGCGGGCGCCCC
>JAVHVN010000138.1:0-4644 GCA_032160545.1 Pseudonocardiales bacterium | reverse complement strand
GCGGATACGTCGAGGACGGCCATGCCCACCGCGTCAGCCAGCTCGCGATCGCGATCGGCCAGGACCTCGGGCTGACCGAGAACAACCTGCTGGAGCTCGAATACGCCGCACTGCTGCACGACATCGGCCAGCTCTCGCTCATCGACCCGATTCCCGGCGGTTCGACCCTCGTCGTGGCTCCCGTCGAGCGGCGGCGGGTAGCCGAGCTCGGCGCCGACGTCATCAAGACCACCGGCGTGCTCGACCACGTGGCGGAGATCGTTGCTCGGCAGGCAGACCCCTACCGACGCCATCGCGAGGCGCCCGATCACACGCTGCCCATCGAGAGCCGCATCATCAAGGCGGCGAGCGCCTACGACGACCTGGTCGGCACAAGCACGAGCGCTGAAGTGAGCGCCGATGCGCTCGAGCGGCTGCGTCTCGGCATGGCGTACGAGTACGACCCGCAGGTGGTCGAGACGCTGACCCGCATCGTGGCGCAGGCCAATGAGCGGTTCCGCCAACTGCCGGCCTGAAACTTCGTGCGGGTTCGACTGTCGGTGTGATCGCGAGCGACCGGTAGGTTCACTTGCTGATCGCCTCGCAGCCGACGAGGCGGGTAGTCGACCGAAGGGACCCGCACGTGACCGTTTCCCTGCCCGCGTACGGGCCGTCTCGTACCTTTACGGGCCGGCGCCCGGTCCTCGCGGACCGGCTGCCGAGAAGCCTGACTCGAGACATCGTGCTCGTCGTCGGTGTCGCGGCGCTCATGTCGCTGCTGGCGCAGCTGTCCTTCAAGCTGCCGAACAACCCGGTGCCCGTCACCGGGCAAACGTTCGGCGTGCTGCTCACGGCCGCAGTGGTCGGCCCCTTGCGCGGCCTTGCGGGCCAGGTGCTGTATGTCGCGATCGGCTGGGCCGGCCTTCCGGTGTTCGCGGACGCGAAACACGGTTGGGCGGTCATCCACGGCGCCACGGGCGGCTACTTCGTCGGGTTCCTGCTCGCGACGCTGCTGGTCGGCTGGCAGGCACGCCGGGGAGTCGACCGCCGCGTGGACACCCTCGCCGGGTCGTTCCTCCTGGCGACCGCAGTCATCTACATCCCGGCTGTCTGGTGGCTCGCCCATCTCTTCCATTGGTCGTACACGACCGCGATCGCGAAGGGCGCTGCTCCGTTCATCCTCGGCGACCTGTTGAAGGCGGTCGTCGCCGGTGCGCTGATACCCGCGGCGTGGCGCTTGGTGGGCGACTCCAGAAGACCTTGACCCGCCGACCGGAGAACGGGCTCGGGCGTCGCCCTTGCCCATCCTGATACGCGCTCTTGACCTGTCCAACGTCTTGAACTGGAAGGTTGCTGCTGGTGTTCGAGTCCGTCCTGATCGCCAACCGCGGGGAGATCGCACGTCGGATCATCCGCACGGTGCAGCGCATGGGCCTCAAGGCCATCGCGGTGTACTCCGAAGCCGACGCGGATCTGCCGTTCGTCAAGGAGGCGGACGAGGCGGTGCTGCTCGGCGCGCCCCCGCCGGCCGAAATCTATCTCGACGTCGCGCGGGTGCTCGAGGCGGCAAACCAGTCGGGTGCACACGCGGTTCACCCCGGCTACGGATTTCTATCCGAGAACGCGGCGTTCGCGCAGGCCGTCATCGATGCCGGACTCGTCTGGATCGGGCCCTCGCCGCAGGCCATCGTCGCCATGGGCGACAAGGTGGCGGCGCGCAACCTCGTCGGTGACGCGGGCGTCCCGATCGCGCGCGGTACCCGCGAGCCTGTCGTCGACGTCGACGCGGCCGTGCTCGCGGCCAACGACGTCGGCTACCCGGTGATGGTGAAAGCCGCCGGTGGTGGCGGTGGCATCGGCATGAGCGTCGCGCGCGACGAAGCAGAACTCCGGACGGCGTTCGCCACCGCACAATCGCGGGCCGAGCGATTCTTCGGCAATCCGTCCATCCTGCTCGAGCAGTACGTTGCGTCGGCCCGACATGTCGAGGTACAGATCCTCGGACTCGCCGGTGGCCGCGTCGTCGCACTCGGCGAACGCGACTGCTCGGTGCAGCGTCGCCACCAGAAGGTCGCCGAGGAAACGCCGTGTCCGGTGCTCACGCCCGAGCTGCGCGCCAGGATGATCGACGCTGCGGTGCGCGCGGGCGAGTCGGTGGGGTACGTGGGCGCCGGCACCGTCGAGTTCCTCCTCGACCCCGCGAGCCTGGCTACCGGCGGTGAGTTCTTTTTCCTCGAGATGAACGCCCGCCTACAGGTTGAGCATCCGATCACCGAGCTGGTCACCGGCATCGACCTCGTCGAGCAGCAGCTCCTCGCGGCAGCGGGCGAACCGCCCACCTTCGACCCGGACGCCGTGGCGGCCCGCGGACATGCGATCGAGCTGCGCGTGTACGCCGAGGACCCGAAGCGGTTCCTGCCGAGTCCCGGCACGATCACGACCTGGATCCAGCCGTCGGGTTCCGGCGTCCGGGTCGACGCCGGATACGCGCAAGGCAACACCGTGACGCCGTTCTACGATCCGCTGCTTGCGAAGCTTTGTGTTCACGGGCCCGACCGGGCGACGGCGTTGGAGCGGGCGCGTGCGGCGGTGGCCGGCTTCCAGATCGAGGGCCTGAAGTCGAACCTGCCGTTCTTCGTGGAATTGCTCGGCGACCCCGAGTTCGTCGCCGGTACCTATGACACCGGACTCATCGACCGGATGCGCGCACCCAAGGCGAACCCAGCGAGCTGAGCAGGCCACACCGGCGGCCCCGAGCGCCGGATGGTTGGATTCCAGGACTGACCCGGAAGGAGCCCCTGTGGCCGAGGAAGTGCGCGCCGAGATGGTCGCCAACGTCTGGAAGATCGTGGTGGCAGAGGGCGACCACGTCGATGACGGCGACACCCTTGCCATCCTCGAATCGATGAAGATGGAGATCCCGGTCATCGCGGAGGCCTCCGGCACGGTCAGTCTGAAGGTCGCCGAGGGTGACGTCGTCCAGGAAGGCGATCTGATCGCCGTCATCGGGTAAGGGTGGCGATCTGATCGCCGTCATCGGGTAGCCGGGGCCGCGGAGCGCGGCATTCGGCCGAACTTCGGCGGCGGCCTGGGTCAAGGCGGCGGGCCGGGCGGCCGAAGTAATGGTGTGACCGGTATCCCGACCATCGAGCCTTTCCTGCGCGCACTCGTCGAGTCCGGAGGATCGGACCTACATTGCAAGGTCGGCTCGCCGCCGCGCGTCCGGATCAACGGCATCCTTCGCAAGCTGCAGACTCGCGACCTGACCGCGACCGACACCGAGGCGATGGTGGTCGAGGTCATGCGCAAGGACCTCGTCGACATGTTCGCCAGGACGAACGAGGCCGACTTCGCGTACTCGCTCGCCGGCGTAGGCCGTTTCCGGGTGAATGCGTTCCGCTCCCGGGGGTCGGCTGGCCTCGTCTTCCGGAAGGTGAGCGTCGGCGCGATCCCTCTCGAGGACCTCGGCCTGCCGGCCATCCTCGGTTCCCTCGCGCTCGAGCCGCGCGGTCTTGTGCTCGTCACAGGCCCGACCGGCGTCGGCAAGTCGACCACGCTCGCAGGCATGATCGACCACATCAACAACAACCGCGAAGTGCACATCGTCACGGTCGAGGACCCGATCGAGGTGCTGCACTTCGACAAGCTGGCGATGATCAACCAGCGCGAGGTGCGCGTCGACACCGAGGACTTCGGAACCGCGCTCCGGGCAGCGATGCGGCAGGACCCCGACGTGATTCTCGTCGGCGAGATGCGTGACCAGGAGACCGTGAAGGCGGCGCTTGCGGCGTCCGAAACTGGTCACTTCGTCATGTCGACCCTGCACACGACCGACGCCCAGGAGACCGTGAACCGCATCATCGACTTCTTCCCGCCGCATGAGCAGAAGCAGGTGCGCCTGTCACTTGCGGGTGCGTTGCGCGGCGTGGTCTGCCAGCGGCTCGTTCCGCGGGCCGACGGCGAAGGCCGTTGCGTGACCATGGAGGTCTGCATCAACACCGGTCGTATCGCCGAGGCGATCTCCGACCCGGACAAGACCGCGCAGATGAGCGACCTCATCGCTGAAGGCTCGTACTACGGCATGCAGACGTTCGACCAGCACCTGGTGGCCTTGATCCGCGATGGTGTCGTGACACTCGAAGCGGCCATGCAGGCGTCGACGAACCCGCACGACCTGACCGTCGAACTGCGCAAGCTCGGTCTGGTGGCCTGAGCCCGCAATCCGCCCGTGCCGTGAGCCCGAATCCCCCCGTGCCCTGAGCCCGAATCCCCCAGCCCTAGTCCCGAACCCCTGTCCTGAGCCCGAAATCCCCCTGTTCTGAGCCTTGCATGGCTAGCGCATGCCTCGCACACCGTGTTGGCATTGCGAGGGTCGCATTCGCCATGCGAGGCCCGAGCGGTCGAGGCCGCGCCGTCGCGCGGGGGCCATGCGAGGCCGAGGTGTCGAGCAGTCGTGGCCACCGTCAGGGCCGGCGCAGTTGGTGCCGAGCAAACGCCGCGCGCACTCGGGCTGCAATCCACTGCGAACGTCGTTGCACGTCGGTCCAGCCGAAGCGGACGACCTCGTACCCCGCTTCGCGCAGCCGGTCTTCACGGCGCTTTTCGGCGTAGACGGTCGCCATGCCGCCCTCGTCGTACTTGATCTTCCCGTCGAACTCGCCGATC
>JAVHVN010000125.1:0-20096 GCA_032160545.1 Pseudonocardiales bacterium | reverse complement strand
CGGTCCAGGCAGACCCGGCGCTGGTCGGTCTCGGCGATCAGGGCGTGATCCACCGTGGTCGCCAACCGGTTGCGCTGCCCCTCCACCGCCGCCACCGTCGCGAGCAGCTGCTCACCGGACAACCCGGCCAACTCCAACCCGGCCAACGCGTCCACCGCGGCAGCCAACCCCGCCACCGCCGCCACCGCCGCGGCAGCGGCCGGCGAGCCGAGCGACACCGAGCAGGACATGCCCCCAGCCTGCCGCCCGGCACACCACCCCACCCCCGCCCTATTCGAACCTGTGCACGAAAATCCGGCTGTGGACACACAACACCCAAACCGTCACACCCACCTGCTCGTCGCCTTCGCGCGGCGCGTCAGCGGGTGAACAGCACCTGCGTGTCGTCGATGGAGCGATCGCGAGTCGCGGGAGGCGGGGGCAGGGGCGGCGCCGCGGCGGTGACCGTCGAAGCGGTGACCGGCGGCGCGGCAGGAACGGTGACCGGGCCCGGCGGCGGCGGGGCAACAGGCGGGGCCGGGGCAGCAGGCGGGGCAGCAGGCGGGGCAGCGGGCGGGGCAGCGGGCGGGGCAGCGGGCGGGGCAGCAGGTGGGGCCGAGGGCGCCGTCGCCACCGGCCCGACGGCCGAGCCGAGCAGGCCGCTGTTCGGGATGTTCACGGGGCCTTCGGCGGTGACGAGAGTGGTGTACAGCAGCCCGACGGAGGTGACCGTCCCATCCAGCGGACCGCCGAACGACCCGGAGCGCACCCGGATCGTCTGGCCGGGCACATAGGGACGGGCGAACAGCAGGACCAGCCCGGCGAAGACGTTGCCCAGCGCCTGCTGCGCAGCTATGCCGACGATGATGCCGGTGACCGCGCCACCCACGAGCAGGTGCCCCACCGGCAGCGCGAAGACGTCGAGCGCGATCAGCCCGACCATGCCGTATCCGGCGAGCAGGCAGGCCACTCGCAGCGGCGTGGACGCAGCGCTCCCAGCGCGTGCCTCGCTCACGCGGGCGAGCTCGCCGGCCGCCAGGCGGGTGGCACCGACACCGGCGATGACGAAGACGAGTGCACACGCATACGCGATCAGCCGCATGTGGAGGCTCGCGGCGTGCACTCCGCCGACGGCATGCACCACCTCCTGCGCGACGACGGCCAGGACGGCCGCGACCACCGCCTTGCGGAAGTCCGGGCGGATGCGCCGGCGAAGCGCTGTTCGCATCGGGGTTGTGGGCATGCCCTTGTCTAGCAAGGGAAATCTTGTTCAGCCGATCCGCCTTACGGGACTGCCAGGCCCGGAGGTGACGGCCGTCACGAGAGGCGCCGCAGCACCCTCAGGGGGGCGTGCCGCAGCACCACACCCAGCGGCACCCACGGCCACGCCGGAACCTTCGCCTCGGCCGGCTCTCGCTCGACGGCCCTGACGAGGGCCCGTACCCCACTGACGGTGTCGCTCATCAACGGCGTCTTCTGCGCAACCTGATCGTTCATCTCCGAGCGGATGTAGCCCGGGAAGATGGTGGTGACCTCGATCTTCTTGCCGAGCACGTCGGCGCGGATCCCTTCGGCGAGCGCCGCGATCCCGGCCTTGCTCGCGGCGTAGGTCGTGAGTGTCCGCGGCATTCCGCGCATTGCCGACATGGACGAGATGACCACCAGGTGCCCGTCGCCCTGCTCGCGGAAGATCTCCATCGCCGCCTCGCACTGTGCGAGCGCCGAGACGAAGTTGGTCATCGCGGTCTCACGATTGGCGTCGAACCGGCCGGTTCCGATCGGGGCGCCCTTACCCAGGCCCGCGTTCACGATCACCCGGTCGAGGCCGCCGAGCTCGTCGCGCAGCTGGCGAAAGACCGTGAACACCGCGTCGTGGTCGTCCACGTCGAGAGGCCGGACGGCGACCGTGCGCCCGGGGTGACCGGCGAGGATCTCGCCGCGCAGCTCGTCGAGACGCTCCGTCCGCCGCGCGCACAACCCGAGGTCGCGGCCGAGGCCTGCGAACTGCCGGGCCATCTCCGCCCCGAGCCCGCTGCTCGCACCGGTAATGAGGATGCGCCGGCGGACGGGCATCAGTGCGCCTCGAAGGGCCAGTCGCCCTCGGCGGTCGCGCGAGCGCGCGACCCCTGCAGCCGCAACTGGTCGGCGGTGCGCCGCACCGCCGCTGCCACGTCGACACCGGTCTGGTCGGCGAGCAGGTAGACGCCGTAGGCGAGGTCGCCGAGCCGGTTGGGCCAGTCGGCGCCGGGGCGGTAGGGGCGGCGACCGCGCTCGGTCTCCGCGTTGACCGTGGCCGTCAGCGAGCCGAGCAGGGTCTGCAGCTCGAGCAACAGCGTCGGGACGGTGGCATGCAGGTCGGCTGCGTCGCCACTGGCCGCGACCAGTTGCTGGAGGTCGGACGAGGCTTGCGTCATGGGAAGCGAACTTAGTTGGCGCAGTAGGCTCGGGCGAGCCCGGCCCTGCACCTGACCACCATCGAGGACGCCGCCCGTGACCACACCGCCGCCGGTGCGGCTGCGCGTCGGGATCGTCGGAGCGGGTCGGGTCGGATCAGCACTCGGAGCCGCGCTGGCCCGCGCTGGACATCAGATCGTCGCGGTCAGCGCGGTGTCGGCCGAGTCGCTACGTCGCGCCGAGCGGATGCTCCCGGGTGCGCCCGTCCTGCCGGCTGACGACGTCGTGACCGCAGCCGACTTCGTCCTCCTCTCGGTACCCGACGACGCCTTGCGCCCGCTGGTCACCGGGCTGGCGAGCACTGGTGCCTGGCGGCCGGGGCAGCTCGTGGCGCACACCTCGGGTGCGCGCGGCATCGCCGTGCTCGACGCCGCTGCCGCGCGCGGTGTGCTGCCGCTCGCGCTGCACCCGGTGATGACTTTCGCCGGACGGCCCGAGGATCTCGACCGCATCGCGGGAGCGAGCTTCGGCGTGACGGCT
This sequence comes from Pseudonocardiales bacterium, assembly GCA_032160545.1. GTDB lineage: Bacteria > Actinomycetota > Actinomycetes > Mycobacteriales > Jatrophihabitantaceae > DATGFB01. The sequence continues at coordinate 17,183 of JAVHVN010000125.1, read as the reverse complement.
GACGACGAGTTGCGGCCGGTTGCCGAGGCGCTGGTCGTCGAGATGGGCGGTGAGCCGGTATGGGTGCCCGAGTCGGCACGGCCGCTGTATCACGCGGCGCTCACGATCGGGTCGAACCACCTGGTCACGCTCGTGAACGACGCGCTGGGCGTGCTGGCCGGTGCTGGCGTCGACCAGCCCGGACGCCTGCTCGCGCCGCTGCTCAGCGCATCGCTCGACAACGTGTTGCGCCTCGGCGACGCGGCACTCACCGGGCCGGTCTCGCGAGGTGACGTCGACACGGTCAAGGCGCACGTACGCACGCTGCACGAGCAGGCCCCCGGCGCCGTGGCCGCCTACGTCGCGATGGCGCGACGTACCGCCGAGCGGGCTCGTGACGCGGGCCGGCTCACCGCCGCCCAGGCCGACGAGCTGCTGCGGGTGCTGCCATGAGGGTGGTGCGCTCGCGTGGCGAGTTCGGTGCAGCGCGCCTCGGGGTCGAGGGGCCGGTCGGGCTGGTGCCGACGATGGGTGCTCTGCACGCCGGCCACGCGGCGCTGCTCGAGGCCGCCCGTGCCGAGTGCCGCGGCGTCGTCGCGACGATCTTCGTCAACCCCACGCAGTTCGGGCCGGGCGAGGATCTCGCCCGCTACCCGCGCACGCTGTCCGCGGACCTCGAACTGTGTGAGCGCGCCGGCGTCGACCTCGTCTGGGCGCCGGACCTCGACGACGTCTACCCCGGCGGCCTGCCGCTGACGACCGTCTCGCCGGGACCGCTCGGTCTCGAACTGGAGGGGGCGGTTCGGCCGGGGCACTTCGGCGGCGTGCTCACGGTCGTCGCGAAGTTCGTCAACCTGGTTCGTCCCGGCCGCGCGTACTTCGGCGAGAAGGACTACCAGCAGCTCACCTTGATCCGGCGCATGGCACTCGACCTCGAACTCGGTGCCGCGATCGTGGGCGTGCCGACCGTGCGTGAGCCCGACGGGCTCGCGCTGTCGAGTCGCAATGCCTATCTCTCGCCCGACGACCGCGCGGAGGCGACGTCGCTCTCGCGGGCTCTGTTCGCCGGACGGGAGGCCGCGTGTCGCGGCGCCGCGGCCGCATTGTCCGCCGCGCGGAGCGAGCTCGACGCGCACCCGGCGATCGCGGTCGACTACCTCGAACTGCGCGCTCCCGACCTCGCGCCGGCTCCCGTATCGGGGCCGGCTCGGTTGCTCGTCGCGGCGCGGGTCGGGACGACCCGGCTGATCGACAACCTCGAGGTGGGGCTGTGACCCTGCCGCGCCGGCTCGCCGCACCGGCCCCCGGGTGGACGGCCGAGACCGACGTCGTGGTCGTCGGGTCGGGCATCGCCGGCCTGACCACCGCGCTGCACGTCGCACGGCACTCGGCGCTGCGGGTGCTCGTGGTGACCAAGGACGTCCTCGCCGCGGGGTCCACCCGGTGGGCGCAGGGCGGCATCGCGGCGGCGCTCGGCGCGGGGGACTCGCCCGAGCAGCACTACACCGACACGATCGTCGCGGGCGCCGGCGTGTGCGACGAGGCTGCGGTGCGCGTGCTCGTCCGCGAAGGGCCGGCAGCGGTGCGCGAACTCGCGCAGATGGGCGCCCGCTTCGATCGCACGCGCGACGGGTCGTTGTCGCTCACCCGCGAGGGCGGTCACCACCGCGACCGCATCGCGCATGCCGGTGGCGACGCGACCGGCGCCGAGATCGAGCGTGCCCTCGTCACGCGCGTCCTCGACGCGTCCGGCGTCGAGGTGATCGAGCACGCCATCGTCCTCGACGTGCTGCGTGACGCGTCGGGCGCCGCGGCGGGCATCACCCTGCACGTGATGGGCGAGGGGCAACGCGACGGTGTCGGGGCGGTGCGGGCGCGTGCGGTCGTCCTTGCGACCGGAGGCATCGGGCAGGTGTTCGCCTCGACCACCAATCCGGCGGTGTCGACGGGCGACGGCGTGGCGGCGGCATTGCGAGCCGGTGCCGTGGTGCGCGATCTCGAGTTCGTGCAGTTCCACCCGACGGTCGCGTGGCTCGGCCGGCACTCACGCGGGCAGCAGCCGCTCGTCAGTGAGGCGGTGCGCGGCGAGGGCGGGTTCCTCGTCGACGACCGCGGTGTGCGGTTCATGCAGGGCCTTCACGAACTCGCCGACCTCGCACCCCGCGACGTCGTCGCCAAGGCGATCCTGCGGCGCATGCGCGAGACCGGGGCCGAACACGTCTGGCTCGACGCGCGGCACTTCGGCGCGGAGAAGTGGCGCGTCCGGTTCCCGACGATCTACGCGACACTCGTGGCGCTCGGCATCGATCCGGTGCATCAGCTCGTGCCGGTCGTCCCGGCCAGCCACTACGCGAGTGGCGGCGTCCGCACCGGTCTGTCCGGCGAGTCGACGGTGCCCGGGCTGTTCGCGTGCGGCGAGAGCGCCTGCACCGGGGTGCACGGTGCCAACCGGCTCGCCTCGAACTCCCTGCTCGAAGGCCTGGTGTTCGGGCGGCGCATCGCCGAGACCGTCGTCGCCCGGCTGCGTGAACCGGTTCCGCCGCAACGCCCGGTCGATCTCGACGGGCCGACGGGACTCGCCGGCGACGAGGTCCGCCCGGCGCTGCAGCAGCTGATGTCCACGCATGTCGGCGTGCTGCGCGACCGTGCGGGGCTGGACGCCGCGGCGAAGGGCATCGCCGTGCTCGCCGACGCCGACGGTGTCACGCCCGGCATCGAGGGCTGGGAGGCCACGAACCTGGTCACGGTCGCGAGCGCGCTCGTGCAGGCCGCGCTCCTGCGCGAAGAGACCCGCGGCTCGCACTGGCGCGACGACTTCCCCGACCGCGACGACGCCCGGTGGGGCGGGCATCTCGACACCACGCTGAGCGCTGACGGCGCCCTTGTCTCGACCTACGTTCCCGGGGGGACCGGATGACCCAGGCCGCTGCGGGGCTGTCCGCGCAGGTGGTCGACGACGTGATCGCGCGTGCGCTCGACGAGGATCTCGGCGCGGCCGGCGACGTCACCACCGCGGCGACGATCCCGGCTACCGCACTCGCCGCGGCCGATCTGGTGCCGCGCCGCTCGGGCGTCGTCGCGGGCCTGCCGATCGCGGCGCGCGTCTTCGAGATCGTGGGTCAGGGCCGGCTGCGTATCGAGCCGGGCGCGTCCGACGGCGCCCGCGTCGTGCCCGGCGAGGTGCTCGCGACGGTGCGCGGGCCGGTGCGCGACATCCTCACCGCCGAGCGGACCGCCCTGAACCTGCTCGGCCACCTGTCGGGCATCGCCACGCTGACCAGGGCGTGGGTCGACGCGATCGACGGGACGGGCGCGCGCATCCGCGACACCCGCAAGACCATGCCCGGACTTCGGGCTCTCGAGAAGTACGCCGTGCGCATGGGCGGTGGCGTGAACCACCGGATGTCGCTCTCGGATGCCGTGCTCGTGAAGGACAACCACGTCGCCTCGGCCGGCGGGGTGGTGCGTGCGTTCGAGCTCGTGCGCGCGGCGCATCCCCAGCTTCCGCTCGAGGTGGAGGTCGACACCCTCCAGCAGGTGCGTGAGGTGATCGACGCGGGCGCACAGCTCGTCCTGCTCGACAACATGTCGCACGCGGACATGCGGGCGGCCGTCGAGTACGCCGCGGGCCGGGCGCGCCTCGAGGCCTCCGGCGGCCTGGCCCTCGACAACGCGCGCGAGGTGGCGCAGACCGGGGTCGACTACCTTGCAGTCGGCGCGCTCACACACTCGGCGCCGGTGCTCGACATCGGGCTGGACATCCAGCCTCTGGACGACTGAGGACCTCGCATGCTGCTCGCCATCGACATCGGCAACACGAACACGGTGCTCGGCGTCTTCGACGGCGACGAGCTCGAGCGATCGTGGCGGATCAAGACCGACGCGCGCAGCACGGCCGACGAGCTCGCGCTGACCTTCCGCGGGCTGCTGACCGACCACAAGATCACCGGCACTGCCGCCTGCTCGACGGTGCCCGCATCGATGCGGGAACTGCGCGTGATGCTGGCGCAGTACTACCCGGACGTCCCGATGGTCCTGGTCGAGCCCGGCATCCGCACCGGGGTGAGCCTGCAGTACGAGAACCCGAAGGAGGTCGGCTCCGACCGAATCGTCAACACGCTCGCCGCGCACCACCTCTCGCCGGACTCCGCGGCGATCGTCGTCGACTTCGGCACGACCACCAACTTCGACGTGGTGAGCGAGAAGGGTGACTTCCTCGGGGGCGCGCTCGCTCCAGGCATCGAGATCTCGCTCGACGCGCTGGCCGCCCGCGCCGCCCAGTTGCGCAAGGTCGAGCTGATCGCACCGACCCGCGGCCCCATCGGCAAGAGCACCGTCGAGGCGCTGCAGTCCGGCGTGATCTACGGATTCGCCGGGCAGGTCGACGGCATGGTGCGACGGCTGAGCGCGGCCCTGCGACCGGAGGACCCCGAGTCGGTCGCCGTCATCGCGACGGGTGGCCTCGCGTCGATCGTCATCGAGCACTGCGAGACCGTCACTCGCTACGAGCCCGATCTCACCCTGCTGGGCCTGCGCCTCATCTACGACCGCAACACCTGACCGCGACGGCAGCGCCGATGCCGTACCGGGACCGGTGACGTCCGAGGCCAGGCTGGAAAAGTAGGGTCGTGCGAATGGACCTGCGCATCTTCACGGAGCCGCAGCTCGGGGCCTCCTACGACGACCTGGCGCGGGTGGCCAGAGCCACCGAGGACCTCGGTTTCGACGCCTTCTTCCGCTCCGACCATTACCTGACGATGGACGGCCGCGACGGCCTGCCCGGCCCGACCGACGCCTGGCTGACGCTCGCCGCGCTCGCTCGCGAGACCAGCCGGGTGCGGCTCGGCACGCTGGTGAGCGCGGCCACGTTCCGGCTGCCCGGACCGCTGGCGATCTCGGTCGCGCAGGTCGACGTCATGTCGGGTGGACGCGTCGAACTCGGCCTCGGTGCCGGGTGGTACGCGGCCGAGCACGCCGCGTACGGGATCCCGTTCCCGCCGAACCCCGAGCGCTTCGACCGCTTCGCCGAGCAGGTCGAGATCGTCGACGGCCTGCTGAGGACGCCCCTCGGCGACACCTACAGCTTCGACGGCCAGTACTACCAGCTGCGCGATTCGCCGGCGCTGCCCGAGCCGGTACAGCGTCCGCGCCCTCCGCTGATCCTCGGCGGTGCCGCCCGCGCGAGAGGCGCGGCGCTCGCGGCGCGGTTCGCCGACGAGTTCAACGTCGCGTTCGACCGCGCGGCGACGCCCGCGGCCTTCGAACGGGTGCGTGCGGCGGCTGCCGGCTCGGGGCGCGAGCTGCTGTACTCGGCCGCCGAGGTTCTCTGCGTCGGTCGTGACGAGGCCGAGGTCAAGCGCCGTGCCGGTGCCATCGGCATGGACGTCGCCGACCTGCGGAAGAACTCGCTCGCCGGTACGCCCGCCGAGGTGGTCGACCGCATCGGCGAGTACGCCGCCATCGGCGCGTCCCGGTTGTACCTGCAGGTCCTCGACCTCGCCGACCTCGACCATCTCGAACTGGTGGCGAGCAAGGTCATGCCCCAGGTGCGGTGACGTCGGCGAGCGCGGGCCGCCGTTCTCAGGCCCGAGCTGTGTCCCGGCGGTAGGCCCACCCGGCGAACATGATCGTCACGACCGACCACCCGCCGATCACCAGCCACGCTTCGGCACTCCACGGGTCGCCGGCCCCGAGGCCGACGTAGCCGGCGCGGACCAGCCAGAACGACGGGATCAGCTTGCAGAACGCGGCGAAGCCGCCGCCGGTGATCGGGAACCACGTACCGCCCAGGAACGCGAACAGCGACACCGCGCCACCCATCGCCGGCCCGGAGGCGTCGTCATGCAACAGGTGGCCGACGCCGATGCCGAGCGCGGCGAACGGGACGAGAGCGATCAGGACGAGCGCGGTCAGCTGCACCCATTGACCCACCGGCATCCGAACGCCGAGAACGATGCCCGCGATGTAGAGCAGGCCGATGCTGATGCCGGCCATCAGGTAGCCGGTCAGCACCTTCGTCCGCAGGTAGGACCGCGGCGACAGCGGGGTGAGGCGCAGCATTCGGTTCCAGCCGACCGTGCGCTCGGCGGAGATGCGGGCGCCACCGGACAGCACCGCCACCATCGCGCCGAACGACAGCAGCCCGGCCATGTAGTACTGCGGCGCGAACAGGCCGGTCGGGTGGGTGGCATCGCCACCAAGGTTGTGGTCGTTCTTGTTCGGCCCGGCGAGCAGGAAGTACATGATGACCGGGAACGCAAGGGTGAAGAAGAACGACTGGCGGTTGCGCACGACCCGCAGCAGTTCGAACTTCGTGTAGGTCAGGGAGCTCATCGCTCTCCCTCGGTGGTCAGGGCGCCGACGGCGACGGTGTCGCCGGTCAGCTGCAGGAAGGCCTCCTCGAGGCCCGCGCCGGTCACCTCGATGTCGTGCGCGTCGGAGAACGCCGCGAGCAGCGCGCGCAGGGCGACATCGGAGTCCGAACAGTTCAGGACGATCGAGTGCCCGCGCGTGTCGGCGTTGGTGACGCCCGGCAGTGCGGTGAGCCGGGCCAGGTCGGCTCCGGGCAGGGTGGCGCGGATGGTCCGCAGCCCGACGGTCGCCTTGATCTCGGTCGCCGGCCCGTCGGCGACGACCCGACCCCGGCTCATGAGGATGATCCGGTCGGCGTACGCGTCGGCCTCTTCGAGGTAGTGCGTCGCGAAGACGATCGTCTTGCCGCGCGATGCGAAGGCACGCATCGTCGTCCAGAAGTCGCGGCGCGCCTCGACGTCGAGCGCCACCGTCGGCTCGTCGAGAACGAGGAGATCGGGATTGCTGACGAGCGCGAGCGCGAAGCGCAGCCGCTGGGTCTGGCCGCCCGACAGCTTCGTCGTACGCCGGCCGACGAGGTCGTGGATGCCGGTCAGCTCGACGACCTCGTCGACCGCGAGCGGCCGGGGGTAGAGGCTCGCCATCATCTCGATCAGCTCGCGCACGGTCAGGTACGCAATGACGCCGCCGACCTGCAGCATCGCGCCGATCGCACCGGCGCGTACCGCGTCGTGCGGCGTCATGCCGAACACCCGCACGTCGCCGGCGTCCGGGCGCAGCAGCCCGAGCACCATGTCGATCGTCGTCGATTTGCCGGCGCCGTTGGGGCCGAGCAACGCGACCGTCTCGCCCGCAGCGATCGACACGTCGATGCCACGCACGGCAGCCACGGTCCCGGCGGGGGTGCGGAACGACTTGGCCAGGCCGCGCACGTCGATGCCGGCCGCTGGGGCAGTGGAGGACGTCACGGCGACCAGCTTGCCGGTTGGCGATGCGGCCCGAACAGGCAGGACACGCGGGGATCCGTCGCGCATTCGGCAGTGGCAACCGCGCCGAGCCAGCTCGCTAGGGTTGCAAGGGTGACGCCGCCAGACCAGTCAGCTGCCCGCGACGGCGACGTCCGTGAGGGTGGTTCCGCCGCCGCCCCCGACGATCTGCCGGAACAGCTGCGCATCCGCCGGGACAAGTACGACCGGCTCGCGGCCGACCCCGCGACCGCGCCGTTCCCCGTGGGGGTCGCGCGCACCGCCAGCCTCGCCGGCGTACGGGCGGCTCATCCCGACCTGCCCGCCGGCACCGAGACCGGCGAGGTGGTCGGCGTCACCGGGCGGGTGATCTTCGTCCGCAACACCGGCAAGCTGTGCTTCGCGACGCTGCGCGAGGACGGCATCGAGTTGCAGGTGATGCTGTCCCTCGACCGGCTGGGTGCCGAATCCCTCTCGGCGTGGAAGTCCGACGTCGACCTCGGTGATCTCGTGTACGTCCACGGCGAGGTGATCACGTCCAAGCGCGGCGAGCTGTCGGTGCTCGCCGACTCGTGGCGCATCACCGCCAAAGCCCTGCGACCGTTGCCGGTGGCCCACAAACCGCTCTCGGAGGAAACGCGCGTCCGCCAGCGCTATGTCGACCTCATCGTCCGTCCCGAGGCGCGCGAGATGGTGCGCACCCGGGCGGCGGTGATCCGCTCGCTGCGCGAGACATTGCACGCCCAGGGCTATCTGGAGGTCGAGACGCCGATCCTGCAGATCGTGCACGGCGGCGCCGCGGCACGGCCGTTCCAGACTCATCTCAACGCATTCGACCTCGACATGTCATTGCGCATCGCCACCGAGCTGTACCTCAAGCGGTGCATCGTCGGCGGCATCCCGAAGGTCTACGAGATCGGCCGAACGTTTCGCAACGAGGGCGTCGATTCGACGCACTCACCCGAATTCACCATGCTCGAGGCCTACCAGGCATACGGCGATTACGACACGATGGCTCAGCTCACGCGCGATCTCATACTCGGCGCCGCCCGAACGACCGGAAATACGACCGCTGTCACGCCGGACGGCGTCGAGATCGACTTGTCAGGACCCTGGCGCACGGTCACTGTGCACGCCGCGGTTTCGGAGACGGTCGGCGAGGAGATCACGGTCGAAACGGATGCCGCGCAGTTGCGGCAGCTTGCCGAGCGATTGAATGTCGCGATCGCTCCGAATTGGACGACCGGCCAGATCGTGCTGGAACTGTACGAAAAGCTGGTTGAGCATTCACTTATCCAGCCCACCTTCGTGCGCGACTACCCCGTCGACGTCCGCCCGCTCGCGCGCCCGCACCGTGATGACCCCCGGCTGGCCGAGGCCTGGGACCTGATCATCGGCGGGATCGAGCTGGCGCCCGCCTACTCGGAGCTGGTCGATCCGGTCGAGCAGCGTCGCCGATTGGTGGCCCAGTCACTCGCCGCGGCCAAGGGTGATCCAGAAGCCATGCAGTTGGATGAGGACTTCCTGCGCGCGCTGGAATACGGTATGCCGCCAACCGGCGGAATGGGCCTCGGGGTCGACCGCCTCGTCATGTTGCTCACCGGCAAGGGAATTCGGGAAACTATTTTGTTCCCGTTGCTCAAACCGCTCTGATTCGCTGAAAAGTTCTCAGCGATTCTGTTTGTCTTCTGGCAACCTGCGCTAATGTGGCATCGCCCCCGCTACCACGAAAGGTTCCACCCATGGCGCAGAAGCACATCGTCCAGTTGATCGATGATCTGGACGGCGGAGAAGCGGCGGAAACCGTCACTTTCAGCATCGACGGCACCGCGTACCAAATCGATCTATCCACCAGGAACGCCAGTAAATTGCGGGACGCGCTCGCGGTTTACGTCGGCAGCGCCCGGCGTACGTCACGGGGCCCGGGCCGGCCGAGCGGCAGCGGTGCGCGACGCGGCCGCAGCGGTCGCAGTGACCGCGAGCAGACGCAGGCGATTCGCGAATGGGCCCGCAACAACGGGCACAAGGTCGGCGAGAAGGGTCGCATTCCGGCAACCGTCCTCGAGGCCTATCACGCCAAGAACTGATGCACGGGTCTCCACACGCGCCCTGACGGCACCTGGTCAGGGCGCGTGGCATCTCAGTAGCGGACGCAGCAGCCGATGAGCCCGACCCTGCCCGTGCGGTCGCGACGATGAACCCGCGGATCCCCCGTCGCTGCGGAGGTCCGGCGCCAGGTACGGCCGGCGCCGCGGACGGGCCGGGCGTTCGCTAGCAGCGGACATCTCCGGGCATCATCGCCCCCGTCCCGGCGTTGGACCCTCTGTACGCCGCGAGATTCCGTGCCGGCGGCGTGCCGGGGCCGAGCCCCGAGCGGTCGAACCGCAATCCGCTGTGATCTGCGAGGACTACAGTCGATAACAGCGGTACGCCGCAATTTCGCCAGTGCGCGGAAGGAGCTGTGCATGTTCGAGAGATTCACTGACCGCGCGCGTCGCGTTGTCGTCCTGGCCCAGGAAGAGGCCCGGATGCTCAACCACAACTACATCGGTACCGAGCACATCCTGCTCGGCCTGATCCACGAGGGCGAGGGCGTCGCTGCCAAGGCTCTCGAGTCGCTCGGCATCTCCCTGGACGCCGTCCGGCAGCAGGTCGAGGAGATCATCGGTCAGGGGCAGCAGGCACCGAGCGGGCACATCCCGTTCACACCGCGCGCCAAGAAGGTTCTGGAGCTGTCGCTGCGCGAAGCCCTGCAGCTCGGCCACAACTACATCGGCACCGAGCACATCCTGCTCGGCCTCATTCGCGAGGGCGAGGGCGTCGCAGCCCAGGTCCTCGTCAAGCTGGGCGCCGACCTGAACAAGGTCCGGCAGCAGGTCATCCAGCTGCTCAACGGCTACAGCCAGGGCAAGGAGCCGGCCGGCACCGCCAGCGAGGCGACGCCGTCCACGTCCCTGGTGCTGGACCAGTTCGGCCGCAACCTGACCCAGTCGGCCCGCGAGGGCAAGCTCGACCCGGTCATCGGTCGCGAGAAGGAGATCGAGCGCCTCATGCAGGTGCTCAGCCGCCGCACCAAGAACAACCCGGTACTCATCGGCGAGCCCGGCGTCGGCAAGACCGCCGTCGTCGAGGGGCTGGCTCAGGCCATCGTCAAGGGCGAGGTGCCCGAGACGCTCAAGGACAAGCAGCTCTACACGCTCGACCTGGGCTCCCTGGTCGCCGGCTCCCGCTACCGCGGTGACTTCGAGGAGCGCCTGAAGAAGGTGCTCAAGGAGATCCGCACCCGCGGCGACATCATCATGTTCATCGACGAGATCCACACGCTCGTCGGTGCCGGTGCTGCCGAGGGCGCCATCGACGCGGCGAGCATCCTCAAGCCGATGCTGGCCCGTGGCGAGTTGCAGACGATCGGCGCCACTACGCTCGACGAGTACCGCAAGCACCTCGAGAAGGACGCCGCCCTCGAGCGGCGCTTCCAGCCGGTGCAGGTGGGCGAGCCGACGGTGGCGCACACGATCGAGATCCTCAAGGGCCTGCGCGATCGGTACGAGGCGCACCACCGCGTCTCCATCACCGACGCCGCGCTGGTCTCGGCTGCCGGGCTGGCCGACCGCTACATCAGCGACCGGTTCCTCCCCGACAAGGCGATCGACCTCATCGACGAGGCCGGAGCGCGCATGCGCATCCGCCGCATGACCGCACCGCCCGACCTTCGTGAGTTCGACGAGCGCATCGCCGACGTACGGCGTGAGAAGGAGTCCGCGATCGACGCGCAGGACTTCGAGAAGGCCGCGTCCCTGCGCGACCGCGAGAAGACCTTGCAGGCCGAGAAGGGCAAGCGCGAGCAGGAGTGGAAGGCGGGCGACCTCGACGTCGTCGCCGAGGTCGACGACGAGCAGATCGCCGAGGTCCTCGCGACCTGGACGGGTATCCCCGTCTTCAAGCTCACCGAGGAGGAGACCTCCCGGCTGCTGCGCATGGAGGACGAGCTGCACAAGCGGGTCGTCGGTCAGCAGCAGGCGATCAAGGCGGTCAGCCAGGCGATCCGGCGCACCCGGGCCGGCCTGAAGGACCCGAAGCGTCCCGGTGGCTCGTTCATCTTCGCCGGCCCGTCCGGTGTGGGTAAGACCGAGCTGTCCAAGGCGCTCGCCGAGTTCCTGTTCGGCGACGACGACGCGCTGATCCAGCTCGACATGTCCGAGTTCCACGACCGGTACACCGTGTCGCGGCTCGTCGGTGCCCCTCCCGGCTACGTCGGCTACGACGAGGGCGGCCAGCTCACCGAGAAGGTGCGCCGCAAGCCGTTCAGCGTCGTCCTCTTCGACGAGGTCGAGAAGGCGCACCCGGACGTGTTCAACACGCTGCTGCAGGTGCTCGAGGACGGCCGTCTCACCGACGGCCAGGGCAGGGTCGTGGACTTCAAGAACACCGTCCTGATCCTGACCACCAACCTCGGCACGCGCGACGTCTCGAAGGCGGTGTCGCTGGGCTTCCAGGGCTCGAACGACGAGAGCAGCACCTACGACCGGATGAAGAACAAGGTCAACGATGAGCTCAAGCAGCATTTCCGGCCCGAGTTCCTCAACCGCATCGACGACATCATCGTGTTCCACCAGCTCACCCAGGACGAGATCGTCGAGATCGTCGACCTGATGGCGGCGCGCCTCGATGTCCAGCTGCGAAACAAGGACATGGGCCTCGAGCTCACCACCTCGGCGAAGCACCTGCTCGCCAAGAAGGGCTACGACCCGGTGCTGGGTGCCCGGCCGCTGCGCCGCACCATCCAGCGCGAGATCGAGGACGCGCTGTCGGAGAAGATCCTCTTCGGCGAGCTCACCCCCGGTCAGATCGTGGTGGTCGACACCGCGCCGGAGGACCCGATGGTGAAGGACGGGCCGAAGAAGTTCACCTTCCGCGGCGAGCCCAAGCCGTCGGCGCTCGTCACCATCCCTGACGAGCCACCGACCGCGAACGTCACCGCGGAGTAGTTCACCAACTCACGGAGGGCCCGGGCATTCGCCCGGGCCCTCCGTCATGTTCGGGGACAGCCGGCGCGCCGAGCAGGCCACGGGCGATTCCGTCTCGGCGGAGACGCTGGGTCAACGTGCGCGGAACGGGACGCACCGCGCGAACTCGCCGAACCCGATGCCAGGCGCGCTGCGGGTGCCGCGTCGGGCGGCTGACCCCCACCAACCCTCCTTGATCAAGAGATCAGTTGCGTCGACATTCGACCTAGCTGATCTCTTGATCAAGGGGATAGGGCCCCCGGGGCTCGTCCTTCACCACCGGGACCGCGGCGGCCGCGGGCGTCGCGCCCGTCGCGCGCTGAGGCGCCCCCGGCGATTCGGGGGGCTCACGACGGCAGGGCGTAGCTGCCGTCGGGCTGCTCGGTGACGAGGCCGTCGGCGAGCAAAGCGGCGAGCGCGCGCTCGCGCTGGACGCGGTCGTGCCAGACGACGTTCAGGGCGGCGCGCTCGACCGATCCGTGCGATTCGCGCAGGACGTCCATCAGCAGGCCGCGGACCTGGCGGTCGGTGCCTGCGAAGCGTTGCGGACGAACGGTGGGCCCCGCGTACTCCGGGCGGCCGGCGGTCACCCAGGCGCAGGAGTCCTGCACTGGACACTGCCCGCAGCGCGGTTCGCGCGCAGTGCAGACCAGGGCACCGAGTTCCATGAACCCGATGCTGGCGCGGGCGGCGGCACGCGGGTCGTCCGGCAGCAGCGCCTCGACGGCGGCCAAGTCGCGCCGGTTGGACGGCGGCCCGGCGTCGCCCTGGCCGAGGGCGGCGCGCGCCACCACCCGGCGCACGTTCGTGTCGACGACCGCGTGCCGCCCGCCGAAGGCGAACACCGCGACCGCCCGCGCGGTGTAGCTGCCGATGCCCGGCAGGGACTCGAGGTCATCGACATCGCACGGGACGGCGCCGTCGAACCGCTCGCCGAGAGCCTGCGCGCACGCGTGCAGGCGCAGCGCGCGCCGGGGGTAGCCGAGCTTGCCCCACATCCGGACGGCCGCGCCGGGCGAGTCGGCGGCGAGATCGGCGGGCCTCGGCCAGCGTGCCAGCCAGGCTTGGTAGGCGGGCAGTACGCGGACGACGGGGGTCTGCTGCAGCATCACCTCGCTGACCAGCACGCCCCAGGGCGTCGCGTCCGGGCGCCGCCAGGGAAGGTCGCGCGCCGCTTCGGCGTACCAGGACGAGACGGCAGCGGCGAGTTCGTGCGACATGCTCCCTCGATGACGATGCGAAATTGCGCGGGTTTCCCAGGCAATCCTTCACGATCGCGAGCCAGCGTGCCGCGAGGGGACGGCAGGGCAGGGCAGGTAGCGTGACGCCAGCATGTTGCATCCAGTCGGCTCGCTGCCCCCGTCCGTCTACTGGCGGCGGCGCCTGGCGTTGCTCGGCTCCCTGATCGTGCTGATCGCCCTCACCGGCTACGTGCTTCGCCCCGGGGGCGGCAGTTCGCCGACCGGCGCGGGCAGCTCGCTGCAGCAGACAACGAGCTCGCCCAGCACATCAGCACCCGCACCGACGCCGACGACCGCGTCGACGAGCACCAGCACGTCCGCCAGCTCGACGTCCACGCACGGCTCGACGGCGACGTCCGTCGCCCCTGCACGCTGCGCCCTCAGCGGCCTCAAGCTCGCCGCGATGGTCCAGAAGCCCGCTTACCAGGTCGGCGATCAGCCGGTGGTCATGCTGCAGGTCACGAACAGCACCACGGTGCCGTGCGTCCAGGACCTCTCCGACACGCAGATCGAACTGCGCGTCTACAACGGCGAATCCCGGGTCTGGGGCAGCCACGACTGCCAGATCCAGCCCGGGACGGCCGACCGCACGCTGATGGCAGGGCAGGCGGTGCGGGTCAGCGTGGTGTGGTCGGGCCTGTCGTCACAGCCGAAATGTGCCGGCACCAGGCAACGGGTCGGCGCGGGCACCTACACGCTGTACGCGCTGCTCGCAGGCAAGGAGGGGACGGCCGCGCAGTTCACGATGGGCTGATCACGAGTAGCGGTCGATGATCGACACCTCGGCCAGTCGCGAGATCGCCTCGCGGATGGCACGGGCGCGCGTCTCACCGACGCCGTCGACGGCTTGCAGGTCGTCGACCGAGGCCGCCAGCAGCTTCTGCAGTCCGCCGAAGTGCTCGACCATGCGGTCGAGGATGAGATTGGGCATCCGTGGGACCCGCGACAGCAGCCGGTGCCCGCGCGGGCTGGCTGCGGACTCCATGCCTTCGGGAGTGCTGGACAGGCCCATCGCGCGCGCGACCTGGGTGATGTCGAGCAGGTCGGTGGCCGACAGCTCGGCGATGTCGCGCAGGACGGCTGCGACCGGACGCGCCCGGCGTCCGGCGGGGGCGTAGTCGCGCACGATCAGCTCACGGTCGGCGTCGACGCCGGCCATCAGCTCCTCGAGCTGCAGGGCGAGCAGCCGCCCGTCGGTGCCAAGCTCGACGACTTGGCCGGTGACCTCGTCGGCGATGCGGCGCACCATCTCGAGGCGCTGCGAGACGATCGCGGCGTCGCGGACCGTGGCGAGATCCTCGATCTCGAGCGCGGACAGCGCATTGGAGACCTCGTCGAGGCGCGCCTTGTACCGCTCGAGAGTCGCGATCGCCTGGTTGGCGCGCGACAGCAGCTCGCCGCTGCTCTGCAGGACGTAGCGGCGGTCCTGCACATAGAGGCTGATGATCCGCATCGACTGCGATACCGAGATCACCGGGAACCCGGTCTGCAGCGCCACTCGCTGGGCGGTGCGGTGCCGGGTTCCGGACTCCTCGGTCGGAATCCCCGGATCGGGCATCAGGTGGGTGGCAGCCCGAAGGATGCGGCTGCCGTCGTCGTTCAGCACGACCGCGCCGTCCATCTTGCAGAGTTCGCGCAGCCGGGTGGCCGAGAACTCGATGTCGAGCGGGAAGCCGCCGGTGCATAGCGTCTCGACCGTACGATCCCAGCCGATGACGACCAGGGCACCTGTGTTGCCGCGCAGGATGCGCTCAAGCCCGTCGCGCAGCCAGGTGCCCGGCGCCATCGTGGCGAGCACACTGCGCAGCGGGTCGTACTCGGTCGTGACCACGTTGCTCCCAACCCCCGGACGATCGCGCTCAGTGTATGGGCGGTGCCTGGGAGTTCGCCGGGATGAAGGCAGGGATCATCGATCAAGCCCGCTCGGGCACCGGGTGTAGCGACGCGCGCCGTGGCCGGTTCAGCGTCGCCAGGTTGCCCGCGGCGCGCAGCGCCTCGCTGAGCGTGTCGACCGGGATTGTGCGCAGCGCGGGTGCCGTCGAACCGGTCGACTCGCCGGTGTGCGCCGCGGGTACGAGCGCGACCTCGAAACCCAGCCGCGCCGCCTCCGCGAGGCGGCGCGAGAGCCCCGGTACCCGGCGCACGTCCCCGGAGAGGGACACCTCGCCGATGGCACACACCGTCTGCGGCAGCGGCATGCTGCGGGCCGCGGAGGCGAGTGCCAGCACGATCGCCAGGTCGGCGGACGGCTCGTGCGCGGCGATGCCGCCGACCGTCGCCGCGTAGACCTCGGAGTCGCTCAGCGGAATCGCACCGTGACGGGCCAGCACGGCGATCAGCATCGCGACCCGTGCCGAGTCGAGATCGCTCACCGCCCGCCGGGGCGAGCCCCCGCCCGTGGCGGGGTTGACGAGAGCCTGCACCTCGGTAACCAGCGGCCGGCGGCCTTCGAGCGTGACCGTGACGCAGGTACCGGGCACCGCCACCGCCCGGTCGGACAGGAACAGCCCGGACGGGTCGCTCAACCCGGCGATGCCCTCTTCGCCCATCTCGAAGCAGCCCACCTCGTCGGCCGCCCCGTACCGGTTCTTGGTGGCCCGGACGAGGCGCAGGGCGGAGTGCTTGTCGCCCTCGAAGTGCAGCACGACGTCGACGAGATGCTCCAGCACCCGCGGACCGGCGATCGAACCGTCCTTGGTGACGTGACCGACGAGCACCGTCGCGATGCCGCGCTGCTTGGCGACACCGATGAGCGCCGCGGCCACCGCGCGGATCTGCGGGACGCCGCCGGCCGTGCCGTCGACGCTGTCGGTGCTGATCGTCTGCACGGAGTCGACGACGAGCAGGCCCGGGCGGACGTCGTCGACGTGCGTCAGGACCGCCGCGAGGTCGTTCTCGGCCGCGAGGAACAGCCGGGGGTGCAGGCTGCCGGTGCGCTCAGCACGTAGCCGGACCTGGGCCGTCGACTCCTCGCCCGTGACGATCAGCGCGCGGTGTTCTGCCACGCCGGCGAAGCGGTGCGCCACCTCGAGCAGCAGCGTCGACTTGCCGACCCCGGGCTCGCCGGCCAGCAGCACGACGGACCCGGGGACGAGGCCGCCGCCGAGTACCCGGTCGAGTTCGGCGACGCCGGTGGGGCGGGCCCTGGCGATGTCGGCGCCGAGTTCGCCGATGGGGCGCGCGGGCGCGCTGACGGCCCCGGGTGCCACGGCCCGGCGCACGCTTGCGCCGATCTCGGCGATCGTCCCCCAGGCTTGGCACTCGGCGCATCGGCCCACCCACCGCAGCGCGGTGGCACCGCACTCGCCGCAGCGGTAGCCAGGCCTGGCCCGGGAGGACGGTTTGGTCACGCGGTCACGCTAACGGCGGCGTCCGACAGATCCACGCCGCCGCACCGGTCAGCCGGCGGACGACTCCGAGGACGACGGCGAGTCGGTGACGGTGACCGCGCTCGTCGCGGGCGTGAGCTGGACGGGCACCTGCGCGGTGACCGACCCGGCGTTGGCAAAGATGAACGTGATCGGCACGGTCATGCCGCCGGAGAGCGACTGGGTCAGGCCGGTCAGGACGATCACCTTGTCGGTGCCGTTGATGCCGATGGAGGTCGGGACGCCCGCCGGCAGGTCGACCGCCGTGAAACCCGCGCCCGACGACGCGCCCGACGACGCGGCCGTCCCCGA
>JAVHVN010000113.1:0-2694 GCA_032160545.1 Pseudonocardiales bacterium | reverse complement strand
CGCCACCAAGAGCTTCGGGTTCGACGGGGGCGAGCCGAGCATCGCCTTCGACAAGAAGTCGGGTCAGACCTTCTACGCGACCGGCGGCACGAAGGTCATCAAGTTCCGCGTCGGCCGCGACGGCAAGCTGTCGAAGGTGACGGACGCAACACCTCCGGTCGCGCCCGACACGCTCGACACGATCATGGTCGAGGACCAGAAGACCGGCCGCCTGTTCGTCTCCTACCTCGCACTCGCCTGCTCGATCATGGCCAGCACCGACGACGCGAGTGAGAGCTGGCAGCAGTCGGAGGGGTGCGGGCCGGGCTCCCTCCTCGACCACCAGTCGGTGGGTGCGGGCCCGCTGCACGCGCCGCTCGCCGGCAACAACCCGCTCTACGACGGCGCCGTCTACTACTGCGCGCAGAACAGCTACAACGGCGCCTGCTCGGTCAGCCTCGACGGCGGCCGGACCTTCGGCCCTGGCGTGCCGGTCGCCAACACCCCCGCCAACAACCCAGGTGACCCACTCGGCGGTGCCTGCTCGGCGCTGCATGGGCACGTGCGGGTCGGGCCGGACGGCACCGCCTACCTGCCGCTGAAGGGCTGCGGCGGCGTACCGACGATCAACAACCTCACCAACTCCGAGTTCTTCGGCGGCCGGCCGTCGCTCTCGGTCAGCGAGGACAACGGCGCGACCTGGCAGGTGCGGATGGGGCCCGGCGACAGCAGCAACCCCGACGAGTCCGACCCCTCCGTCGCGGCCGGGCCGAAGGGCACCCTCTACTCCGGCTGGCAGGACGGCACGCACCCCACCGCCGCCGCCGGCGGCACGACCACCAGCGCGCGCGTGGCGACGTCCAAGGACAACGGTCGCACCTGGAGCAAGGTGACCGACCTGTCGACGCCGCTGGGTCTGCACAACGTGCAGTTCCCCGAGATGATCGTGGGCGACGACAACCGCGCGGCCTTCTCCTTCATCGCGACGCCGGGCATCGGCAACGACCAGGACAACGCCTTCCGCGGTTCGTGGCACCTCTACATCTCGATGACGTACGACACGGGCAAGACCTGGACGACCGTCGATGCGACACCCACCGATCCGGTCAACCGCGGTTGCGTCCACATGCTCGGGATCGCCCCCGGGTCGCAGCGCACCGACAAGTGCGACTACCGCAACATGCTCGACTTCAACGACATCACCCTCGACCAGTACGGCCGGGTGGAGGTCGCCTACACCGACGCGTGCGAGCAGGCGTGCAAGCACGGCGAGATGTGGCACGCCGACGCCCGCGACGTGTCGCTCGCGCACCAGGTGCGCGGCAAGACGCTCTACGCCAAGTACGACGACCTCTTCGCCAAGCGCTAGCCGCGTCGTACGTCCGGGGGGACCTGATGAGCAAGGCACGTTTGCTGGTGCTGCTGTGCCTGTTCGCCGCCGGCTGCGGTGGTGGATCGACGGCGACGCTCGGTGCCCCTTCCCCGAGCTCGTCGGCGGTGAGCCCGTCGCCATCGCCGAGCCCGGCTACCTCGCCGTCGGCGAGTCCGCGGCCGAGCCCGATCCCGCCGACGCAGCCCGGGCCACACTTCCGGACCCCGCAGGCGGCCATGCGTTACCTCGCGGACGCGTGGAACCGCAACGACGTCGCGTCGCTCAAGCACGTGACCGATCCGAGCGCGCGCTACGAGCTGGACGCAATGCACAGCGAGGCGACTAACCTTCGGCTGGACCGGTGCGAGTTCCAGAAGGACCGTGGTGACTACGAGTGCTTCTTCAAGCACGACTTCCCGAAGGGCTACACGGGGACGGAGCATCGTGGCGTCGCGCAGTTCACCGTCGGGCCTGCGCGTCGGCCCGGTTGGTACATGACGGTCTTCGAATCCTGCGGCTGACGGCAGGGTCCCTCCCCGTCGAAGGCGGATGAGCGGCGACAGGGCGTAGGGTTCGGAGCGACCCGCGGGAGCCCACGCCAGGGCTGAGAGGGCGGCTGGATCGGCCGTCGACCGTTCGCACCTGATCCGGTTCGCACCGGCGTAGGGAGGAGTGGTTATGACGACCACTGCAGAAGCAGCAGCAGAAGCCACCATCGGGACCGCGTTCCCGGGCAGCCGCAAGACCTACCTGCAGGGCAGCCGCCCTGATCTGCAGGTGCCGATGCGCGAGGTCGAGCTGACCACCGGCGACAGCGTCGTCCTCTACGACACCAGCGGCCCCTACACGGATCCGTCGCTGCGCACCGACGTGCGGCTCGGGCTGCCGCCGCTGCGCAGCGGGTGGATCGCGGAGCGCAACGACACAGAGCAGTACGGCGGCCGCCCGGTCCAGCCCGTGGACAACGGCCTGAAGGCGCATGATCATCGCAACCTCGACAGCGTCTTCGAGCAGGCCGGCCGCAAGCCTGTCCGTGCGACCGAGGGCCGCAACGTCAGTCAGCTGCACTACGCACGCAAGGGCGTCATCACCCCGGAGATGGAGTTCGTCGCGATCCGGGAGGGCGTCACACCTGAGTACGTGCGGGACGAGGTCGCCCGCGGTCGCGCCGTACTGCCCCTCAACGTCAACCACCCCGAGAGCGAGCCGATGGCGATCGGCCGCGGCTTCCTGGTGAAGATCAACGCCAACATCGGCAACTCCGCGGTCGCCTCCTCCATCGAGGAGGAGGTCGAGAAGATGACGTGGGCGACGCGCTGGGGCGCCGACACCGTGATGGACCT
>JAVHVN010000096.1:0-19240 GCA_032160545.1 Pseudonocardiales bacterium | reverse complement strand
CGCATCACCGAGGGCGCGGCGATGATCCGCTCCAAGGGCGAGGCCGGCACCGGCGACGTCTCGAACGCCGTCACGCACATGCGCACGATCCGCGCCGAGATCCGCAGGCTCACCTCACTTCCGGAGGATGAGCTGTACGTGGCGGCGAAGGAGCTGCAGGCGCCGTACGAGCTCGTCGCCGAGGTGGCCCGGCTCGGCAAGCTGCCCGTCGTGCTGTTCACCGCCGGCGGCATCGCCACCCCGGCCGACGCCGCGATGATGATGCAGCTCGGCGCCGAGGGCGTGTTCGTCGGCTCGGGCATCTTCAAGTCCGGCAACCCGGCGCTGCGCGCCGAGGCGATCGTCAAGGCCACGACGTTCCACGACGACCCGGACGTCATCGCCAAGGTCTCCCGGGGGCTGGGCGAGGCGATGGTGGGCATCAATGTCGACGAGATCCCGCAGCCACACCGCCTCGCCGAGCGTGGCTGGTAGCGCACTGTCGGCGGACGGGTCGGCGGACGGGTCGGCGGTTCGTCCCCGGATCGGGGTTCTCGCGCTGCAGGGTGACGTGCGCGAGCATGCCCGCGCCCTGGAGTCCTGCGGCGCCACGGTCGTCGCGGTCCGGCGCCCGGGCGAGCTCGCCGGCATCGACGGCCTGGTGGTGCCCGGCGGCGAGTCGACGGCGATCGTCAAGCTGGCCCGGATCTTCGACCTGCTCGGCCCGCTGCGCGAGCGCATCGCGGCCGGGCTGCCCACCTACGGGTCCTGTGCGGGGATGATCCTGCTGGCAGACCGCGTCGACCGCGACACCTCGCCTCTCGAGGCGACGTTCGGCGGCATCGACATGACCGTGCGGCGCAACGCCTTCGGGCGGCAGGTCGACTCGTTCGAGCGGGACGTCGCGATCGACGGCATCGACGGCGGGCCGGTGCATGCCGTGTTCATCCGCGCTCCCTGGGTACAGCAGCTCGGGCCCGCGGCCACGGCCCTCGGCCGGGTGGACGATCCAGCCGCCCCTGACGGGGCCGCCGGTAGGATCGTGGCGGTTCGCCAGGGGCACCTGCTGGCCACGTCGTTCCACCCCGAGCTGACCGGGGACGGGCGCGTACACCGATACTTCTGCGAGATGGTGCGATCGGCTCTCGCGGGCGAGCAAGGAGAGACTGCGTGAGCGGGCATTCCAAGTGGGCGACGACCAAGCACAAGAAGGCGGTCATCGACGCCAAACGCGGCAAGCTGTTCGCCAAGCTGATCAAGAACATCGAGGTCGCCGCGCGCACGGGCGGTGGTGACCCTGACGGCAACCCGACCCTCTTCGACGCGATCCAGAAGGCGCGCAAGAATTCGGTGCCGCTCGACAACATCGATCGGGCCGTCAAGCGCGGCTCCGGTGTCGAGGCCGGCGGCTCGGACTGGCAGACGATCATGTACGAGGGCTACGGGCCCAACGGCGTAGCGGTGCTCATCGAGTGCCTGACCGACAACCGCAACCGCGCGGCGATGGAGGTCCGCACGGCGATGACCCGCAACGGCGGCTCGATGGCCGACCCGGGCTCGGTCGCGTACCTCTTCAACCGCAAGGGCGTCGTGATCGTCCCGAACAACGACCTGGCCGAGGACGACGTGCTCATGGCCGTCCTCGACGCCGGCGCGGAAGAGGTCAACAACCTCGGGGAGTCGTTCGAGGTGGTCAGCGAGGCCACCGACCTGGTGCCGGTGCGCTCGGCGCTGCAGGACGCGGGCATCGACTACGAGTCGGCCGACATGTCGTTCCTGCCGAGTGTGCAGGTGCCGCTCGACGAGGACGGCGCCCGCAAGGTGCTCAAGCTCATCGACGCGCTCGAGGATCTCGACGACGTGCAGAACGTCTACGCCAACTTCGACGTGCCCGACGACGTGCTCGAGGCTGTCGAGCTGAGCTGACTCAGCCGAGGCGGGCGGCGAGGAAGCGCAACTGCCCGGCGGCCCGGCCCCGCCAGTAGCTGTCGTCATGACCGCCCGGCGTGATGCCGCCGGCGGGTTCGGGCGTGATGGCCGCCCGGAGGTCGCGGGTCACCGGGGCGAAGCCGTCGGCTGAGCCGCAATCCACCTGCAGCGCGATGCCACGCAGCCGCTCGACGCGGCCGAGTACCGAGTGCGCGGCGAAGTCCGCGGCTCCGTCGAACGCGCCGGGCGCCGTCTGGCCCGCCGTGTGCCACATCGCCGGGCTCTCCGCCACGGCGCCCGCCACCCGCGACGCTCCGAGGACACCGGCCAGGTACAGCGCGCCGTAGCCGCCCATCGACCAGCCGAGCAGTCCGATCCGCGACGTGTCCAGACCGTGGCCGCCCAGCAGCGGGAGGAACTCGTCCACGACCATGCCGGCCGGGTCGGTTCCGTCCCGGGGGTGCCAGTACTCGTGGTCGCCACCGTCGACGGACGCGAGTGCGAACCGCGGCGACCCCCGCTCGACAGCCTGGGCGAGGAACCGGTCGAGGTACAGCGAGGAGAAGGCGGACCGGTGGTCGGCGCCGCGCCCGTGCAGGACGACAACGGCCGGCACCCGTCCGGTGGCGCCTGGCGGGTACGCAATCGTCCAGCCCACCCAGGTGTGCCGCCGGTCCGAGCGGAAACTGCCGCTCACCCGCCGGCCCGGCGCTGCCGAGGGCACGCCTGCAGGCAGGCGGCCGGTCAGCCGCTCGAGTGCGTCCCGACCCGGAAGCAGCCCGGACTCGATGCCCGCGCCCCCCAGCACCGCAGCTGCGACACCGCCCGTGCCGGCCAGCAGGACTGCCCTGCGCGTCACGCCGGCCATCGTCAGAAGGGTTGCTTCTGCCAGAACCGGAAGAACTGGCGGCCGTACTCGGCGGCCAGCTGCGGGACGCCCGACACGCCGAAGATGCGATAGACCAGGTCGAAGAACCACTGGTTGATCTGGCTCACCTGCAGCAGCACGATGATGCCGAGCATCCCCCAGGGCTTGATCTTCTCGGCGCCGCGCACCGTCTCGGGGTCGAGGTAGGGCTCGATGATCGCCCAGCCGTCGAGCCCTGGCACCGGCAGCAGGTTCAGGACCGCCGCCGTGACCTGCAGGAAGCCCAGGAACGCCAGCCCGGTCCAGAACCGCACGTGCGTGGTGCCGTCGAGCTGGGCGTTGACGACGGCGAGCGTGACGACGGCGAACGCGACGTTCGTCAGCGGCCCGGCCGCGGCCGCGGCGCTGCGCATGGCGCGGCTGCGGAACGTGTGCGGGTGCAGGTAGACCGCGCCGCCGGGCAGGCCGATGCCGCCGGCGACGATGAACAGCAGGGGCAGGACGATCGACAGCAGCGGGTGGGCGTACTTCAGCGGGTTGAGCGTCAGGTAGCCCGCCGCCTCGACGCTGCGATCGCCGGCGCGGTACGCAAGGTAGGCGTGCGCGAACTCGTGCAGGCTGAGCGACACGACCCAGGCGCCGACCACCATGACGAAGACCGCGAAGTCACCCGCGCGCGAGCCCTGGGTGTCGTCGCGCCACGCGCCGATGCCACCGAGCACCGCGAGGGCGACGAAGCCGAGGAAGATCGGGCTCGGCCGCACGGCTCGTCGGCGCTTGGACAGGTCGAAGATCACGGGCGCTGTGCCCCGGGGCGCTGTCTGATCACCGCGCCGACGGTACGGGACGCGGGACTCGCGTCGATGCGTGTCGTGCCCGTGTGGCCTCCGTGCGCCGCCGTAGGCTTTCGAACGACCGTTCGAGGCAAGGGGGCGAGGCGCGGGTGCGTGTGCTGGGGGTCGACCCAGGCATGACCAGGTGCGGCGTCGGGGTCGTCGACGGTGCACCCGGTTCGCCGCTGCGCCTGGTACACGTCGAGGTCGTGCGCACGGCCGCCGACGCGCCGGTCGGCGACCGGCTGGTCGCCCTCGCCGACGCCATCGGCGCCGCCATCGAGCGACACGCCCCGGACGTCGTGGCGGTCGAGCGGGTCTTCAGCCAGCACAACGTGCGCACGGTGATGGGTACCGCGCAGGTCGCGGGGCTCGCCATCGTTGCGGCGACCCGGGCCGGGCTGCCCGTCGTGCTGCACACTCCGAGCGAGGTGAAGGCCGCGGTCACCGGATCGGGGCGGGCCGACAAGGCACAGGTCGCGGCGATGGTGACCCGGCTGTTGCGCTTGACCGAAACCCCGCGGCCCGCGGATGCCGCGGATGCGCTCGCGCTGGCCATCTGCCATGTCTGGCGCGGTGCGGCCCAGGCCAGGATCGCCACCGCGCTGGCGGGCGCCCTCGCTGCCCCCGCTGCCCCCTCGGTGACCTCGCAGTCCTCGCCGCCCCGGCTGACGAGGATTATTGGTCCATGACCGAGCACGAGGACGAACTGCAACCGCAGTACGACCCGAACACCCTGCGCGACGAGTACCCCGACCCGGCTGCCGTCGACGCGCGCATCGAGCAATTGCGCACCCGCATCCGGGTCGCGCCCGACGAGATCGGCGAGTTGCTGGCGCGCGGCGAGCTGGTGGTGTTGCTGCGGGCCTCCGGGCACCTGGACGACGCGGTGCACGAGGCGCAACTGGCGGTCGACCGCGCCGAGATCGCCGGGACGCCGCCGCAGCAGCACCTCGCGCGGCTGCGGCTGGCGCACGTGCAGCAGTGGCGCGGCGACTTCGCCCGGTCGAACCTCGCCTTCACCGAGTTGACCCACGCGGCGACCCAGTTCGGCCCGGTGATCGAGGCGTTCACCTACCATCACGCCGGGCTGAACGCCTACGACCAGCACGATTGGACGGGCGCGCGCGACCACTTCGTCCGCGCGCTGGCCCTGCGCGAGGAGTTCGAGCTGCCCGACGAGCAGATCGAGGCGTCGCGCATCGCCCTCGCTGCGGCCGAGCAGCACCTGTCGGGTGCGCCGTGATCGCGAGCGTGCGCGGCACGGTGGCCGCCCTCGGCCCTGACGGGGCCGTCGTCGAGGTGGGCGGCGTTGGCCTGGCGCTGTCGTGCTCGCCCGGGACGCTCGCCCGGCTGCGGGTGGGGGAGCCCGCCCGGCTGTCGACCAGCCTGGTCGTCCGCGAGGACTCACTGACCCTTTACGGCTTCGCCGACGACGACGAGCGCTCGCTGTTCGAGCTGTTGCAGACTGCCAACGGCGTCGGGCCCAAGCTGGCGCAGACGATGCTCGCCGTGCACCCGCCGCGTGAGCTGCGCCGCGCCATCTCCACCAGCGACTACGCCTCGCTCACCGCGGTGCCCGGCATCGGGCGCAAGGGTGCCGAGCGCATCGTGATCGAGCTGCGCGATCGCATCGGCGCCGTCGACGGAGGCCGGTCCGGGGCCGACGCCGCAGGCCTCACCGCCGTCGCGCCGTGGCGCGACCAGCTCCTGCATGCACTCGCCGGGCTCGGATTCACCGGCAGGGAGGCCGCCGAGGCGATCGATGTCGTGGCTGCCGACATGCCTGACGGCGACGGCCCCGATGCCGGTCCTGACGTGCCTGCGCTGCTGCGCCGCAGCATCCAACTGCTCGGGCGCGCGCGGTGACGGCGAGCGAGGACGACGTCGCCTCGCCACTGCCTGCTTTCGACGAGCGCGACGTCGAGGCCAGCCTGCGGCCCAGGCGACTGAGTGACTTCGTCGGCCAGCCCAAGGTGCGCGAGCAGCTGCAACTCGTCCTCGAGAGCGCGCTGCGTCGCTCCCGGCCGCCCGACCACGTCCTGCTCTCCGGGCCACCAGGTCTCGGCAAGACGAGCCTCGCCATGATCATCGCCGCCGAGCTGGGAGCGCCCGTCCGGGTCACCTCCGGCCCGGCGATCGAGCGCGCCGGCGACCTCGCGGCGCTGCTCACCAGCCTGACCGAGGGCGAGGTGCTGTTCATCGACGAGATCCACCGCATCGCGCGGCCGGCCGAGGAGCTGCTGTACATGGCGATGGAGGACTTCCGGGTCGACGTCATCGTCGGCAAGGGCCCGGGGGCGACCGCCATACCGCTCGGTCTCGCGCCGTTCACCCTGGTGGGCGCCACGACGCGTGCGGGGCTGCTGACCGGGCCACTGCGGGACCGGTTCGGCTTCACCGGGCACATGGACTTCTACGACCCGGCCGAGCTGGAGCAGGTGCTGACCCGTTCGGCCGAACTGCTCCGCGTCGACCTGCGGCGCGACGGCGCCGTCGAGATCGCGAGCCGCTCGCGGGGGACCCCGCGTATCGCCAACCGGCTGCTGCGACGGGTGCGCGACTACGCCGAGGTGCGCGCCGACGGGATCGTCACGCGGGACGTCGCCCACGCAGCCCTGGCCGTGTACGACGTCGACCAGCTCGGTCTGGACCGCCTCGACCGGGCGGTGCTGGACGCGCTCGTCCGGCGGTTCGGCGGCGGTCCGGTCGGGGTCGGGACGCTCGCGGTGGCCGTCGGCGAGGAGGTCGAGACCGTCGAGGAGGTTGCCGAGCCCTTTCTCGTGCGGGCCGGGCTGCTCGCCCGCACCCCCCGCGGCCGGGTCGCGACCCCGGCGGCATGGGCACATCTGGGACTGCCGGTCCCGGGAATCAGCGGCCCCACCCTGTTCGATGCCTAGACTGAAAGTCGACCCGCTCCGCTCTCGTCTGGATGCCCCGCAATGGCCTGGCTGATCTACCTCGCTGTACTCGTCGTGCTCTTCCTGCTGATGTTCGCCGGTCAACGCCGGCGGCGGGCGCAGGCAGCGCAGGAGATGGTCCGCATCAGCCGGCTGGGTTTCGGGGACGACGTCATGACCACCTCGGGGCTCTACGGCACAATCGTCGGCCGCAACGAGGACGGGACCGTGCAGCTCGCGATCGCGCCGGGAGTCGAGGTCAGGTGGGCGCTCGCGGCGCTGCGTGCGCCCGAGTCCCTACCCGAGCAGTACCGCCGGGGGATCGACGGCGGTACCGAAGGAGACCGGCGACCTCCGGACGACCGGGGGTAGCGAAGCCCGTGAGACCGTTAGGCGGCTCCTCAGTGGCGTCGGTCATACTGTCCACCGAACGCGGCGCCGACGCAGAAGGCGGCGCCTGACCCGGCCCCTGCCTCGCCCGTGGGCCGGAACCTGAACCGAGGAGACACATCCCCGTGGCACCACCCGTCGGCACGCTGCGCGTGGGGCGCTATTTCCTGGCGTTGCTCGCCATCCTGGCCGTTCTGTACACGATCGTGTTCTGGCCCGGCCAGCGGCACTCGCCCAAGCTCGGGATCGATCTGGTCGGCGGCACCGAGGTGACCTTCACCGCCAAGACACCTGAGGGCAAGACGCCCTCGAAGTCGTCGATGAACCAAGCCAAGCAGATCATGGAGAACCGGGTCAACGGCTCAGGCGTCACCCAGGCGACGGTGGTCGTGCAGGGCGGCAACCAGATCATCATCGACATCCCGAAGAGCAGCAACACCAACGTCGCGGCGCTCGGCAAGGCAGCCGTGCTCTCGATGCGCGGTGCCGTCATGCCCCCGCAGCCGGTGTCGTGCACGTCGACGTCCGGCTCCACGGGCTCCGCCGGAACCCCGTCGTCCTCGTCTAGCGGAACGCCGACACCGTCCTCCGGGGCAAGTCCGACGGCGTCAGGCTCGGCGACGGCGACGACGAACAACGCGTCGTCACGCAAGCTGGCCGCGCCGGCCGCCAGCACGACGCCGACCGTCAGCACGACGCCGACCACCGGCACCGCCACGACGCCGGCGAGCGGCACGGCGTCGGCCAGCTCGACCACGGCACCGCCGCCGCCCTGCGAGGCGAACCCGTTGAAGTCGCTGACGTTCCCGATCCCCACTGCGGAGACGTGCGCCGCGAACGCCACGAACTGCCACGCCTACAGCACGCTGACGGCCACCCAGCAGACGCAGCTGCAGCAGGCCGTGTCGAAGATCGATTGCACGCTGGCATCGAACCAGCCGGACACCGCACCGTCGTACGTCGCGTGTGACGACGGCAAGACCTACGGCGCGGTGGTCGCCTACCTGCTCGGCCCGTCCATCGTCACCGGTCAGCAGATCGCCGGCGCGGACGCGGCCGCTCCGAACATCAGCGGCGGCCAGACGCAGTGGACCGTGCAGTTGCAACTCAAGGGCAGCGGGCAGTCGGCGTGGGCCAACTATACCGGCGCGCACAACCTCGGCAGCACGACCGCCTCGGTGCCCTCGGCGCTGCAGTGCAGCGCGTCGGCCACGCCGTGTGCCGACTACGTCGGATTCGTCCTCGACGGTCAGGTCATCTCCGCGCCCGCCAACCTCTCGGCCATCAACGGGCAGACCACCGAGATCAGTGGCAGCTTCACGTCGAGTTCGGCCAAGCAGCTGGCCAGTGAGCTCAAGTACGGCGCCCTGCCGCTGAGCTTCACGGCTGAGGACGCGGTGAACGTGTCCGCCACGCTGGGCAGCTCGCAGCTCAAGGCCGGCCTGCTCGCCGGCGGCCTGGGGCTCGGCCTGGTCATCATCTACTCGCTGATCTATTACCGCGCCCTCGGCTTCGTGACGATCGCGTCGCTGCTGGTCTCTGGCGTGCTCACCTACGGCAGCCTGGTCATGCTCGGGACCCAGATCGGCTTCACGCTGAGCCTCGCCGGCATCGCCGGCTTCATCGTCGCGGTCGGTATCACCGCCGACTCTTTCGTCGTGTTCTTCGAACGGATGAAGGACGAGGTCCATGAGGGCCGCTCGGCCCGCGTGGCGGTGCCGCGGGCGTGGGTGCGGGCCCGGCGCACGATCCTGTCCGCCGACACCGTGTCGTTCCTCGCGGCGGCGATCCTCTACTACTTCGCCGCCGGTGACGTGAAGGGCTTCGCGTTCACGCTGGGGCTGTCCACGATCCTCGACCTGGTCGTCGTGTTCCTCTTCACCCACCCGCTGGTGTCCCTGCTCTCTCGCAGCAGGGCGTTCGGCTCGGCTCGCTTCACCGGACTCGACGCCGTGCGCGCAGCGGGCGGCGTCACGGCCCCGCCGCCGGACGAGCCGGCGCCGCGGCGTCGCGGCGCCAAACGGGCCGCGTCACGAGCCGGCGGCCGTACCGAGCCGCCCCGATCCGGCGCTCCGGCGCCAAGCGCCGGTGGCGGCGCCGGCGGAGCCGGGGGAGTCGTCGTCCTCGACAAGCCGGACGACGACGGCCGTGCCGACAACGTCCAGGCCGGCGCCGAGCCGACCGCTGAGCCGCCCTGGTCACCGGAGCGGCCCGAGCCAACCGAGCCAACCGAGCCGGGCGCACCGGCTGCGGCCTCCACGGCCGACATCGGCGAGGGGGGCAGCGCTGCTGACCGGGCCGTCGACGAAGTCGCCGACGAGCCGCGCCCGGTCACGCCGGTGCCGGGAACCGCTGCCGAGCGGGCGGCGGCCCGGCGGGCCAGGCTGCGCGCCGAGAGGGACAAGAGCTGATGTCAGCCATCACCCGCCTCTACCGGGGCGAGAACCGGATCGAGTTCATCGGCCACCGCAAGCGCTGGTACCTCGGGTCCGCGATCCTGCTGCTGATCTGCGTGCTCGCCATCACGATCAGGGGCTTCAACTACGGCATCGAGTTCGCCGGCGGAGCGCAGTTCCAGATCCCGGTCGCGAACACGGCCGTCTCCACCAGCGAGGTGAACGCTGCCTTCCAGCGGGCCGGGGTCTCCTCGGCCGAGGCCGCTCAGGTGGTCGGCTCCGGGTCCACCCGGCAGATCCGGGTGCGAACCGCGTCGCTGACCCCGGCCGAGCAGCAGAAGGTCACCACTGAGGTCGCCAAGGACGTCAGCGTCGACGCGACCAAGATCTCGGTCCTGTCCGTCAGCTCGGCGTGGGGCCACGACATCACGGTGAAGGCGTTGCAGGGCCTGATCGTCTTCCTGATCGCGGTCTCGATCTACATCTCGCTGCGCTTCCAGTGGCGCATGGCGGTCGGTGGCATCCTCGCGCTGTTGAACGACCTCGTGATCGCGGCCGGCGTCTATGCCCTCGTCGGGTTCGAGGTCACGCCCTCGACCGTCGTCGGCCTGCTGACGATTCTCGGTTTCTCGCTGTACGACACCGTCGTCGTGTACGACAAGGTGGCCGAGAACACGCGCGACATCCTCGCCGGGTCACGCACCACCTACTCCGAGGCGGCCAACCTCGCGGTCAACCAGACGCTGATGCGCTCGATCAACACCTCCTTGATCGCGCTGCTTCCGGTGGCGGGCCTGCTCTTCGTCGGGGTCGGGCTGCTCGGCGTGGGCACCCTCAAGGACCTCGCCCTGATCCTGTTCGTGGGGCTGGCCTCGGGCGCGTACTCCTCGCTGTTCCTGGCCACGCCGATCGTCGTAGACCTCACCGAGCGCGAACCCGCCTACAAACAACTGCGCAAGCGCGTCGCGGCCAAGCGCAGCAGCGATGTCGCCCGGGCAGCCGCCGCTGCCGACGCGGCCCTCGCGACGGCCGGCGCGAGCCCACGTGCGAACTCGGGTACCGCTGCCGCACCGCCGCGGCGCACCGGCTCGCCGATGCCGGCGCCGCGCCCCGGAGCACGGCCGCAACGACAACGCCGCAAGTAGCCGATGGCGCAGCAGACCGGCGACGCCGGGCCGCAGGTCGCGGCACTCATCGCCTCGCGGCTGCGTGACGTACCCGATTTCCCGAATCCGGGCGTCCTGTTCAAGGACATCACCCCGTTGCTCGCCGACGGCCATGCGTTCGCAGCGGCCGTCCGGGCGCTCGCCGTCTTCACCGGAACGACTGCCCCCGTTGACGTGGTCGCCGGTGTCGAGGCGCGCGGCTTCCTGCTCGCCGGGGCGCTGGCCCTCGAGTTCGGGTGCGGGCTGGTCCCGGTTCGCAAGGCCGGCAAGCTGCCCCCGCCGACGGTGCGCCGTGGCTACGCACTCGAGTACGGGACGGCCGAGATCGAGGTCCCGGTCGAGGTCCTCAGCGGCAAGCGGGTGCTGCTCGTCGACGACGTCCTCGCCACCGGCGGCACCCTGCGGGCGTCCGCCGAGCTCGTGGCCGAAGCGGGCGGCACGGTCGTGGGCATCGGCGTGCTGCTCGAACTCGGTTTTCTCGGCGGGCGGGCCGCCCTGGGCGACGTCGCACCGTTGCACGCGCTACTGACCGTCTGAGTCGCGGTCGCCGTAGACTTGACAGGGCAACCTGATCGAGGGAGTCCCGCTGACGACCGACGCTGCCGCACCGGCTGGGAGATCCGGCGCGCGCCGGGACGCCGCCACCGCAGAGAATTCAGCAGAGAATTCAGCGGTGGCCACCGTGCCCGCCGCCGCGCCGGGTAACGGCGTGCCGTCAGCCGTGGCCGCCCAGGGCGCCCCGAAGGCGACCGCGCCGACGTCCCGGCACAGTTCGCCGCCGCTGCCCGCGCCCGCGGTGCCTGCAACGCCCACGCCGCCCGTACCGGATCCGTCGGCCGCGCACGACGGCGGCGTCGCGGACGACGAGACCCCAGGCCCCGACGGCGCCGCATCGGGTCCCGCGGTGGCGGTGCTGCCGGCGCCGGCCGTCCCCGCGCCCGCATCCGGTACCGCGACGCACCGGCGCCGAGTCCGCGACCGCCTCGCCCGCCGGTTGGTCGCCGCCCCACGCCAGTCGACGGTCAAGCCGGTGCTGGAGCCGCTGCTGGCGATCCACCGCAGCGCGCACCCGAAGGTCGACGCGCGGCTGCTGCAGCGTGGCTACGACGTGGCTGAGGAGTGTCACCGCGGCCAGCTGCGCAAGAGCGGTGACCCCTACATCACCCACCCGCTCGCGGTCGCGACCATCCTCGCCGAGCTGGGCATGGACACGACGACGCTCGTGGCGGCGCTGCTGCACGACACGGTCGAAGACACCGGCCTCACGCTCGACGACATCACCGCCGGGTTCGGTTCCGAGGTCGCCCATCTCGTCGACGGCGTCACCAAGCTGGACAAGGTCAAGTACGGCGACGCGGCCGAGTCCGAGACCATCCGCAAGATGGTGGTCGCGATGGCGCGCGACCCGCGCGTGCTGGTCATCAAGCTCGCCGACCGGCTGCACAACATGCGCACGCTGCGGTTCCTGCCTCCGGCCAAGCAGGAGCGCAAGGCCCGCGAGACGCTCGAGGTCCTCGCGCCGCTGGCACACCGGCTCGGCATGAACACCGTCAAGTGGGAACTCGAAGACCTCGCGTTCGCCACCCTGTACCCGAAGCGCTACGAGGAGATCGTCCGGCTGGTGGCCGAACGGGCGCCCTCTCGCGACACCTATCTCGGCGAGGTGATCGAGCGCGTCAACGCCGACCTGCGCGACGGCAGCATCAAGGCCCAGATCACCGGGCGGCCGAAGCACTACTACTCGATCTACCAGAAGATGATCGTCCGCGGGCGCGAGTTCACCGACATCTACGACCTGGTCGGCATCCGCGTTCTGGTAGCCAGCGAGCGGGACTGCTACGCGACCCTCGGCGTCATCCACGCGAACTGGCAGCCCGTACCCGGCCGGTTCAAGGACTACATCGCGATGCCGAAGTTCAACATGTACCAGTCGCTGCACACCACGGTGATCGGTCCGGGCGGCAAGCCCGTCGAGCTGCAGATCCGGACGCACGCGATGCACCGCACGGCCGAGTACGGCATCGCCGCGCACTGGAAGTACAAGGAGCACAAGGACACCGCGGTCGCCGAACCGTCGGCGGTCTCCGACGAGATGGGCTGGCTGCGCCAGCTGCTGGACTGGCAGCGCGAGGCCCAGGAGCCGGAGGAGTTCCTCGACTCGCTGCGCTATGACCTCGGCGCGAGCGAGGTGTACGTCTTCACCCCCAAGGGGGACGTCATCGCTCTGCCCACCGGATCGACGCCCGTCGACTTCGCCTATGCCGTGCACACCGAGGTCGGACACCGGTGCATCGGCGCCCGCGTCAACGGCAAGCTCGTGGCACTGGAGAGCCCGCTCGACAACGGCGACACCGTCGAGGTGTTCACCTCGAAGGCCGAGAACGCCGGCCCGTCGCGGGACTGGCTCGCGTTCGTCAAGTCGCCACGTGCCCGAACGAAGATCAAGCAGTGGTTCGCCAAGGAGCGTCGTGAAGACGCCATCGACGCGGGCAAGACAGCCCTGTCGAAGGCGATGCGCAAGGCATCCCTGCCGATCCAGCGGTTGCTGGGCGGCGACCAGCTGCTCACCCTCGCGCGCGAACTGCATCTGATCGACGTGTCCGCGCTCTACGCGGCGATCGGTGAGGGACACGTCTCGGCCCAGGCAGTGGTGCAGAAGCTCGTCACCGCCCTCGGCGGTGCCGAGGGTGCCATCGAGGACATCGCCGAAGCGACCATGCCGGCGATCGACACACCGGCTTCCCCGGCCGGCCGGGGCAACGGCGACGCCGGCGTGGTCGTGAAGGGCGTCAGCGACGTCTGGGTCAAGCTGGCCAGGTGCTGTACCCCGGTCCCCGGCGACGAGATCCTCGGGTTCGTCACCCGCGGCGGCGGCGTGTCGGTGCACCGGCGCAACTGCACCAACGCGGCGGAGCTGCTGGACCAGCCCGAGCGGCTCGTCGACGTCGAGTGGGCACCATCGGTCGACTCCACGTTCGTGGTCTCGATCCAGGTGGAGGCGTTCGACCGGCACCGGCTGCTCTCGGACGTCACCCGGGTGCTGTCCGACGAGCGGGTGAGCATCCTGACCGCCACCGTCAGCACGAACCGCGACCGCGTCGCGGTCAGCCGGTTCACCTTCGAGATGGCAGAGGCGAAGCACCTAGGCCACCTGCTGCGCGCGATCCGCAACGTCGACGGCGTCTACGACGTGTACCGCGTGTCCGCTGCCAGCTGACCGCGAGTCTTCCGCGACGGCCTGCGGCGCCGGCCCGGCTGGGTCAGGGCGTCACGGTCAGGCCGGTGAGTTGCACCGCCAGAGCGGGTTTCCCGTCGCCGCCCCCGCCGGAGACACCCTTCGCAGCGACCTCGTCCACCACACCGAGCCCCGCGGTCACCGTGCCGAACACCGTGTACTGGGCCGGGAGCGAGGTGTCCTTGTACACGATGAAGAACTGGCTGCCGCCGGTGTCCGGCTGCCCGGTGTTCGCCATGGCCAGCACGCCGCGGGTGTACTTCTCGCTGCCGGTGAGCTCGTCGGGGATCGTGTAGCCCGGGCCACCGGTACCCGAGCCGGTCGGGTCGCCGCACTGAAGCACGAAGATGCCCTGCGTGGTGAGCCGGTGGCACGCAGAGTTGTCGTAGTACTTCTGCTGGACCAGCGACACGAAGCTCGCGACCGTGCACGGCGTCTTCGCGCGGTCGAGCGTGAAGGTCATGTTCCCGCGATTCGTCCGCACGGTGACCGCGACGGTTCCGGTCCTCGGGACGCTGGCGGGGGGCAGGTTGACGGTCTTGCTGGCGGTGCCGCCGGGGGTGAACGTGCAGTCGCCGCCCGCGCCGGCGGTCCCACTTGCCGCGGCGGTCGGCGTCGAGCCGTCTCCGGAAGTGGCGACGACGAAGACCGCGATCACCGCGGCGATCACGATCGTCCCGACGATCGAGATCACCAGGGTCGTCCGGCGCCCGCGGTCGTCCTGCTGCTTGCGGCGTTCGAGCTGGCGCTTGAGCTGGCGCCGCGCCGCCTCACTGCGCTGCTTCTCGGTGGCCACGGGTCAGGCGGCGACGTTGGTCAGGTCGACGACGAAGACCAGCGGAGAATTCGCCGGGATGGCGCCGTTGGCCTGGGCTCCGTAGCCGAGGCTCGACGGCATGATGATGATCCGCCGGCCGCCCGCCTTCATCGGCGGGACACCCGTCGTGCCGCCGATGCCGTACGTGAAGCCCTTCACCACCTGGCTGAGCGAGAACTGCGCGGGCTGGCCGCGGTCCCACGACGAATCGAACTTCGTGCCGTCCTTGTACAGCAGGCCGATGTACTGCACGGTGACCGTGGCGGTGTCCGACGCCGCGGCGCCCTTGCCCACCACGAGGTCCTTATATTCGAGTTTCGTCGGCGTAATCGAGGACTTCGAGGTGACCGTGGGCTTGCCCTTCAGGTCGGTCGCGCCCTTGACGGTCACGCCCTGGAAGCTCACCGCGGCCCCGGTCGCCGCGGGGTAGGACGTCGAGGGGGTGGGCGAGGGCGTCGGTGACGCCGTCGACGCGGGCGTCGACGCGGTCGGGGTGCCCGCGGCGGTGGACTTGTTGCTCTTGCCGCCGGTGGCCACCGAGATCACGATGACGATGACGGCGATCAGCACCACGGTGCCGACGATCGAGGCGATCAGGGTGAACCGCTTGCGGGCCAGCTCCCGCTCCTGGCGGCGCTGCAACTGACGCTCGAGGTGGCGCCGGGCGGCTTCT
Source organism: Pseudonocardiales bacterium (assembly GCA_032160545.1). Taxonomy (GTDB): domain Bacteria; phylum Actinomycetota; class Actinomycetes; order Mycobacteriales; family Jatrophihabitantaceae; genus DATGFB01. The sequence goes on along the minus strand of JAVHVN010000096.1, from coordinate 4,054 downwards.
CTGCGTTGCTTGCTCGTCGGCACGGGGAACGGTCCTCCAGCTGAGTTTTCCAGGGCGGTCGCGGCGAAGTGTACGAAAGCCGCCTCGGAACTGGCCAAGTAAGCCCTGGCCGCCGGGCGGGCGGGCGCCCCGCAGCGCGAAGACCCGCCGATGCGCTCGGTAGGCTGGGACTTCACCGACCGTTCGATCCGCCCTCAGCCGTGCGCGTCCCGACCTCAGGAGTGCCCGACCGTGTTCATTGCGGGATTCCCGTCGGACGTCACCGCCACGAACTGCTGGGTCGTCGCGCCCGGTGCCGGCGAGCAGTGCGTCGTGATCGACCCCGGAATCGGTGTCACCGCCCGCCTCGACGAGGTGATCACCGACAACGCGCTGCATCCGGTCGCCGTCCTGCTCACGCACGGGCACTTCGACCACACGTTCTCCGTGCTGCCGGTCTGCCAGGCGCGCGGGGTCCCGGCGTACGTGCACCCGGCCGACCGGCCGCAGCTCGCCGACCCGTGGAGCGGGGTCGGTGCACCGCGAGGTACGCCGCTTTTCGGGTCGCTCACGTTCGCTGAGCCCGACGACGTCCGCGACCTGGTCGACGGCGAGAAGATCTCGATCGCCGGACTGGACTTCGCGGTGCGGCACGCGCCCGGGCACTCGGCCGGCTCGGTCGTCTTCGGCCTTGCCGAGGGCGCCGAGGGCGCCGAGGGCGCCGAGGGCGCCGAGGGCGCCGCCGGTGCCTACGGTGCCGAGGCGGTCCTGTTCGCCGGCGACGTGCTGTTCGCCGGCTCGATCGGGCGCGTCGATCTGCCCGGCGGATCCATGGCGCAGATGGAGGCCTCCCTGCGCGATGTGATCCTGCCGATGGACGACGGCACAGTCGTGCACCCCGGGCACGGCCCGTCCACCACGATCGAGCGCGAGCGGCGTACCAACCCGTTCCTGCAAGGTCTGTGAATGACCGCGTCACTGTCGGGCTTCCCCGAGCTGCTGCCCGCACAACGGGTCGTCGAGGTCGCGGTCCTGGACCGCGTGCGCGAGGTCTTCGAGCTGCACGGTTTCGCCAACGTCGAGACGCGGGCCGCCGAGCCGCTCGAGTCGCTGCTGCGCAAGGGCGAGATCGACAAGGAGGTCTACGTCCTGCGCCGGTTGCAGGCCGACGATGCGGACGGTGATCCGGCCGCGCACAGCGGGCTGGGCCTGCACTTCGACCTGACCGTGCCCTTCGCGCGCTACGTCCTCGAGAACGCCGGGCACCTCGAGTTCCCGTTCCGCCGCTACCAGATCCAGAAGGTCTGGCGTGGCGAGCGGCCGCAGGTCGGGCGCTACCGCGAGTTCACACAGGCCGACATCGACGTCGTCGCGCGGGATGTGCTGCCGTTCCACCACGACGTCGAAGTCGCCAGGGTGATGGCCGAGGCACTGTCGGCACTCGAGTTCCTGCCGCCCCTGCGCCTGCAGGTGAACAACCGCAAGCTGGTCGAGGGGTTCTGCCTCGGGCTCGGCGCACCGGACGTCCCCGCGGTCATGCGAGCCGTCGACCGGCTGGACAAGGCGCCTGCCGGCATGGTGCGCGAGCAGCTCGTCAACGATGCCGGACTGACCGGTGAGCAGGCCGACCTGTGCCTGCGCCTGGCCGAGATCCGTTCGTCCGACAGCTCGTTCGTGACGGGAGTGCGTGCACTGGGCGTCTCGCACCCGCTGCTCGACGAGGGACTGGCGGAGCTCGCAGCCGTCATCGACGGGTGTGCCGGCTTCGCGTCCGAGCGGGTCCACGTCGAGGCCGACCTGCGCATCGCGCGCGGGCTCGACTACTACACGGGCACGGTGTTCGAGACCCGGATGGCGGGCTTCGAGGCGCTCGGTTCCATCTGCTCGGGCGGGCGGTACGACTCGCTCGCCAGCGACGGCCGGGTCACCTACCCGGGCGTCGGGATCTCCCTCGGTGTCACCAGGCTGCTCGTCCCGCTGTTCCAGCATGGCGTGCTGAGCGGGTCGCGCGCCGTTCCGTCCGCGGTGCTCGTCGCCCTGCCCGCCGAGCAGGACCGCGCGCGGTGCGACGCGGTGGCGCAGCAGTTGCGGGCCCGGCGCATCGCCGCCGAGGTCGCCCCGGCGCCGCAGAAGTTCGGCAAGCAGATCCGTTACGCCGAGCGGCGGGGGATCCCCTTCGTCTGGTTCCCCGGCGCGGACGGGGCGCCTGACGAGGTCAAGGACATCCGCAGTGGCGAGCAGGTGGCGGCCGATGCCGCGTCCTGGCTGCCCCCCGCGCCGGACGCCACTCCCCAGGTCGTCGTCAAGGAAGCAGACCAGTGATACGCACCCACGAAGCCGGCACGCTGCGAGCGTCCGACGCCGGATCGACTGTCACCCTCGCCGGTTGGGTGGCCACCCGGCGCGACCACGGCGGCGTGACCTTCATCGACCTGCGTGACGCGAGCGGCCACGCGCAGGTGGTGCTGCGCGAGGCTGATGTCGCCCACGACCTGCGTAACGAGTGGGTCGTGGCGGTCACCGGCGAGGTGCGGCTGCGCCCCGAGGGCAACGTCAACGCGGCGATCCCGACCGGCGAGATCGAGGTCGCCGCGTCCGAGCTGCGCATCCTCAACGAGGCGGCGCCACTGCCGTTCCAGGTCGACGAGCACAGCGAGGTCGGCGAGGAGGCGCGGTTGAAATACCGCTACCTCGACCTGCGCCGGCCGCAGTCGGGTGCCGCGATCCGGCTGCGCAGCAGGGTCAACCGGGCGGCGCGCGACGTGCTGCTCGACAAGGACTTCGTCGAGATCGAGACGCCGACGCTGACGCGTTCGACGCCAGAGGGGGCCCGCGACTTCCTGGTCCCGGCGCGGTTGCGGCCGGGCAGCTGGTACGCGCTGCCGCAGTCGCCGCAGCTGTTCAAGCAGCTGCTGATGGTGGCCGGCATGGAGCGCTACTTCCAGATCGCGCGCTGCTACCGCGACGAGGATTTCCGCGCCGACCGCCAGCCCGAATTCACGCAGCTCGACATCGAGATGAGCTTCGTCGAGCAGGACGATGTGATCGCGCTCGCCGAGGACGTCCTGGTCGCGCTGTGGCGCCTGATCGGGCACGAGATCAGCACGCCCATCGCCCGGATGACCTACGCCGAGGCGATGCGCCGGTTCGGCTCGGACAAGCCCGACCTGCGGGTGGACCTCGAGCTCGTCGAGTGCACCGACTTCTTCAAGAACACGCCGTTTCGAGTCTTCCAGGCCCCGTACGTCGCGGCGGTGGTCATGGCCGGCGGTGCATCCCAGCCGCGCAAGCAGCTCGACGCGTGGCAGGACTGGGCCAAGCAACGCGGCGGCAAGGGACTCGCCTACGTCCTGATCGGCGAGGACGGCGAGCTCGGGGGACCAGTCGCCAAGAACCTCTCCGACGGGGAGCGCACGGGCCTCGCGGCGCACGTCGGCGCGAAGCCGGGTGATTGCGTCTTCTTCGCCGCAGGCCCGGTCAACTCCTCGAGCGCCCTGTTGGGAGCCGTGCGCCAGGAGGTCGGGCGGCGGCTGGGCCTGATCGACGAGTCGCGGTGGGCATTCGTGTGGATCGTCGACGCGCCCCTGTTCGAGCCGACCAGCGAGGCCGAGGCCGCCGGTGACGTCGCCGTCGGCCACGGAGCCTGGACCGCGGTGCACCACGCCTTCACGTCACCGAAGCCCGAATCGATAAACACCTTCGACACCGATCCGGGCCACGCGCTCGCCTATGCCTACGACATCGTCTGCAACGGCAACGAGATCGGCGGCGGGTCGATCCGTATCCACCGCCGCGACGTGCAGGAGCGCGTCTTCAAGGTCATGGGCCTCGGTGAGGACGAGGCACGGAGCAAGTTCGGCTTCCTGCTCGACGCGTTCAGCTTCGGCGCACCGCCGCACGGCGGCATCGCGTTCGGCTGGGACCGAATCTGCGCGCTGCTGACGGGCAGCGACTCGATCCGCGACGTGATCGCGTTCCCGAAGACCGGCGGCGGCTACGACCCACTGACCGGGGCACCGGCCCCGATCACGCCGGAGCAGCGCAAGGAAGCCGGCATCGACGCGCAGCCCGAACA
>JAVHVN010000062.1:0-3758 GCA_032160545.1 Pseudonocardiales bacterium | reverse complement strand
CGATCCGCCGTGCACGGGGCTGGGCGTTCTGGCCGGGCGGCCCGATGCCCGCTGGCGCCGAACCTCGGAGGACGCGGCCGAGCTGGCCGGGCTCCAGCGCGAGCTGCTGGAGGTCGCGCGCTCCCGGCTCGCGCCCGGCGGGGCGCTGGTCTACTCGGTCTGCACGCTTCGCCGCGACGAGTGCGAGGGCGTGTTGGCGGGTGGCGAGTACCTGTTGCCGCAGGACACCGGCAGCGACGGGTTCTACATCGCGCGCGAGGGGTGAGCCGGTAGGCGGCTGGGCTAAGGCCGCGCGTGTGGCCTCGAGGGCTTGGGGTCTGACCCCTTCCCGCTCACGACCAAACCGGCGCTCGGCACGGGGCGGGGTGTGACGCGGCTGCGAACTCGGTGAGGGGTCAGACCCCATTTGGGGTCAGACCCCGGTCATGCTCGCAGCTTTCCGGTGCCCGGCAACGCGGAACGCGGTGCCGGGCACCATCGAGCCGCGACGTAGGATCTTCGCCCGCATTGGCGGTTGCACGGCGCCGGACGGTTGTTCGTTCGCCACTGCGCGTCGGGTGCAGCTCGATCGTGCCAGGCACCGGCCTTTCGACCGTTGCCAGGCACGGTAGTGGGGCGTTGCCTCGGGCGTACGGATCTAACCCGCTCCGCTCATGACCGACCCCGCTGCAAAGCGCCGTCGAGCCGCGACGGAGGCTGTCGCCGCTAGACCCTGGGGCACTGACGCGCAGGCCTACGCCGCCGCGCGGCGGCGCTCATCCCACATGCGCTCGATCTCGGCGGCGGTGACGGGGCGGCTGAACAGGTAGCCCTGGCCCAGCCGGCATCCGAGACCGACTAGGAAGCGGCGTTGCTCCTCGTTCTCGATCCCCTCGGCCAGCGGCTCCATGCCCAGCCCGTGCGCCAGCCGCACGATCGTCTCGGTCAGGGTCGCCGACGGCCGATCTCCCGGCAGGTCGCGGATGAACGAGCGGTCGACCTTGAGCGTGCCCGCCGGCAACATGTTCAGGCGTGACAGCGACGAGTATCCGGTGCCGAAGTCGTCGATCGCAAGCGGCATGCCGGCGACGCTCAGCATCTCGGCGATCAAGTCCGTCTGGCCGGGATCGCCCATCGCGGCCGACTCGGTGACCTCCAGCACGAGCTGGTCGGGCCGGACGCCCGCGGCCCGCACCTGAGCCAGCAGGCTCCGCACGACGGACGCCTCCCACAGGACGGTCGGGAAGTTGAACGAGATGCGCAGCGTGATTCCTCGCTCCGCCCAGCTCAAAGTCTGGGCGCAGATCTCGTTCACCACCCACTCCGTGATCGGTTTGATCAGCCCCGTGCGCTCGGCCAGCGGAATGAACGAGATGGGCGGGATCATCTCGCCGCCGGGAGGCATCCACCGGATCAGCGCCTCGACGCCGATCGGCTCACCGGTGCGCAGCCTGACGATCGGCTGGTAGTGCAGCGCGAACTCGCCCCGTTCGATCGCGCGGTGCAGGCGTGACGTCAGCGCAAGCTCCTCGCCCGGCGGCAGTCCGGCCACCGCGTCGCGCTGGCGGCGGCCGGGCCGCGAGCGGTACCTGTCGATGTGTGCTCGCTTGATCAGCGAGTCGCGGTCGCTCGCGTCGCGGGGATACAGCGCCACGCCCGCGCTGGCGCTCAGGTACACCTCGCCGCCGTCGTAGCTGAACGGGATCGCCAGCAGGTGCTGAAGCCGGCCGACCAGGGCCTCGGCCATCTGGGCGACGTCCTCGGGCACGGCATGGGTGCCGTCGCCCTCGTGCTCGCCGGTGTCGGCGACCAGCACCAGGAACTCGTCGCCGCCGTGACGCGCGACCAGCTCGGCGCCAAAGGCGGCGTCGCGAAGCCGGCTCGCGAACTGTCGCAGCAGCTCGTCGCCCGCCGTGTGGCCGAGCGAGTCGTTGACCAGCGTGAAGTTGTCCAGGCTGATGAACAGCACCGCGGCGCTGCGATCGTGATCGTTGCAACGCTGGATCGCGAGGTCGAGCCAGCGCGCGAACAGGTCGCGGTTGGGCAACCCGGTCAGCTCGTCGTAGTGGGCGAGGTACTCGACGCGCTCCTCCGCACGCCGCCGCTCGGTGACGTCCTCCGAGATGCTGGTCATGCCGATCACCCGCCCTGACGAGTCGCGCAGCAGCATGTCGTTGCAGGTGATGATCAGCTCATCGCCGTCCCGCGTCAGGATGGTGGTCTCGTCCGACGGCGGTATCACCCCGGTCTCGACCGCCTCCAGGAATCGCTCGCGGCGATCAGCCTCGGCGGGGTGGGGGAAGACGTCGTACCAGTTTCGACCCAGCAGCTCCTCGCGCGTCCACCCCGTCAGTCGCAGCAGGTGGTCGTTGCAGAACGTGATCATCCCGGTGCTGTCCATCATCACCGCGATCAGCTGCACCCGTTCCAGGATCTCGCGAAACCGCCGCTCCGACTCGTTCGTTGCCAGCTCGGCCAGCTTCTGCTCGGTCACGTCCTCCATGTAGCCCTGATAGCTGGTCGGCTGTCCCTGCTCATCGGCGACGCAGATGCCGGTGTCGCGGATCCAGACCGTCCGGCCGTCTCGTGCGATCAGCCGGTACTCCATCGTCCACACGTCTCCCGGCACGTTCGTCTCCAGCCCCTGCATGGTCTGCTCACGGTCGTCGGGGTGGAGCATCTTCACGAACATCTCCCGGTCCGCGGCCCAATCGGCCGGCGTGTAGCCGAGCATCTCAGTCGTCTGCGGGCTGATGAAGACCGAGGAGCTGAACTGGTCGGGCTCGTCCTCGTACACGATCAGCGGCAGCCGCTCGACCAGCGACCGGTAGCGGGCCTCGGCGGCGTCCACCGTCCGGCTCATCCGCCGCGCCGAGGCGCGCTCGGAGCGGATCCGGAACGCGAACGCCACAGACGCGGCGAGCACGGCGGATACGAGGGCAGGGGCGATCGTGAGCAGGTTGTCCACAGCTACCCGGGTCATCGACCCTTCACAACCGGGCCTTGAGTGTCGCAAAGCGCAGTCACGGCGCCCGCCGCCAGGCGATTTCACTATTCTGACCGCCATGCGCGACTGGCCCAGCACGATCGAGGTGGCTCCGTCGATCCTTTCTGCCGACTTCGGCCGCATGCGCGAGCAGGTGTCGGAGGTGCTTGACGCGGGTGCACGCGTGATCCACATCGACGTCATGGACGGCCACTTCGTGCCCGTGATCACCTTCGGCCCCAAGATGGTCTCCGACATCAGCGACCTGATCCACGACCGCGGCGGCTTTGCCGACGTGCACCTGATGATCGAGCAGCCCGAGCGGCATCTCGACCAGTTCGCCGCGGCCGGAGCCGACAACATCACTGTGCACGTCGAGACCTGCCCGCACCTGCATCGCACCCTGCACGGGATCCGGGAGCTGGGCTGCCGGGCGGGCGTGACGCTGAACCCGGCGACGCCGGTGTCCGCGCTTGGCGAGGCGGCCCGCTACGCGGACGTGCTGCTGTGCATGAGCGTCAACCCGGGATTTGGCGGCCAGGCCTTCATTCCGGCCACCCTCGACCGACTGCCGCGCATGCGCGAACTGGCCGACGCCCGCGAGGAGCGGGTGCAGGTCGAGGTCGACGGCGGCGTCGCCACGGCCACCATCGCCGCCGTACAGCGGGCGGGGGCGAACATCCTCGTGGCCGGGTCGGCCGTCTTCTCGCAGCCCAACCCGGGTGAGGCGTTCCGTGCGCTGAGCGCGGCGGTCGCCGCCCCGAGCGGCGTCTAGGCCGCCGGGGCGGCGGGA
>JAVHVN010000020.1:0-24567 GCA_032160545.1 Pseudonocardiales bacterium | reverse complement strand
TGCCTAGCCGAAGAGATGTTCCATTGCGGGGATCTCGACGCGCGGGTTCCCATGCGCGGGCCGAAGTGGCGCGCGCAGCGGCTCGTGTTGTTGCACGTCGAGCACGGCGATGGCGTCCTCGGTGAGGAAACGGCTGGCCTTCGCGTAGACATGTCGGGCTCGGTAGCTGGTCCAGTCGGTCGGCATGCGCTGCGGCGTATAGATCGTCAGACTGTCGCGGGCACGAGTGATCGCGACGTAGAACAGCCGCTGCTCCTCCTCCAGTCCGTTCTCGTCGCCGAGGGCCATGTCGGAGGGGAACGCGCCGTCGACAGCGCGGATGAGGTGCACGGCACTCCACTCCAGGCCCTTCGCGGAATGCACGGTGCTCAGCGTCAGGTAGTCCTCGTCGCGCTGCGGTGCCTTGGCGTAGTCGGCGCTGCTGGAGGCGGGATCGAGAGTGAGTTCGGCGATGAATGCGGCGAGGTCGGTTCGGGCGGCCGCCGCCTCGCCGATGCGGTCTACGTCTTCGACGCGGGCGTGCCAGTCGGCGTAATGGGCGCGGACCAGGGGCCGCACCGCCGCAACGCAGGCGGCGGCGCGATCGGACGCCGAAGGATTTGACCGCGCGTGGGCCAGGTGGGTCAGCGTGGCGGCGAGCGCGGTGCGGGCACGGTCGGTCCCGGCGGCCACGACGGTGTTGATGTCCGGGGCGTCGGGGGTGAGCAGCAGCGGCATGAGCCCGCGTGCGGTGGCCTTGCCGATGTTGCGGTGCAGACACAGCAGCCGGTACCACGCGAGTTCGTCGAGCGGATTGGTGGTCACCCGTAACGCGGCAATCAGATCGCGGACATGCGCGGTGTCCAGGAAGCGGATTCCGCCGTACTTGACGTAGGGGATGTTGCGGACCGCGAGCTCCACTTCGAGGACGTTGCTGTGAGTGCCGGCGCGCATCAGCACCGCCTGCTCGCGCAGCGGCAGGCCGTCCTGCTGGGCGGTCAGCACGGCGGCGGCGACCATGGCGGCCTCGCTGTCGGCGTCCTGGCACGCCGCGAGGATGGGCTTGCGGGCGCGCTCGTCCTGGCGGTCGGCGGTCAGGTGCAGCCGGTCGGGACCATCGCCCGGCCTGATCACGTTGGCAAGGTCGAGCACCGGCTGCACCGAGCGAAAGTTGCGCTGCAGCCGGACCAGCGTGGCGCCCGGAAGACGATGAAGCAGCTCCTCGAGGTGCGCCGCGTTGGCGCCCCGGAAGCCGTAGATCGCCTGCGCATCGTCACCGACCACGGTCAACCCTTCACCGTCGGGACGCAGCCCGGTGACGATCTCCACCTGGGCGCGGTTGACGTCCTGGTACTCATCAACGAGGACCCAGTCCCAGCGTCGGCGCAGCTTCTGCCCCACGGTGGGATCGGCGAGCAGCTGCCCCCAGCACAGCAGCAGGTCGTCGAAGTCCAGCAAGCCCTGAGCGCGCTTGCGTGCCATGAACGCACGAAACAGCCCGAGGATCTGCTCCGCCTGGTGGGCGAATGCCGGAATCTCCGCGGCGATCACCTCGCGGGCGGGTCGGCCGGTGTTGATCGCGCGCGAGAACACGTCGGCGAGCTTCGGACTGCTCGGGAACCGCGTATCGGTGCCGGTCAGGCCGTGTTCCTCGCGCAGCAGGTCCATCAGGCTCACGACGTCCTCGGGGTCCAGTACCGTCACCGCCGACAGACCCAACGAGGCAGCGTGCTCGCTGACCAGCCGATGAGCCACCGCATGAAACGTGCCGCTCCACAGCAGCTGCGCCACCCGAGGATCTCCACACAGGGCAGCCGCGCGAGAGGTCATCGACGACGCGGCCCGCCGCGTGAACGTCAACAGCAGCACCCGCTCCGGCTTGACGCCGGAGGCCAACAACCGCGCGACCCGCGCGGTCAGCATCCGCGTCTTGCCCGTGCCCGCGCCGGCCATCACCACCAACGGCCCGGCGTTGTGCTGCACTGCCGTGAGCTGCGCGTCGTCCAGGCCGTCCGCCCAGCGATTATCGACCATGCGTTCGATCCTATTCTCCGCAGTACGCCGAACGCGGGACGTCGCCGTCGTGGCGCGCGGCCTCTGCCGCATCGCCGAAGGGTGATCGATCAGGCGATGGATTTGACGCTCGAAGTGCTCGGCGGATCACCGCGCTGCCCGGATCCGGGCCTTGGCTCCTGGCCGACCGGCCTCTTGGCCAATCTCGGCATGCAGCGCCGCACCCAGGCGGCCGTCTTCGGCTCCGAGATCCGCAACGCCCAGTCCGCCGGAGCGATGACTCGCGCGTAGTGTCGGGGTGCGGAGTCCGTACTCATCAAGGTCGGAGCCCGCGAGCCGTCGCGGAAGCGGGTGTGCAACCTGCGATGCTGACCTACTTGCTTGTCGCTGCAGTGGTGTTCGGGATCAACCTCATGCCTGCCCTCGGTCCACCGACGTGGACCGTCCTCGTACTCTTCCGTCTCCATGAGCACCTGTCTGCGCCTTTGCTGATCGTCATCGGAGCGCTTGCCGCCGGCGCCGGCCGCTTGTGCCTGGCTGTCGGCACCCGGCATGTGGGGCGGTGGCTTCCTGACCACCGCGTCGCCAGCCTGCGTGCCGCCGGGGACTATCTCACCGGTCACCGTGGCCGCGCCGCGGTAGGCCTGGGACTTTTCGCGCTCTCACCGCTACCGTCCGCCCAGCTGTTCGAGGCGGCCGGCGTCATGAAGGTGCCCTTGTTGCCGATCACGACCGCCTTCTTCGGCGGCCGCCTCGTCAGCTACTCGCTGTACATCGGTGCGGCCGGCGTTGCCGACGCCAGCCTGGGCGGGCAGCTGCAGAAGAGCATCACATCGTGGCCGAGCATCACGTTGCAGGCCGTCATGCTCATCGGCGTCGTGCTGCTTGCGCGGGTCGACTGGGCCAAGCGACTTCCGGCCCGCTCCGCCCACGCCGAGCCAGCACTTGTTGGTGGGCCGCCTGAGATGCTCTGAACGTCGCGGAAACGCTTGGCGGCACTGATCACGAGTCGAGAGGCCGCCATGAGTTACTGGCATCTGCACCCAGGAGTCCGCACCGCCGACCAGCTGACCGCGGGCGAGCGCGCGGCCGATGTCGTGCGCAACGGCATGGGTTCGTGGCCGTTCGTGTTCGCGTTCCTCGGGTGCATGGCGATCTGGGCCGGATTCAACGGCAATCACGGCTTCGACCCGTACCCGTTCATCCTGCTCAACCTGTTCCTGTCCATGATCGCGGGATTGCAAGGCGCGATTCTGCTGATCTCCGCCAAGCGCGCCGACTCGGTCAGCAGCGAAGTAGCAGTGCACACCTTGAAGAACACCGCGAAGTTGCAGGAGCTGATCGAAGCGAACACCGCGCTGACGCAGACCGTCTCCGAGCTGGCAAGGGAGATCCACGCGCACGTCTGCGGGCCCTGACATCGGGCGGTTGTTCTCGCGGTGCGCCCGCACCGTCGGATGACCGTGACGTGAGCGACGGGTTTCCGATGAGTGCGGTCTGAGCGGGCATCGGCGGTGCCTTGGCGGGCCGGGTTCAATCCCCGGAATGGATCATCGTCGGGTTAGCGATCACGCGCTCGAACCGGTTGCTGCGAAGGTCCCGGCCGTCACCGCACTCTTCTGGGTGATCAAGGTGCTGACCACTGGGATGGGCGAGGCCGCCGCCGACGCCCTGGCCCGGGTGAACATTCTGCTGGCCGGCGTCATGGGGCTGGTCGGGTTCGTGCTCGCGATGCGGTGGCAGTTCCGGTCGCGGGCGTACCGAGCCGAGACCTACTGGTTCGCCGTCGCGATGGTCGCCGTCTTCGGCACCATGGCCGCCGACGCCGTGCACATCGTCCTCGGTGTGCCGTACGGGCCCAGCACGGTCTTCTTCGCAATCGTCGTGGCGTCGCTGTTCCGGTCCTGGTATCGCAGCGAGGGAACCCTTTCGATCCACAGCATCGTCACCCGCAGACGCGAGACGTACTACTGGCTGACCGTTCTGGCGACGTTCGCGCTCGGCACCGCGGTCGGTGATCTCACCGCGACCACGCTGCATCTCGGGTTCTTCGGGTCGGCAGTGCTCTTCGCAGTGGCGATCGCAGTCCCTGCACTCGGCTGGTGGCGATTCGGACTGAATCCGGTCGTCGCGTTCTGGAGCGCCTACGTGCTGACGCGACCCCTCGGCGCCTCGGTGGCCGACTGGTTCGGCAAGCCGCACTCCTTCGCCGGCGGCCTGGGCTACAGCGACGGACTGGTAGCCGTGGTGTCCGCCGGCCTGATCGTCGTGCTCGTCGCGTATCTCGCCGGCCACCGCAACGACATACAGCCGGCATCTGGGATCAGCAGCTCGTAACCGAGGACGGACACGCCCCTCTGCGGCTCACGACCGGTGATCCACAGCGGCCGATCGGCGTTCTACGCTGACCCGCATGACTGACATCTCGCGCAGCGACCGTAATGCCCCGCTGTGGGCCACGGTCGTTCTCGTCATCATCGGAGTCCTCCTCGCGATCGTCGCCGGTCTGTACTTCGCCGACACGGCCAGCAACCTTCCCGCGTTCCTGCCCGGCCACCAGGCCGGCAGCGCACACCACCACACCAAGCATGGGATCGCTGCCGCAATCGTCGCGGTCCTCGCCTTTGCGGGCGCGTGGATGAGCGGCGGCCGGCGCACCACCTGAGGCGGTTCCTTCGCGGCATCCGGTTGCCCTCTACCCTCAGGACGGCGCGGAACGGACGCGGCGGTTGACCTGGCGAGATCTGACCCGGACCATTCCGCAACGGCACGGTAAACCGGCGGTCGGACCGAGGAGGACGCGCGAGGTGGCTCAGCATCGGCGTCGTGACGGCGTTTTCGTCGATGACTCCGGCGTGCGCCTGCGTGCCGTCCGGATTGCGTTGCGGGCGGTCGCCGCAGCGCTGGCATTGGCTCTGGGCGTTCTCGTGCTGAGTGTGTTCGGGCATGTCGCAATGCCCGGGCTGCGGGCGCCGGTAGGGCTGCCCAGCGGTGAACCACCGCATGGTCCAGGGGTCGGCCGCGCCGGCCCGTCCGCGCCCGGTCCTACCTCGCCACCTGAGGCAGCCAAGCCGGGCGGGACCGCCCCCGGTTCGGGCGCCGGTGGGGCCACCTCGCCCGGCACCGTGACCGGTCCGGGCGCCGTGCTGCCCTCGGCGACGGTTGCCGCCCTCGTGTCGCCGGTCCCCGGAGCGCCGAGCGGTTCCCGGACCGCGGTTTCGACGGCGTCCACCGCGCCGCCCTCGTCCACCGGGGCAGCACCAGTTCCGAGTATCGCTTCGCACGGCGCCGCGACGACACCGCCCGCGCGCAATACCGCGCCCGGCCGGCCCACCGCTACTCCCGGGCGCCCGTGAGAGCTCGACGTCCACGCGCTCATTGGCTGACCCTGGGCGTGTTGCTGCTCGTAGTCGGTGCGCTTCTCACCGTCGCTGGCGTCACCGGTGGCACCCTCGGAGAACATCCGGTCCAGATAGCCGCCCGAGCCGGCGCGACCGCGGTGCCGAGCGACGTGCTCCACGGCGGCCCGATCCTCGACGCCACTCGACCCACCAGCGCCGGACTGCGGCTTCCTGCGCGAACGATCGCACTGACCTTCGACGACGGGCCGAGCGACTACACGCCCGAGGTCCTCGACGTACTCGAGCACTACGGCGTGCCGGCCACGTTCTTCGTCATCGGGGCCCACATCGGCGCGCATCAATCCGTCCTCCGCCGCATGGTCGCTCACGGCGACGAGATCGGCGTGCACACCTTCACCCACCCGGACCTCGGTGCCGTCTCGGCCTCCCGGGAGTCGGTCGAGATCTCGACGACACAGGTCGCGATCGCCGCGGTGACCGGCTACACGACCGACCTGCTGCGGCCCCCGTTCGCCTCGGAACCGAGCAGCCTGACCCCAGCCGAGTGGCAGGCGATCAGCCGAGCCGGGCCGTACCGGGTGGTCCTGACCGATCTCGACAGCGAGGACTGGCGCAAGCCTGGGGTGTCCTCGATCGTCGCGGGCGCCACTCCGTCCGGCGACGACGGGGCCGTCGTCATGATGCACGACGGCGGGGGCGACCGGAGCCAGACCGTCGCTGCGCTCAAGCGGTTCATCCCTGCGATGCTCGCCAGGGGATACCGGTTCACGACCATCTCGCACGGCATCGGCGTGGCGTCGCCGTGGTCGCACGCCACCGCGTGGCAACGCATCCGCGGCACCGTCGTCCTTGGGGCGGTTGGGATGGCGAACGGGCTCGTCGCCATACTGCGGCTGCTGTTCATCTGCGTCGGCGTGCTTGCCGTGTTGCGTGTGCTCGTGCTGCTGATCTTCGCTCGGCGGCATGCCGGCCGCGACGCCACCGCAGGCCCGCAGTCAGATCTGCCAGGCGTGTCGATCATCGTGCCCGCGTACAACGAGGAAGCCGGCATCGAGGCCTGCGTCCGGACGCTGCTGGCGAGTCAATACCCGCAATTCGAGGTAATCGTGGTCGACGACGGTTCGACTGACGAGACGGCATCTATCGTCACCGACCTCGGGCTGCCCGGCCTTCGACTGATCCACCAGGACAACGCCGGCAAGCCGGCGGCGCTGAACACCGGCATCGCCGACGCGCGTCACGACGTTCTCGTCCTCGTCGACGGCGACACGGTGTTCGAGCCCGACGCGCTGATGCAGCTCGTCGCGCCGCTCGCCGACCCGACGGTCGGTGCGGTTTCCGGAAACACGAAGGTCGGTAACCGCTCCGGACTGATCGGACGCTGGCAACACGTCGAGTACGTCATCGGGTTCAACCTTGACCGGCGCATGTTCGACGTGCTGCGCTGCATGCCGACCGTCCCCGGCGCCATCGGCGCCTTTCGCCGGCGCACCCTCGATCAGGTCGGCGGCGTCAGCGACGACACCCTCGCCGAGGACACCGACCTCACGATGGCGATCTGCCGGGCCGGCTGGCGGGTCGTCTACGCGCCACGGGCGCGTGCGTGGACGGAGGCTCCGTCGACACTGGGCCAGCTGTGGCGGCAGCGATACCGGTGGTGTTACGGAACGATGCAGGCGATGTGGAAGCACCGGCGCGCCGTGATCCAACGAGGACCGGCGGGACAGTTCGGCCGGCGCGGTCTTCCCTACCTGCTCCTGTTCCAGGTGCTGTTGCCGCTGCTCGCGCCGCTGATCGACCTGACGGCCGCATACAGCCTCTTCACGGCTGACGCACGCGTTCTCGGCCTCACCTGGCTGGGCTTTCTGGCGGTCCAGTTCGTCGGCGCCGTCTACGCCTTCCGGCTCGACGGCGAACGACTGCGCACCCTATGGGCGCTGCCACTGCAGCAGATCGTGTACCGGCAGCTCATGTATCTCGTCGTCGTTGAATCCGTTGCGACCGCTGCGTACGGCGTTCGGCTGCGCTGGCACAAGCTCGTGCGAACCGGGACGCTGGAAGCCGCACCACCCGTCCTGAGCTGATCGCATTTCGGGCACCCCCCGCCGGGGTGCGGTACACGAACGGGGGCTGGAGCCTGCCGGCTCCAGCCCCCGTTCGTCACGCGATGTCGCTTACTGCCACGCCCGCACGTAGTCGACCGTGGTGTACGCGGGCAGCGGGGTGTTCGCCGTGTAGGCATTGGCCCCGACTCCGAGCGCCTGCGTCAGCGCGAGGAAGAACGGCTGGTCGAACGGCTGGAGGCCTGTCAACGGCGCCGCGGCGAGCCACGGATCGTTGATGCAGGTCTTGCCGTCGTAGGTGACCTTGATCGAGGTCGGCGTCCACTCGACCGCGTAGTCGTGGAACGCGTTCAGGTTGCTGATCGTGCAGTAGTTGTTGGTGACGTTCGTGTCGAGCGTCGCCGGGACGTAGTGCACGTACGGGATCGACCGATCGTTGTAGAGGCTGTAGATCTCGGCGAAGTCGATCTCACCCGACAGGGGCCAGGTGCCGTAGAGCGTCGGCTTGTTCGGCCAGAGCCACAGGGTCTCCTGCAGCCCGGCCACCGTGCTCGCCGGGAACTTGGCCCGCACCTCGAACCGGCCGTAGGTCTGGCTGAACTTGCCGTACGACATGACGCTGGCCGCGGTGAACTGCGTCGTGAACGCGCCGGTCGGGCTCGCGCAGGTGAAGTATCCGGCCTCCTTGCGCACGCCCAGGTAAAGGTATCCGCCGGATACGGCGAGGTTGTTCGGGCTGTTGACGTAGCAGGCCCTCGCAGGGGCTGCGCCGGAGGTGAACGCACTCGCGGCCGTCGTCTGAACGACCCACTTCGACGTGTCCAGCGTGGTGCCGTCGAACTCGTCGTCGAAGGTGCAGGCCCAGTACGCTCCGGTGTTCTTGATGACCTGCTCCCCGCCGCACGCAGTCGATGGCGATGTCGTGCCCGTGGGTGTCGGCGTCGGACTTGCGCTCGTCGTGGTCGGCGTGGCGCTCACGGTCGTCGTGGTCGGCGTCGCGCTGGTCGGCGTCGGCGTCGGCGTCGCGGTCGTCTTGGCCGGAGTAGGTGTCGGGCTTGCCGTGGTTGTCGTCGGCTTCGGCCTCGGCCAGCGCACCCGCGCCTGGGCACTGACCGATGACATGGCCAGCAGCGCGGCGACGAGCGGAATCACGATCAGGAGGGGTCTGAGAGAGCGGAACATGCGGATAGTCCTTGGAGCTTGCGACGCGCGCCGGATCCCCATCCGTGGCGTCGGGTCCCTGCCCCGCTCGCGACGAATCTTAACGCCGACTTCACGGGCTGGGCAACCGTACCAATCAGGACATACGCCGCGGAAATTCGTTCGATCGAACTATTTCCAGCCAGCTACGTACTCGATCTGGGCAAGGAAGGCAGCGGTGTGGCGGCCCGTGATCGGGGTACATCCGAAGGTTGTGAACGCATCGCAGCCGCTCGGGGCGCTGATGGACGAACGCGCCGCGGCGCGGGCCAGGATGGACGCGCTGCAACGCGATCACGCTGCGATGGTGGCGGCCTCCCGCGATTCCAACTCAGACGACGAGCACGATCCCGAGGGATCGACCATCGCCTTCGAGCGAGCGCAGCTCGCCGCGGTCATCGAGCAGACCAGGCAGCGGCTGGCGGACCTGGAGGTGGCGATCGAACGCGTGCGGGCCGGCAGCTACGGGACGTGCGCCTCGTGTGGCCAGCCCATCGCCGCCGAGCGACTCGCCGCGCAGCCCGCCGCGCGGCTGTGCGTGGACTGCGCGGCGGCCGTCAGCCGACGGCCGCGGTGAGCCGCTGCACGTCGTCGTCGCTCAACTCGACCGCCGCGGCGGCCATGTTGTCCTCGAGGTGGGCAACGGTCGAGGTGCCGGGAATCGGCAGCATCACCGGCGACCGGTACAGCAGCCACGCCAATGCCAGCTGGGACGGCGAAACGCCGCGTCGCTCGGCGATCTCGCGAAGCGGTCCAGCGCCCTCGGCCAGCTTCCCGGTCGCGAGCGGGAACCACGGGATGAACGCGATCCCTTCGCGCTCGGCATGGTCGAGCAAGTCCTCGGCCCGGCGATCGGCGAGGTTGTACAGGTTCTGCACCGAGACGATCCTCGCGGTGCGCTGGGCCTCGCCCAGCTGAGCCACGCTCACCTCGGAGAGCCCGATGTGGCGGATCTTGCCCTCCTGCTGCAGCAATGCCAGCTCGCCGACCTGGTCGGCCAGCGGCACCTTCGCGTCGATGCGGTGCAGCTGGAAGAGCGGGATGGTGTCGAGGCCGAGGTGGCGCAGGCTCAACATCGCCTGCTGCCGCAGGTACTCCGGTCGCCCCACCGGCCGCCAGTCCCCCGGGCCGGACCTGGTCAGGCCGGCTTTGGTGGCGATGACGAGCTCCGCCGGATAAGGGCGCAGCGCCTTGTTGATCAAGAGCTCGGCGACGAACGGGCCGTACGAGTCGGCAGTGTCGATGAAGTTGACCCCGAGCTCGACCGCACGGCGCAACACCCGCACCGCCTCGTCCGGGTCCTTCGGATCGCCCCAGATTCCGGGGCCGGTCAACTGCATGGTCCCGTAGCCCAGCCTGTTGACCTGCAGATCGCCTCCGAGGGCGAAGGTTCCGGACCGCGCGGCGAGCGATGACGTCATCGGGACTCCTCGAGAGCGTGCGAACGTTCGTTGACGAGGACGCCTCAGGGGGCGTCATTATTCCGATTCACGCATCCGGCTCGTTCGGCAGGTATGGTCGGATTACCGTTGTCAACAAGCGGATCTTCATCGAGTGGAATGGCGGGCCGATGGCCCGTGGCGACCGCTCATCGTTGCGCGCGCCAATTCCCGGAGCAGTCGATGACCCAGTGCCAGACCTCCTCCGACGAGGACGCGCCGTTGTTGTCCGTCGATCCCGTCCTCTGGACCGGCACGCGGTCCCGACTGCGCGTGCGCGGCGAGCTGGACCTTGCCAGTAGCAACCTGCTCGAAGAGGCGCTCGAGGGTGAACTACGCAACGAGCGCCGGTTCGTGCGTGTCGACTTCTCGGATCTCACGTTCTGCGACGGCAGCGGGCTGCACATGCTCGCACGGGTGCACGCCCGCTTCGACCTGTCCGGCGGCGAGCTGCGGTTCACGCGGGTGCCGCCCCACCTCACGCGCCTGATGGAGATGCTCTCCTCGAGCAGGCTGCTCGACAGCAGCACGGCGGCCGAGCAGCCGCCTCCCGCCCCCGACGACGACGGCCGCGCCACCGTCCGCTCGCTGTTCGCCTGAGGCCGCTCAGCTCAGAGCAGTGAGCGAGCTCATGTCGATGACGAACCGGTAACCCGGGTCGCCGCTGGCGAGCTGGTCGTAGGCGTCGTTGATGCCGTCGACGCCGACCAGTTGGACGTCGGCAGCGATGCCGTGCTCGGCGCAGAAGTCGAGCACCTCCTGCGTCTCCGGGACACCGCCGATGAGCGAGCCGGTGACCGAGATCCGCCGACTCACCAGCAGGCCGCCGTTCACCGGCTCGCGCAACGGCTCGATTGCTCCCAGCACGACGTAGGCACCGTCGCGAGTGAGCAGCGTCAGGTACGGGTTCAGGTCGTGACTGACCGGGATCGTGCTGAGGACGAGATCGAGGCTGCCGACAGCCGTGCGCACCTGCCCCGCCTCGGACATCACGACGACGTGGTCCGCGCCCGCCTTGAGCGCGTCCGCGGCCTTGCGATCGGAGCGGGTCAACACTGTCACCTCGGCACCCATCGCCTTCGCCAGCTTGACGGCCATGCCACCCAAGCCGCCGAAACCCGCCACGCCGACCCTCGTCCCAGGACCGGCGCCGTGATGACGCAGCGGCGAGTACATCGTGATGCCGGCGCAGAGGATCGGAGCGGCGGATGCTGGGTCGAGCCCGTCGGGGATGCGCAGCACGAAGCCCTCGGCGACCACGATCGATCCGGAATAACCGCCGTACGTGCGCGCTGCCGTGCCGTGTTTGTCGAGGCTGTTGTACGTGAACGTGGCGCCCTTACTGCAGTAGTTCTGCAACCCTGCACGGCACTCGGCGCACTCACCGCAGGAGTCGACCATGCAGCCGACGCCGACGAGGTCGCCGACCCTGACCGACGTGATTGCCGACCCGACCTCGGCCACCCGCCCGACGATCTCGTGCCCCGGCACGCACGGGTATCGCGTGCCGTGCCACTCGTTGCGCGCGGTGTGCACGTCCGAATGGCAGATGCCGCAGTAGCGAACGTCGATGCGCACGTCGCTGTCACCGACATCCCGGCGCTCGATCCGGATCGGAGCCAACGGGCTCGCCGCGTCCCGCGCCGCCCATGCGGTCGTACTGCTCACTGCCGCTCCTCTGTCAGATCGGTCCGGGCGGTCTGCCCCACCGCGCCCGCGAGATGCGGAACGAGCAGCCGCAATGCCTTGCCGCGGTGGCTGATCGCGTCCTTGGTCTCGGAATCGAGTTCGGCGCTGGTGACGTCGACGCCGTCGGGCACGAAGATGGGGTCGTAGCCGAAGCCGTTCGCGCCGCGCGGTTCGCGGACCAGCCGGCCGTCCATGCGCCCCTCGACGACCACCTCGCCCGCCTCGCCCACCACTGCGGCGGCACACACGAAGGCGGCGCCGAGACGTTCGTCGGGAACGTCGGCGAGCTGGCCCAGCACCAAGTGCAGGTTGGCGTTGTCGTCACCGTGCCCGCCGGACCATCGGGCCGACAGCACTCCCGGCATGCCGTTGAGAGCGTCGACCGTCAGCCCCGAGTCGTCGGCGACCGTAGGCAGGCCCGTGTGCAGGTAGCCCTCGCGGGCCTTGATGAGGGCGTTGTCGGCGAACGTCGCTCCGGATTCGGGCACCTCGTCGTAGTGCGACACGTCGTCGAGCCCGACGACCTCGAGCCCTGGCACCGCCGGGGCGAGAATGCGGCGCAACTCGACGAGCTTCTTCGGATTGCGACTGGCAAGCAGGAGCCGCGTCACCGGCCCAGTGCCTGCTGCTGAATGCGGTCGAGCTGCGCGCAGCCTTCGACTGCCAGGTCCAGCAAGGTGTCGAGTTCGTCACGGCGGAACGGCACGCCCTCGGCGGTGCCCTGCACCTCGACGAACTCGCCGGCGCCGGTGAGCACGACGTTCATATCGGTCTCGGCGCGGACGTCCTCGTCGTACATCAGGTCGAGGCGCGGCTCGCCGTCGATCACCCCGACCGACACGGCCGAGACCGAGTTGACGAGTGGCTCGGGCTGCGCCAGCGCGCCGCGCTTGTCGAGCCAGGCAACGGCATCAGCCAGCGCGACGTACGCGCCGGTGATGGCTGCAGTGCGGGTGCCCCCGTCGGCCTGCAGCACGTCGCAGTCGATGGAGACGGAGTTCTCACCGAGCGCCGAAAGGTCGATCGCGGCGCGCAGCGACCGTCCGATCAGCCGCGAGATCTCGTGGGTGCGACCGCCGATCCTGCCCTTGACCGACTCGCGGTCGTTGCGGGTGAGCGTGGCCCGCGGCAGCATCGCGTACTCGGCGGTGACCCAGCCGAGGCCACTGCCCTTGCGCCAGCGTGGCACCCCCTGCTGCACCGACGCCGAACAGAGCACCTTGGTGTCACCGAACTCGACCAACGCGGAGCCCTCGGCGTACTTCTGCCACTGGCGGGTGATGGTGACCGGGCGGAGCTCATCGGGCGCACGGCCGTCGGGGCGAGGCATACGTCGAGCCTAACGACGGGCTCCGACACCACTCGCGGGCAGGATGAGGTCATGCGCAGTGAGACCATCGAGGTGCGGACGGGCAGCCGTCCCGAGGTGCACGACCTGACCCGCGACTGCGAGCAGTTCCTGTCCGATGCCGACGACGGGCTGCTGAGCGTGTTCGTGCCGCACGCCACCGCTGGGCTCGCGATCCTCGAGACCGGCGCGGGCAGCGACGACGACCTGCTGCGGGCCGTCGACGAGTTGCTCCCCCGCGACGATCGCTGGGTTCACGCCCACGGATCCCGTGGGCACGGTCGCGACCACGTGCTGCCCGCGTTCGTCAGCCCGTCGATCACCGTGCCCGTGCTCGCAGGACGGATGCAGCTCGGCACCTGGCAATCGGTGTGCCTGCTCGACACCAACGTCGACAACGCCGTGCGCACCGTGCGGTTGAGCTTCCTGGCGGGTTAGCGGCGACCGAAGAGCATCAGATCGAGAACTCCTTGTCAGCCTCGGCCAGCTCGACGGCGCCGCCGAACGCGCTTGCGGCCTCGCCGGCCACGAGTTCGCGCGACACCCATGGCGGGACGTGCGTCACGATGAGCCGCTCGACGCCCGCATTCGCGGCGTGCTCGCCGGCCTGCCGGCCGGTCAGGTGCAGCCCGGGAACGTACTCGTCGTCGGGGCCGAAGGACGCCTCGCACAACAGCACGTCCGCGCCCTCGGCGAGGGCTACCAATTCGTCCGAGACGCCCGTATCGCCTGAGTAGACAAGCGACCGACCGCCGTACTCGACGCGGATCGCGGTCGTGGGCACGGGGTGGTTCATCGTCGCGTACGAGACGCGGAACGGGCCCAGCTCGGTCGCGGTCGGCGTCGAGAAGCCGAAGAGCTCGTGCAGCCCGAGCTTGCGGGCGTACGGGTCGTACGCCGCTTCGAGGCGGCCGCGCGTGCCGGCCGGACCGATGAGCGCGATGCGGTCCTCGGGCGTGCCGGCGTGAAACCCCCCGCCCCCGTAGCGCAGGGCGACGATGTAGGCCGTCAGATCGATGCAGTGGTCCGCGTGCAGGTGGGTCACGATGATCGCATCGATGTCGGCGGGCTCGGCGTAGCGCTGCAACGCCCCGAACGCGCCATGACCCAGATCGAGCACGAGTCGGTAGCCCTCCGCCTCGAGCAGGTAGCTCGAGGCGGGTGAGTCCGGCCCCGGAATCGACCCCGAGCAGCCCAGCACGGTGAGCTTCACGCGATCCCACCGAGCAGGGCGGCCGCCGGCTGACCACCGAGGCTGCTGATCACATCCGGGCCGAGAAAGCGCCGGCTCAGCCTCGCGAACGGATCGGACGGGCCGGTCGCGCGGAATACGTGCCGGGGCGGCGGCGCCTGCTCGTCACGCAGCAGGTCGGCCGCGGTCAGCACGCGATACACGTCCTTGGCGGTCTCCTCTGCACTCGACACCAGCGTGACTGCGTCACCCATCACGACCGACAGCATCCCGGTCAGCATCGGGTAGTGCGTGCACCCCAGCACCACCGTGTCGACACCGGCGGCGTTCAGCGGCGCGAGATAGGACTCGGCCAGACCCAGCAGCTGCCGCCCGCTGGTGACGCCGCGTTCGACGAATTCGGCGAACCTCGGGCACGCGGCCGCGACGACCTCGACCCCGGGAGCCGTGGCCAGCGCGTCCTGGTACGCGCCGCTGGTGATCGTGCCGATCGTCCCGATGACGCCGATCTTGTTGTTCCGCGTGGCGGCGACCGCGCGCCGGACGGCCGGCAGAACCACCTCGACGACGGGGACGTCGTACCGTTCCCGGGCGTCACGCAGACAGGCTGCGCTGGCGGTGTTGCACGCGATCACCAGCGCCTTGACGCCGCTGTCGACCAGCTCGTCCATCAGTGCGAGTGCGTGCGCGCGCACCTCGGCGATGGGCTTCGGGCCGTACGGGCTGTGAGCGGTGTCTCCGATGTAGTGCAGCGTCTCGTGCGGAAGCTGGTCCAGGACGGCTCGCGCGACGGTCAGGCCACCGACGCCGGAATCGACCATGCCGATGGCGGCGTCGCGGCTCGGGTTCGGCACCGCGTCAGGATACGACCGGACGCTGGGGGGCTCGCGAGCCGGTGCGGCGTGCCCCACGAGGATGCAGCAACGCGCCGACGACGATGCCGGCACCGAATCCGCAGGCGTGCACCTGCCACGGGACGTTCGAGTCGAACGAGGGGAGCAGGCTGGCGAGCAGGGTGCCGAAGAAGAACAGCACGAGCACGGCGGTGAGGATCCACTTGATCTTGCGAGAGAAGTAGGCCCGTGCGAGCAGGTAGGCCATCCACCCGAACACCAGGGCGCTGCTGCCCACGACCAGGCCCGACGGCGCCACGAGCCACGCGGCGAGACCGGAGATGACGAGAACCGACGCGGTGACGATGAGCCAGGTACGCAACCCCGACAGCAGCAGCGCCCAGCCGATCGCCACAAGGGGCAGCGTGTCGGAGAACATGTGCCCGTAGCTGCGGTGCAGGAGCGGTTCGGTGAGGACTCCCCACAGCCCGTCGACCTGCCGCGGCTGCAACCCGAACCGGTTGAACGAGTAGTCGTGCGCCGCGTTGACGATCTGGACGATCCACAGCAGCGCCGCGATCACGCCCATGGTGATCAGCGCGCCGGACCAGCTGGCCGGGTCGAACGGCGGCTCACGCCCGTCGGCCGAGGTGTCCCGGCGCGCCGGAACCCACTCGGGCAGGCGTCGCGGGCTCACCTCGGCAGGGTAACCGGAGGACGTCAGGCACTGACGGCCGTGCGGGCGGCCCTTCGCCGGTTGAGGACCGGCAAGGCGGCCAGCAGGACGAGCGCAGCGGCGGTCGCGACCAGCTCGCCGATGAGCGACACGGTCTTCTCGCGGTACCAGATCGGCTCGTGCATGTTCGGCAGCGGACCGAGCTTGCCGACGTCCACGTAGCGGTACACGACCAGCAGAGCCGCACCGCCACCGGCGAGGAGCACGGTGAACGCCGCCGAGAGGTAGCCCGGACGCACCAGGATCCACACGGCCGCGACGATCGCGAGCGACGCCTCGACGCGGAACAGCACGCCCTCGTTCACCGTGCTCGTGCGATTGAAGTCGTAGAGGTGAGCCAGGTCGAAGTGCGTCCACGCGTCGACGACCAGGCCGGCCGCCGCGACGACGGCCAGGGCCCATCGAGTGGGTTTGTTCATACCCTGCTATTCGAATTCGGGAGCGGTTCGGTTCAGCGGGCGCGGACCATGATCGTGTGCAGCCCGGTGGCACCCATCGGGAAGGCGTCCCGATCGTTGTCGTCCTGCGGGTTTCCGCGCCCGTCTATCGCGCGTACGCGCAGGGTGTAGGAGCCCGGGTGCGGGGGCGTCCAGGCCAGTACCCACTGCCGCCAGGTGTCCGTCGACGGCACGGCCGCCAGCCGGGCCGGCAGCCAGTCACCCCCGTCGACCTGCAATTCGACGCCGGTGACGCCGACGTGCTGGTCCCACGCGACGCCGGCGATCGCTGCCGGGCGCCCGACGGCGAGCGTGGCACCGGCGCCAGGGGTGTCGATGCGTGAGGCCACCTCGACGTTCGAGCGGCGATCCCACCCGGCCTGGATCCAGTACGCGCTCTGCTCGTCGTAGGTCGTCGCCTCGACGTCGACCACCCACTTGCACGCCGAGACGTATCCGTACAGGCCCGGAACGACGATGCGGGCCGGGAAGCCGTGCTGCAGCGGCAGCGGCTGGCCGTTCATGCCTACCGCGACGAGCGCGTCGCGACCGTCCATGACGACCGCGGTCGGCGCGCCGATCGTCATCCGGTCCACGGATGTCATGAGCAACTGGTCCGCCTGGGGGTGCACGCCCGCTTCGCGCAGCAGGTCCGCGAAGCGGGCACCGCGGAAGAGCGCGTTGCCCACGAGGTCGCCGCCGATCTCGTTCGACACGCAGCACAACGTGATCCACCGATCGATCAAGGGGCGCTCGAGCAGCTCGGCGTACGTGAGCGTCACCTCGCGATCGACCATGCCGTGGATGCGGAGCGACCAGGTGTCCGGGTTCACCTGCGGGACGTTCAGGGCGGTGTCGATGCGGTAGAACTGCCCGTTCGGCGTCTGCCAGGGCTGCCCGCTCCTGCCCAGATCGGTCCCCGAGGCGGAGGGCACCGGGCCGGACGCGGGCGGCAGGACGACGGCCGCCCGGGCGGACGACACGTCGAACCGGGCGTGCTGGGCCGCCCGGCCGCCGAACCCGGACAGCGCCGCGAGACCGGCCGCGGCGACGCCGCCCTGCAGGAACCGGCGCCGCTGCGGCCCGAGCGGTGCCGCGCCGGCGGGCTCGCGCGGCGAGGAAGCGTCGAGCAGCCGTACCAGCGCCACCAGCGCAGCCGCACCGGTCAGGGTGCCGATGATCGTGGGCACCACGTCGCCTGCTCGATGGGCCGCCGCGGTGAGCGCGGAGGACACGCCGATCGCTCCCAGCACGCCGACGCCCGCGAGGCCCAGCCACAGCCGGTGCACGGCCAGCACCCCGACGGCGAGCGCGAAGACCGCCACGATCACGTAGATCCCGGTGAGCAGTACGTGCTTGTCCTGCGTTGCGAAGTTGCGGATCGCCCAGCGCTTCACGGACTCGGGAGTCAGCTCGACGAACCGGTTGCCCACGACCAGCACCGGCGATGCCTCCGGCCGCACGAACGCCGCCGCCACCTCACCGACCCCGAGCGTCACCGCGGCCGACAGGGCGCCGATGAGCGCGCCGAGAGCTAGCCGCGCCGAGCGTGAAGGGGGCATCACCCCTATGTTCGCGCGCGGCGGCTCCGTGGTTCATTTCGGCGCCGGAACCTTCCTCAGCCGGCTCACCGCTGGCTAAGCCCAGAGCTGGCCCTCGAGGCGCTCGGCAGCCTGCTGCAGCGAGCCCGAGTAGGCACCGGTCGACAGGTACTTCCACCCTCCGTCGGCCACCACGAACGCGACATCAGCCCGCTGCCGCTCGTCGGCGGCCACCTTGTCGGCGACGGACAGGGCGGCGTGCAGGATGGCTCCAGTCGAGATGCCCGCGAAGATGCCCTCGTGCTCGATCAGGTCACGGGTGCGGCGCAGGGCGTCGTACGACGTGACGGAGAACCGCGACGTCAGCACCGAGTCGTCGTAGAGCTCGGGGACGAATCCCTCGTCGATGTTGCGCAGCCCGTACACCAGTTCGCCGTACCGCGGCTCTGCCGCGATGATCTTCACGTCCGGCACCTTCTCGCGGAGGTACCGTCCGGTCCCCATCAGCGTGCCCGTCGTGCCGAGCCCGGCGACGAAGTGCGTGATCGTCGGCAGGTCGCGCAGGATCTCGGGGCCGGTGCCCTCGTAGTGCGCCTGCGCGTTCGCCGGGTTGCCGTACTGATACAGCATCACCCAGTCCGGGTACTGCGCGGCCAGTTGCTTGGCCGTCGCCACCGCCTGGTTCGAGCCGCCTGCTGCCGGCGAGGAGATGATGCGGGCGCCGAACATCTCGAGCAGCTGACGCCGCTCGACCGAGGTGTTCTCGGGCATCACGCAGACCAGCCCGTAGCCCCCCAGCTTCGCCGCCATCGCCAGCGAGATGCCGGTGTTGCCCGACGTCGGCTCGAGGATCGTGCAACCGGGCGTGAGCCGTCCCTCGGCCTCGGCAGCGCGGATCATCGCCAGGGCGGCGCGGTCCTTGATCGAGCCGGTCGGGTTGCGGTCCTCGAGCTTGGCCCACAGCCGGACGGGATGCTCGCCCTCCCACCGCGGGGACAGCCGCGGCAGGCCGACGAGCGGGGTGTTCCCCGTCGCGTCCAGCAGCGAGTCGTAGCGGGTCATCGCGCGAGGGTCAGCCGCCTGCCACGGCAGGCAGGATGGTGACCGAGTCGCCGTCCTTCACCGTGGTGTCGAGCGAGCCGGTGAAGCGCACGTCCTCGTCGTTCACGTAGACGTTGACGAACCGGTGCAGGGCGCCCTCGTCGGTGATGAGGCGGCCCTTGAGGCCCGGGTGGCTGCCGTCCAGGTCGTCGATGAGCGAGGCGAGCGTGTCGCCCTTGGCGTCGACGGACTTCTCGCCGCCGGTGTAGCTGCGCAGGATGGTCGGGATCTTGACCTCGATGGCCATGGTGATTGCTGCTCCTGTCGGAATGATTCGGCTGCCGGGCGCGTGCGGTCGTTGCAACACGTGGCACTGGGGTCAATCGTCCCACCCGGTGCCTGGGGTGGGCCAATTCACCGACAGTCGTACCGGACGTCCGCACGCCGGTGCCCCAGCAGGACGCGCTCGATCGCCGCGCTAATCATGCGTGCGCTCCGGCGCGGCGGGCTCGTCCACCACTGCGACCGGCTCCTCGGACACCACGCCGTCGACGATCCGGAACGACCGGAACTCCGTCTCGTCCTCGTCCCGCGTCGACACCAGGACGTAATGCGCGTTCGGCTCGGAGGCGTAGGAGATGTCGGTCCGCGACGGGTACGCCTCGGTGGCGGTGTGCGAGTGGTAGATGACGACCGGCTCCTCGTCGTTGGCCGCCATCTGCGTGTAGAGGCGCAACAAGTCGGCGGAGTCGAACTCGTAGAACGTCGGAGAACGCGCGGCGTTCAGCATCGGCACGAACCGCAGCGGCCGGTCGCTGCCCTCGGGACCCGCCACGACGCCGCACGCCTCGTCCGGGTGATCGCGCCGGGCGTGCGCAACGATCGCGTCGCGGGTCGCCCGGTCGATGGTCAGCACGGGGATCAAGGGTAGCCAAGGCGACGGCGGCGCCGTGGAGCGGTCAGCGGCTCAGCGCGTCCACCATGGAGTCCTGCAGCCAGGTCAGCCAGTGGTAGACGGCCCAGTCCTGGGCCTCCGGGCCGAACTGGTGGTCGGTGTCGTCGTCCTCGGCGACGCCGAGGCGGGTGCCCAGCACCAGCCGCAGATCGTTGAGCGCACGGATCCAGCGATCGGCACTCTCAGGATCGAGCTGCACGTCATCGGCGGACAGGTCGTCCGCGCAGTCTCGGGCACGCTGGACCCGCTCGTCCCGCAGCCCGTTCTCGGTCATGGAGCGGAAGTCCGCGGCGGCCGACTCGTCGTCGGCGTAGGCGGACGGGTACAGCCGGTCGCGAATGGGATCTCCCGTTCCGAACGCGTCGGCCGCCAGCGCATCGGCGAGGTCGGTGAAGAGGGTCGCCAGGATCGAGGACTCGACCGGGTCCAGCCGGAGCCGGAGGCCATCCGAGCGGCGAGTCACCTTCACGTGTCCTGCTGGACGGTCGCCCAGAGGCCGTACCCGTGCAGGGTCGACACGTCGAGTTCCATCTTCTCGCGGGTTCCGGACGAGACGACGGCGCGTCCCTTCTGATGGACGTCGAGCATCAGCTTCTCGGCCTTCGTCTTCGGGTAGCCGAACACGGTCATGAACACGTGCGTCACGTAGCTCATCAGGTTGACGGGGTCGTTCCACACGATCGTGACCCAGGGACGGTCGGCCTCGAACTGTTCCTCGAACTCGTCGCGCGTCGCCGCCTCCCGCTGCGGCGTCAGGGTGCCCGCCATGCCCTCCATGGTGGCACGCCCAGCGACGCGCTCCGCCGCTGCGGCATGATCGGTCGGTGACGACCGCCCTGTTCACCGACCGCTACGAGCTGACGATGCTCGGCTCGGCCCTGCGCGACGGAACCGCCCATCGCCGATGCTCCTTCGAGGTGTTCGCCCGCCGCCTGCCCGAAGGGCGTCGCTACGGTGTCGCCGCCGGTACGGCTCGTGTTCTCGAGGCGATCGAGGCGTTCCGGTTCGACGCGGAGACCCTGGAGTGGCTGCTCGTGGGCGGTGTCATCGACGCCGCGACCGCCGAGTTCCTCAGCGGTTACCACTTCGGCGGTGACGTCGACGGCTATCCCGAGGGCGAAGTGTTCTTCCCGTACTCGCCGATCCTGACGGTCACCGGGACGTTCGCAGAGGCGGTCGTCCTCGAGACCGTGGTGCTGTCGATCCTCAACCACGACTCCGCCGTCGCGGCTGCTGCCGCCCGGATGGTCACGGCCGCGGGAGGCCGGCCGATCATCGAGATGGGCTCACGCCGAACGCACGAGCAGGCCGCCGTCGCGGCCGCGCGGTCGGCGTACCTCGCCGGCTTCGGTTCGACGTCGAACCTCGCGGCGAGCCGCCGGTACGGGATTCCGACTGCGGGAACCGCGGCGCACGCCTTCACGCTGTTGCACGACGAGGAGCGCGCGGCGTTCCTGGCGCAGGTCGAGTCGCTCGGGCCGTCCACGACGCTGCTCGTCGACACCTACGACATCACCCGTGGCATCGAACTGGCTGTCGAGGCCGCCGGGCGCGTCCTCGGTGCCGTGCGCATCGACTCCGGCGATCTAGGGGTGCTCGCGGTGCAGACTCGTGAACAGCTCGACACGCTGGGTGCGAAGGACACCCGCATCGTGGTGAGCGGCGATCTCGACGAGTTCTCGATCGCGGCGCTGGCCGCGACACCCGTCGATGCCTACGGCGCCGGCACGGCAGTCGTCACCGGCTCGGGCGCTCCGACCGCGGGCCTGGTCTACAAGCTCGTCGAGGTCGACGGCCGCCCGGTCGCCAAGCGTTCGGAGAACAAGTCGAGCATCGGGGGTCGCAAGACCGCCCTGCGCGCCCACAAGCCGACCGGCACCGCGATCGAGGAGATCGTCGTGGCGGGCCGGCCGGTCGAGCCGGACGAGGGCGAGCGGTTGGTGCAGCGGCCGTTCCTGCGCGGCGGCGAGCCCGTCGACGACCTGCCCACCCTGGAGCAGTCGCGGGAGCACCTGCGGGCTGCCACCGTGAGCCTGCCGTGGGACGGCCTCAAGCTTTCGCGCGGCGAGCCGGCGATACCGACGCGGCTGGTCTCCGGTTAGCGTCGGGGCATGAGCACCGCAGTCATCGTCATCGACACCCAGAACGACTTCTGCGAGGGCGGCTCGCTAGCCGTGGCGGGTGGGAGCGACGTCGCACGCGCGATCAGCCGGCGGCTCGCCGAGGGCGGCTACGACCACGCCGTCGCCACCCGGGACCACCATGTCGACCCGGGCAACCACTTCTCCGACCACCCCGACTTCGTGGACACCTGGCCGCGGCACTGCGTGGTCGGCACCACCGGTGTCGAACTCCATCCCGACCTGGACGGCAGCCACCTCGAGGCGGTGTTCGACAAGGGTGAGCACGCCGCCGCCTATTCCGGTTTCGAGGCGGCCTCGGGCGGCGTCCCGCTCGGCGACTGGCTACGGCAGCGCGGGGTCGACACGGTCGAGGTGGTCGGCATCGCGACGGATCACTGCGTCCGTGCGACCGCCCTGGACGCCGCTCGGCTGGGCCTGGCGACGACCGTGCGCCTCGATCTGACGGCCGGCGTCGCGCGCGAGACCGTGACGGCGGCGCTGCGCCAGTTGCAGGACGCGGGCGTCGGGCTCGTCGGCGAACCCGTGGTGCGCGGCTGAGGTTCAGCGCACCGGCTCGCCGGCCGCCTCCTGGATCTCGTCGCCCGAGATGCCGAGGACGAACAGCACGCTGTCGAGGTAGGGCAGGTTCACCGACGTGTCAGCCGTCGCGCGCAAGGCCGCCTTGGCGTTGAAGGCGATGCCGAGCCCGGCGGCCTCGAGCATGTCGATGTCGTTGGCGCCGTCGCCCACCGCGACGGTCTGTGACAGCGGCACGTCGAACTGGGCCGCGAATCGGCGTAGCGCGTCGGCCTTGCCGGGCCGGTCGATGATCGGCCCGACGATCCGTCCGGTCACCCGGCCCTCGACGATCTCCAGCTGGTTCGCCGCGGCGAAGTCGAGGCCTAGCTCGTCGACGAACCGGTCGGTGAACACCGTGAATCCGCCGCTCACCACGCCGACGTGGTAGCCCAGCCGGCGCAGCGTCCGCACGAAGGTCCGCGCGCCCGGAGTCAGCTGCAACTCCTCCCGCACGGCGAGGACGTCCCGCTCCGGCAGATCCGCCAGCAGGGCCACCCGCGACCGCAGCGACTCGGCGAAGTCGAGATGACCGCTCATCGCGTCCGCGGTGATCGCCGAGACCTGGTCGCTCACCCCGGCACGCGCGGCGAGCACGTCGATCGCTTCGTCCTTGATGAGGGTCGAGTCGACGTCGAGGACGACGAGGCGCTTCGCCCGCCGGCGCAGCCCGGCCGGCTCGATCGCGATGTCCACCCCGGTGTCCTCGGCGGCCTGGACGAGCACCGCGCGCAACTGCACGGGATCTTGGGTGCGCACGATCATCTCGATGCTCGTCGCCGGCTCGTTCGCCAGCTGCAGGACCGATTCGATGTTGTCACCGCTGTCGGCAATGCGCTGCGCGATGTGGCTGACGGCGCCCGGCCGCAGCGGCCGCCCGAGGATGATCACGTGGCTGCGGGTCCCGCGCGCACCGCGTCCAGGTTCGCCGTCGGCGACGGTGACCTCGCACTCCATGCCGAGCGCTCGGGCCGCCTGCGTGGCGGAGTTGCGCAGGGCTGCCGGGTCACCGTGCAGGTCGAGAAGGACGGCAAGGATCAGCCGGTCGCGGATCACCACCTGCTCGACGTCGCGTACCTCTACGTCGTAGGCGGCGAGCGCGGCGAAGAAGGCTGCGGTCACTCCCGGTCGGTCGCGCCCGGTCAGAGTCGCGAGCACCGACGTCGGCTGGATCATAGAACTCCAAGGCGACGGCCGGCCCGACCAGCCGTCGTCACGATCTATCGAGGGTCGCCGGGCGTGGGGTCGCGATGCCCGTGCGCGGTCCCGGCGCCCACAGCAGACCCGACGGTCTGCCCACCGGCTCGCGGGTTGCCACCGAGGTGCGCCTCGGCCTCGAGCCTCGCTAGCAGGTGCGGATAGTGCGCCTCGAAGGCCGGCCGCTCGGAACGGATGCGCGGAATGGAGGTGAAGTTGTGCCGCGGAGGCGGGCAGGAAGTCGCCCACTCCAGCGAGTTCCCGTGGCCCCACGGGTCGTCGGCGGTGACGATCTCACCGAAGCGGTACGACCGGTAGATGTTGATCAGGAACGGAATCATCGAGGCGCCGAGGATGAACGAGCCGACGGTCGACACGGTGTTCAGCGTCGTCCAGCCGTCGGAGGCCTGGTAGGTCGCGTAGCGGCGCGGCATGCCCTCGGCGCCGAGCCAGTGCTGCACCAGGAAGGTGGTGTGGAAACCCAGGAAGGTCAGCCAGAAGTGCACCTTGCCGAGCCGCTCGTCCATGTAGCGGCCGGTGTACTTCGGGAACCAGAAATAGATTCCGGCGAAGGCCGCGAACACGATCGTGCCGAACAGCACGTAGTGGAAGTGCGCGACCACGAAGTACGAGTCGGAGACTTGGAAGTCCAGCGGCGGGCTGGCCAGGATCACGCCCGTGAGCCCACCGAACAGGAAGGTCACCATGAACCCGACGCACCACAGCATCGGGGTCTCGAAGGTGACCGATCCGCCCCACATCGAGCCGATCCAGTTGAAGAACTTGATGCCGGTCGGGACGGCGATCAGGAACGTCATGATCGAGAAGAACGGCAGCAGCACC
>JAVHVN010000018.1:0-41787 GCA_032160545.1 Pseudonocardiales bacterium | reverse complement strand
GCCACCCTCTCCTCCGAGACGACCGCCGCGGCCACCGGCCAGGTCGGCGTCGTGCGACGCGACCCGATGGCGATGCTGCCGTTCATCGGCTACAACGCCGGCGACTACTTCGCGCACTGGATCGAGGTCGGCAAGGGTGCCGACGCGGTGAAGTTGCCGAAGATCTTCTACGTCAACTGGTTCCGCCGCGACGCCGAGGGCAACTTCACCTGGCCCGGCTTCGGCGAGAACATCCGGGTGCTCAAGTGGGCGCTCGATCGGATCGAGGGCAAGGCCGCCGCAATCGACACGCCGATCGGGCGCGTCCCCACGCCCGAGGCACTCGACACCGACGGCCTCGAGCTGTCGGCCGACGAGCTGCAGAAGGCGCTCACCGTCGACGTCGCCGAGTGGCAGGCCGAGATCCCGCTCATCGAGGAGTGGTTCGATAAGATCGGCGCCCAGCTGCCGTCCTCGCTGCGCGACGAGCTCGAGTCGCTCAAGCTGCGCCTCAACGCGTAACGCGTAACGCGCGCGTAAGCGGGCGCCGCCAACTGGTTGACAGGCCGGGGCGGCGCCCGCACTCTTTTCATCGCCTGTGCCTCCGCTGTACGGGTCGACGGCGCGACGTGTGTCTGTCATCGGTATTTGCCGCCCTCGCGGGCGGGTTCGGGGGAACGCCATGTCACGCTTCCGTGTTCGCGCGGCCTTCCTCGTCGCCGTCGCACTCGTCGCCGGGGTGACGACCGTCGCGGTAGCGCCGAACGCCAGCGCGACCGGTGGGACGTCGACCTCCGTGTCGACGTCGCCCAACCCGTCCGTAGTCGGGCAGAACGTGACGATCAACGTGCGCGTCGAAGCCAGCGTGATCCCGGCGCCGGTCGGCGTGGTCACGATCTTCGACGGGCTGAGCCCGCTCGGCATCGCCGTCCTCGTGCCGCAGTTCGACGGCGGCTTCTGCAGTTGCCTGCCGACCGCGCACAGCGACGCGTCGCTCAGCACATCCACCCTCGGCGGTGGCTCGCACCTGATCAGTGCCCAATTCTTCGGTGACCCGCTCGGCAACCTGCCGAGCACCGGCTTCACGACGCACACGGTCAACAACATCCCGACCGCAACGACGGTGACCGCAGTGCCCAACCCCTCGGTCTTCGGCCAGAGCGTCACGCTGGGTGCAGCTGTCGCCACCGTTCCCTCCGGGCTGCGTGCGATCTCGGGCTCCGTGCAATTCAAGGTGGACGGCAACAACGTGGGCGGTCCCGTCCCGGTCGACGGATCGGGCAACGCCTCGACGTCGGTCTCGAACCTCAACGTCGGTGGGCACACCGTGACCGCAGACTTCGTGAGTTCGGACTCCGCACTGCTCAACAGCAGCGGCACCCTGCCCGGCGGGCAGACCGTGACCAAGGCCAACACCACGACGTCCCTCGGCTCGAACGCGAACCCGTCGGTGTACGGCCAGAGCGTGACGCTCACGGCGACCGTCTCCCCGGTTGCGCCTGGCGGCGGCACGCCGACCGGCACGGTCACCTTCCAGGACGGCGCGACGACCCTCGGCACCGCGCCGGTGATCGCTGGAGGCGCGCAGTTGGCCGTCTCGACGCTTGCTGTGGGCGGCCACTCGCTCTCGGCCGGGTACAGCGGCGACGGGAACTTCAACGCCAGCAGCGGCACCCTGACGCAGACGGTCACCAAGGCGCCGACGACCACGTCGGTCAGCTCGTCGGCCAACCCGTCGGTGTTCGGCCAGCCCGTCAGCTTCACCGTGACGGTATGCGCGGCACCGCCGAGCACCGCTCCGGCGCAGCGCCCGACCGGGTCGGTGAGCGTCACGATCGACGGCGCGGCGACGCCGTTCGCCACGCTGCCCCTCTCGCCCACCGGACCGTCCGGCTGCGCACAGGCGACCACCGCGACCATCAACACGCTGTCGGTCGGGCCGCCGGCACACAGCGTCAGTGCCGCGTACGCGGGTGACGCCAACTTCGTGAGCAGCACGGGTTCGCTCGCCGGCGGCCAGCTGGTGAACAAGGCGCCGACCACGACGACGTTGACGTTCGTGCCGCCCGTGCCGACGGTGAACCAGGCGGTCACCTTCACGGCTGTCGTCACGCCGCAGTTCGCGAACCCCACCGGCCCGACCGGGACGGTGTCGTTCTACATCGACGGCAGCGCCACCCCGGCCGCCACCGTCCCGCTGGTCGGCACCACGGCGACGTTCGTCACGACCTTCGGCGGCGGCAACCACACGGTGGTCGCGGTCTACAACGGGGACGGCAACTACCTCTCCAGCACGTCCGCGCCGGTCATGCCCAACGTGCCGTGCGACCAGACGATCACCGGCAACCACTCCGCATTGACGCTCACGACGCCCGGCACGGTGTGCGTGCTGAATGCCAACATCAGTGGCGGCATCAGCGCGGGCAAGGGTGTCGTGCTCGACATCGAGAACAGCACCGTGTCGGGTTCGATCTCGGCGAATTCCCCAGCGGGCATGCGGATCTGCGGCAGTACGACCGGCACCATCGTCGTCACCAAGTCGACGGAGTTCGTCCTGATCGGCGACCCGGCCAACAATTGCGGGGCGAACACCGTCGCCGGCAGCATCCTGGCCACGAACAACACCCACGGGCTGGTGATCGTCGGCAACACGGTCAGCGGCACGGTGACGGCATCGGGCAACAGCGGGGCCGGACCCCTCGCGGCGTATCCGGCGCCGATCGTCCTCGGCAACCACCACTGACGGAGGCGGCTCAGTCCGCGGCGCGCGCAGAGTCGACGAGGGCGAGCGCCGCGACGCTGTGCGAGTCCGGGAAGCCGCCTTCGCGCACCATCCGGCGCAGGTCGGGCTCGCTGACCCAGCGGTGCACCATGTCCTGCTCGGTGTGTTCGCGTTCGGCCGCGCCCTCGGTCAGGTCGGTGGCAAGCCACACCTCGTACGACTGGGTGCAGTAGCCGTAGGCGGCGTAGAGCCTGCCGAGCCGCTCGAGTGATCCGGCCCGCAGCCCGGTCTCCTCGGCCAGCTCGGCCGCGGCGAGTTCGGCCATCGAGCCGCCCGCGCCGGCAGGCCAACCGCCCTGCGGAAACTCCCAGGCCCGCACCCCCACCGGGTAGCGGTACTGCTCCACCAGCCAGAACCCGTCGCCGGTGAACGGGACGACGGCGACGAAGTCCTGCTTCTCGACGACGGCATAGGTCCCCGCCGTACCGTCCGCGTACTCGATGTCGTCCTCGCGCACCCGCAGCCACGGGTTGCGGTACACCTCGCGGCTGGCGCGCCGCCGGATGTCAGGTGCGGTCATCGGGTCCCCCTGCTGTGGCTACCAGTGGCCGTGCGGCAATTCGGTTGCCCGACGACCGTAGTGTTGACCAACCGTGGCCGACGATCCGGTACTGCTCGCCGAACGACACCATCTCGACATTGCCCGCCGGTGCCTCGCGGAGATGGAGCGCAGCGCTTCGGCGATCGCCGACTACGGCGTCGACGAGCTGGCCAGCCAGGCACTCGGAGCGCTGCGCGCGCAGCGACTGCGGGCCCTGCGCGCGGACCCGGACGCGCCGCCGTTCTTCGGCCGGATCGACCGCGACCAGGAGGATCGGGCCTCCGCAGCGCCCCTCGAGGTGTTCCACATCGGGCGGCGGCACGTCCGCGACGCCGACGGCGACCCGGTCGTCATCGACTGGCGGGCGCCGATCGCGCGGGCGTTCTACCGGGCGTCCCCGACCGAGCGGATGGGTGTCCGGCTCCGGCGCAGGTTCGGCTTCCGAAATGGCGTGCTCAGCTCGTTCGAGGACGAGCGCCTCGACGCAGGCGAATCGCTCGGACTGCGCTCGGACCTGCTCCGCGAGGAGATCGAGCGACCGCGCGTCGGGCCGATGCGCGACATCGTCGCCACCATCCAGCCCGACCAGGACGAGCTGGTGCGCGCCGACCTCGACACGTCGCTGTGCGTGCAGGGCGCGCCGGGCACCGGCAAGACCGCCGTCGGCCTGCACCGCGCGGCCTACCTGCTCTACACCTATCCCGAGCGGCTGCGCCGCACCGGTGTTCTGGTCGTCGGGCCGAACCGCGCCTTCCTGCACTACATCGCCCAGGTGCTGCCCTCCCTCGGCGAGGGTGGCATCGAGCAGGCCACGGTCGGCGACCTGGTCGGCACGCCGGCCACCACGATCGACGAGCCACTCGCGGTCCAGATGCTCAAGGGGGACGCCCGCATGGCTGACGTCCTGCGGCGGGCGGTACTCACGCACGTGGCCAGGCCGACCGACGACGTCGTGGCGATCGTGGGGACGAGGCGCTACCGGGTGGGTGCGCACCACGTGCGCCGGTACGTGGACGATGCGCGGCGTGCGGTAGCGGACGGGGGAGGGCTGCGCTGGTCGCTCGCCCGCGAACGCCTGCGCGTGCAGATCGGCGAGGACGTCCGCCGGCAGCGCGAGGACGCCGGCGGTGCACCGTCCGACGCCGACACCGCGCGGGTCGCCCGGTCGCCCCAGGTGCGCGCGGCCGTCGACGCGGTGTGGCCCGCGCTCAGCCCCGCGGGCGTGCTGGCCCGGCTCTACGCCGAACCCGAGCTGCTACGCCGCTGCGCGCCGTCGCTGACGCTGGACGAGCGCGCCCTGATCGCCCGGGCGGCACCGAGGACCGCCCGGGCCGCCCGATGGACCGCGGCCGACGCGGTACTGCTCGACGAGCTCGCCGGGCTCATCGACGGCGTCCCGACCTATGTCCACGTGGTCGTCGACGAGGCGCAGGACCTCTCGGCGATGCAGTGCCGCGCCGTCGCGCGCCGCTGCCCACTGGGCTCGGTGACCGTGCTGGGCGACCTGGCACAGGCCACCACGCCGTGGGCACCAGGATCGTGGGCCGCCACGCTCGATCATCTCGGCCACCCCGACGCCGTCGTCCGGCCCCTCACCGCGGGCTACCGCGTGCCGGGCGAGGTGCTCGAGGTGGCCAACCGGCTACTGCCGTACATCGCTCCCGGCGTTCCGGCGGCGACATCGGTCCGGCAGGGCGAGGGTGCCCTGCGCGTCACTGCGGGTGCGGCCCTCATCGACGAGGTGGTCCGGTCCGCCTCGCAGCCGGGGTCGGTCGGCGTGATCGTCCCGAACGACCGGGTCGGCGAGATCGCGTCGGTGCTCTCGGCAGCCGGCCTGGTGGTGGCTCGAATCGGGGTCTCCGGCGAGGAGGCAGACGATGCGGCCGACGAACGGATCACGGTTGTCGCGGCCGCCGCTGCGAAGGGCCTCGAGTACGACTCGGTCGTCCTCGTCGAGCCGGGGGCCATCGTGGCGGCCGAGGCCGACCGGCCGGGCGGCCTGCGCCGCCTGTACGTCGTCCTGACCCGAGCTGTGTCGCGGCTGTCGATCGTGGCCGACCAGCCGCTGCCCGCCGAGCTGACCGCGTCAGCCCGGTCACGGATATGGTAGGAACCCCTGGATAACCGGATCGGTGCGCCACCCCTGTACCTGTTCGGGACTGAATCAGTACGGGCCGGCCGGCGACCCCGAGCGGCGCGTCGATGCGAGGAGTCCGCATGACGGAACGTGTCCATGCCGTTCATCCCGAACCCGACATGGTGCAGCTGCTGACGCCCGAGGGCCAGCGCGTCGAGCGCCCGGACTACCCGCTCGAGATCACTGACGACGAGATCGCCAAGCTCTATCGCGACCTCGTGCTCGTCCGCCGCCTCGACACCGAGGCGATCGCACTTCAGCGGCAGGGCGAGCTCGGACTGTGGGCCTCGCTGCTCGGCCAGGAGGCCGCGCAGATCGGCGCGGGGCACGCGCTGCGCCCGCAGGACATGGCCTTCCCCAGCTACCGCGAGCACGGCGTCGCCTGGTGTCGCGGCGTCGACCCGCTGCAGTTGCTCGGGCTGTTCCGAGGCACGAACCTGGGCGGCTTCAGCCCCTATGAACACAACTTCACCAACTACACGATCGTCATCGGCGCGCAGGCCCTGCACGCCACCGGCTACGCGATGGGCGTCGTACGCGACGGCGCGATGGGCACCGGTGACCCCGAACGGGACACGGCGGTGCTGACGTTCTTCGGCGACGGTGCCACCAGCCAGGGCGACGTCAACGAGGCGTTCGTCTGGGCGGCTGCCGGCAACCTGCCGGTCGTCTTCTTCATCCAGAACAACCAGTTCGCCATCAGCGCGGCGGTCAGCACGCAGAGCCGGGTGCCGCTGTACGAGCGCGCGAACGGCTTCGGATTCCCCGGGGTCCGCGTCGATGGCAATGACGTGCTCGCCAGCCTGGCGGTCACCCGGCGCGCGCTCGACAACGCGCGCAACGCGCAGGGCCCTACCTTGATCGAGGCGTTCACCTACCGGATGAACCCGCACACCACCTCGGACGATCCCGGCCGGTACCGCCTCGCCGCCGAGAGCGAGACCTGGAAGCTGCGCGACCCGATCGCCCGGGTCAAGGCCTACCTCGTACGCGAGGCGCAGCTGCCATCCGAGTTCTTCGACGAGATCGAGGATGAGTCCCAACGACTGGCCGAGCACGTCCGGCGGGGGTGCCGCGAGCTGCCGAACCCCACGCCGCAGAGCATGTTCGACGACCTGTTCGTCGAGATTCCGGACGAGACCCGCGAGCAGCGCGACGAATTCGTCGAGTTCGTCGGTTCCCTCGCCGACGGGGTGCAGGCCTGATGGCCGCCGAAGCGACCCGCGACCCGAACTCGCCACTCACCGGGCCGATCACGATGGCCAAGGCCCTCAACGAGGGCCTGCGCAAGGCGATGGAGGAGGACCCCAAGGTCCTCATCATGGGCGAGGACGTCGGTCGGCTCGGCGGAGTCTTTCGCATCACCGACGGCCTGCAGAAGGATTTCGGCGAGGACCGCGTCGTCGACACGCCGCTCGCCGAATCGGGCATCATCGGCACGGCGGTGGGCCTGGCGATGCGCGGGTACCGGCCGGTCTGCGAGATCCAGTTCGACGGCTTCGTGTTCCCGGGCTTCGACCAGATCGTCAGCCAGGTCGCGAAGATCCACACCCGCTCCGCGGGCACCGTGCGGATGCCGATCACGATCCGGATCCCGTTCGGCGGCGGCATCGGCGCGGTGGAGCACCACAGCGAGTCGCCGGAGTCGTACTTCGCGCACGCACCCGGTCTGAAGGTCGTCAGCTGCTCCAACCCGTCCGACGCCTACTGGATGATCCAGCAGGCCATCGCCTCGGACGACCCGGTGATCTTCTTCGAGCCCAAGCGCCGCTACTGGGCCAAGGGCGAGATCGCCGAGACGCCCCTGCCGCTGCTGCAGGCCCGCGTCGTGCGGCCGGGCACGCAGCTCACCATCGCGACGTACGGCCCGATGGTGACGACGGCCCTCGAGGCGGCGGCGGTCGCTGCCGACGAAGGGCACGACATCGAGGTGATCGACCTGCGCACGCTCTCGCCACTCGACATGCCCGCCGTGCTCTCGTCCGTCGAGAAGACCGGGCGGCTGGTCGTGGTGCACGAGGCCTGGCGAAACGTCAGCATCAGCTCCGAGATCGCGAGCCGGGTACAGGAGCAGGCGTTCTTCTCCCTCGAGGCGCCGGTACTGCGCGTCACCGGTTACGACACCCAGTACCCACCGAGCCGGCTCGAGGAGGAGTGGCTGCCGAACGTCGATCGCATCCTCGACGCCGTCGAGCGCTCCCTCGCGTACTGAAAGGGCCGTCCCGCATGCCGGACATCAAGCAGTTCACCCTCCCCGACATCGGCGAAGGGCTCACCGAGGCCGACATCCTCACCTGGCAGGTCGCCGCCGGTGACACCGTCGAGGTCAACCAGATCCTCGTCGAGGTCGAGACCGCCAAGGCGGCGGTCGAGCTGCCCTCGCCGTGGGCCGGCGTCGTCGCCGAGCTGCACTGCGCCGAGGGCGACACGGTCGAGGTCGGTCGCCCGATCATCTCGATCGACGTCGCGCCGGACGCGTCCGGAACCGTTGCCCCTGCTGCCGGCAGCGCCGCCGAGGATCTGATCCCCTCCCCTGAGGCCGCGAGCACGGGTGAGTCGTACGGCGTGTTCGGCGAGGGTGCACCGAAGCGGCAGCCGGTGCTCGTCGGATACGGCCCGCGCGCCGAAGGCGGGACCCGGCGCAGGCGCCGCAGCGGTGCCGACACGATCGACCCGCCCGCAGCGCCGTCGCAACCCGCCGCCGCGCCACACCGCGCGCTCGCCAAGCCCCCGGTGCGCAAGCTCGCCAAGACGCTCGGCGTCGACCTGACCACCATCGCGCCCACCGGGCCCGACGGCACGGTGTCCCGCGACGACGTCGCTCAGGCCGCCGACGGGCACACCGCCGCTGCGCCGCGGCCGGCCGGTCGCGGACAGCGCGAAACCCGCATCCCGATCAAGGGCGTCCGCAAGCACACCGCGGCGGCGATGGTGGCCTCGGCCTTCACGGCGCCGCATGTCACCGAGTTCGTCACGGTCGACGCCACGGCGACTATGCAGCTGCGAGACCGGGTCGCGGCCCGGCGCGAATTCCGCGACGTGAAGGTGTCGCCGC
This sequence comes from Pseudonocardiales bacterium, assembly GCA_032160545.1. Taxonomy (GTDB): domain Bacteria; phylum Actinomycetota; class Actinomycetes; order Mycobacteriales; family Jatrophihabitantaceae; genus DATGFB01. Next base: position 33,293 of record JAVHVN010000018.1, on the reverse strand, counting down.
TGCTGTTCGTCGCCAAGGCGGTCGTCCTCGCCGCCGCGAAGACTCCCGAGATCAACGCGACGTGGGACGACGAGCACGGCGAGATCGTCCTCAAGCACTATGTCAACCTGGGCATCGCGGCCGCGACCGAGCGGGGCCTGATCGTCCCCAACATCAAGGACGCGGACGCACTCTCGCTGCGCGAGCTGGCAGGGGCGATCACCGAACTGACCGAGACGGCGCGGGCCGGCCGCACGTCCCCGGCCGAGATGGCCGGCGGCACGATCACGATCACCAACGTCGGCGTGTTCGGCGTCGACACCGGCACCCCGATCCTCAATCCCGGCGAAGCCGGCATCGTCGCCTTCGGCGCGGTGCGGCGCATGCCGTGGGTCGTCACCGATGCCGACGGTGCCGAGCGGATCGAGCCGCGCTGGGTCACCCAGTTGGCGGTCTCGTTCGATCACCGGGTCGTCGACGGGCAGCAGGGATCGCGGTTCCTGTCGGACGTCGCGTCCGTCCTAACAGATCCTGGGCTCGCCCTGCTCTAGAACGGGTGACCGTAGGCACAAGCGGGCATACAACGACGATTCATTCGGTTGCACCCGATATCCTGGTTAGGGATTGAAGGTTTCGAGGAGGCAACCATGTCACGCACCACGATCGCTCGCCGGCTGCGTCAGCGCCGCGACATGCGGGAATTCGACCGCGCGCTGCGCAACGCGTCGCCGGCCATGCAGCAGGAGCTGCTCGCCGTGGCGACCCGGCAGAGCGTCATTCGCTGACGGCTCGCCCGTCCGCACCTGATTGACTGGCTCCGGTGACCGGCCCACGGGTCCGCGCACCGGAGCTCGTGTCGTCTCCGGGCGCGTGGCTGAACACGGCGGCTCCGCTGACCCTTTCCGGGTTGCGGGGCCGCTTCGTGCTGCTCGATTTCTGGACGTTCGCCTGCGCGAACTGCCTGCACGTCATCGACGAGCTGCGCCCGTTCGAGCAGGAACACGCCGACATCCTCACCGTCATCGGTGTCCACTCGCCCAAGTTCGCGCACGAAGCGGAGCCGAGTGCCGTGGCGGCGGCCGTCGAGCGCTACGACGTGCGGCACCCGGTCGTGAACGATCCGGCCATGTCGCTGTGGCAGCAGTACGCCGTCCGGGCGTGGCCCACGCTGGTCCTGATCGACCCTGAGGGCTACGTCGTAGCCCAGGCAGCCGGCGAGGGTCAGGTCAGCGCGCTGGGCGCCACGCTCGAGCGGCTTGCCGCCCTGCACGACGCCCGAGGCACGCTGCGGCGCGGCGACTGCCCGTACCGGCCGCGCCGGCCGGAGCCCTCGACACTGCGCTTCCCGGCGCGGGCGATCCTGCTGCCTGCCGTGCGTACCGGCCGAGCCGAGGACTCGCTGCTGGTCGCCGACGCCGGCCACCACCAGCTCGTCGAGCTCGCCCTGGACGGGCAGACCGTGCTGCGCCGCATCGGCTCGGGCGATCGCGGTCGCGACGACGGTCCCGCAACCACCGCGACGTTCGCGGAGCCGAACGGGCTGGCGTTGCTGCCCGCGAACCTCGACGCCGGCTACGACGTGGTCGTCGCGGACACCGCCAACCACGTCCTGCGCGGTGTGCGCCTACTCGATGGCGCCGTCACGCGCACGCTCGACCTGCCGGCCGCGCTGCGCGACGCGCGTACCGTCACCGGACCGGTCCCCGACGTCCTCTCGCCGTGGGACGTCGCGTGGTGGCCCGCGGCGCAGCGCCTCGTGGTCGCGGCGGCCGGCGTCCATCTGCTGCTCTCGGTCGACGCGCGGGCCGGGTCCGCAGAGATCCTCGCCGGGACGACCGTCGAGAGCCTGCGCGACGGACCGGCGCTCGACGGCTGGCTGGCCCAGCCGTCCGGGCTCGCGGTCGATGGCGAGCAGGTCTGGTTCACCGACGCCGAGAGCTCCGCGCTGCGGCGCCTCACCCTCGACGGCATGCTGCACACCGCGGTGGGCGAGGGGTTGTTCGACTTCGGGCACGTGGACGGCCCGCGCGAGGTCGCTCGCATGCAGCATCCGCTCGGCGTGACACTGCTGCCGGACGGCAGCGTCGCGGTGCTCGACACGTACAACGGCGCGGTCCGCCGGTGGGACGAGCGGGCCGGTGAGCTCAGCACGCTCGCAACCGGGCTGGCCGAGCCCTCGGGTGCGGTTGTCGTCGACGGCGATCTCGTCGTCGTCGAGTCCGCGGCGCACCGGCTGGTGCGACCGGTCCCCCGATCGGCCCTCGATGCCGGGTCGTCGGTGCACGGCGAGGCGCAGCAGGTGCGCCGCCCGCCCATGGCCGTCTCGCCCGGTGCGGTGCGGCTCGAGGTCGTGTTCACCCCCGCGCCCGGGCGCCACCTCGACGAGCGCTACGGGCCGTCGACGAGCCTCGTGGTGAGCGCGTCCCCACCCGAGCTGCTGCTCGAGGGCGGCGGCTCGTCCACCGAGCTGAGCCGCGCGCTGCGCCTGGCCGACGGGATCCCCGAGGGCATCCTGCAGGTCACCGCGCAGGCGGCTTCGTGCGACGACGATTCCGCTGCCGAGCACCCGGCTTGCTATCTCGCGCGACAGGACTGGGGCATCCCACTCCAGGTGCAGCCCGGCGCCCAACGCGCGGTCGGGCTCGTCCTGCTCGGTGAGTAACGTCGAGATCGTGACGACTACCCCCATTCGTATCGGTCTGCAGATCCAACCGCAGCACGCCGAATACGCCGCCATCCGTCAGACCGTGCAGCGCGCCGAGGACCTCGGCGTCGACGTGATCTTCAACTGGGACCACTTCTATCCCCTTTACGGCGACCCCGAGGGCAAGCACTTCGAGTGCTGGACGATGCTCGGCGCCTGGGCCGAGCAGACCACGCGCGTGCAGATCGGCGCGCTCGTGACCTGCAACAGCTACCGCAACCCCGAACTGCTCGCCGACATGGCGCGCACCGTCGACCACATGAGCAACGGCCGGCTCATTCTCGGCATCGGCTCCGGCTGGTTCGAGAAGGACTACGACGAGTACGGCTACGACTTCGGGACGGCCGGCGGCCGGTTGGACGACCTCGCCGAGTCGCTGCCGCGCATCGAGTCGCGGTGGGCCAAGCTCAATCCGGCGCCGACGCGCAAGATCCCCGTGCTCATCGGAGGTGGCGGCGAGAAGAAGACGCTGCGCCTCGTGGCCCGGCACGCCGACATGTGGCACTCGTTCAGCGATCTCGAGACGCTCAAGCGCAAGTCCGCGATTCTCGACGGGCACTGCACCGAGATCGGGCGCGACCCAAGCGAGATCGAGCGCTCGGTCGGAACGCCGGGCGGCGACCCCGCCGAGGTCGGGCCGCCGCTGCTCGAGGCCGGCGCGACGCTGTTCACCGTCGGCGTGGGCGGCCCGGAGTACGACCTGGCGAAACTCGAGAAGTGGCTCGCCTGGCGTTCGTCGCTCTGATCCTCGTCCGCACAGTCCCCGTCACGGGTTGGCCCGTTCGATGGACGTGGCCATCCCGGGACGGTGAACGCCACCCGGCCGATCAGTTCGGCGCGCAGGGGGTTGAGCGCCCGAGAGCGCGGGCGGTGCCGCCGGGCAAGGTCGCCCGGGCAGGACGGGCTCCGGAAAAGCACAACGGGGGCCCGCCGTAGCGAGACCCCCGTCGACCGAGTCGAAACTCAGATGGCGCGAACGTTCTCCGCCTGCGGGCCCTTCTGGCCCTGCGTGATGTCGAACTCGACGCGCTGGTTGTCCTCGAGGCTGCGGTAGCCATCGGACTGGATCGCCGAGTAGTGGACGAAGACGTCCGGCGAACCACCATCAGGAGCGATGAAGCCGAAGCCCTTTTCGCTGTTGAACCACTTGACCGTGCCCTGAGCCACGTTACTTCTCCTTGCACTGCGAGGAATCCGCACCTTGCGGGTTCCGCGGTTACCACCGGGCGAACAACCATTTCCCGACAGCCAGGAGAAGGAAGAATCAGCCGGTTACCTGACTTGAGTGACACAGTCATCGCGGCAACCACCGACAGCCTAGCAAGGGACAGGGACGTGGCGACAGCGCCGGAGGTACCGGAAACACCCGGCGGCATCCGGCTGCACAGCCCGCAGGGCCGGTTCGTCCTCGCCTCGACCGTTCTCGGCTCGGGGATGGTCTTCCTCGACGGCACGATCGTCAACGTCGCGACCGAGCACATCGGCACGGATTTCCACGCCAGTTTCGGGGCGCTGCAGTGGGTACTGAACGCCTACACCCTGGCGCTGGCCAGCCTGATCCTGCTCGGCGGCTCGCTCGGCGACCGGCTCGGCCGGCGGCGCATCTTCCTCATCGGGACCGCCTGGTTCGCGGGAGCGTCGCTGCTGTGCGCCGTCGCGCCGAACGTGCAGATGCTGATCCTGGCGCGGGCGCTGCAGGGCATCGGCGGGGCGCTGCTCACCCCGGGCAGCCTGGCCATCATCAGCGCGACGTTCGCCCCGGGCGACCGGGCGGCGGCGGTGGGTGCGTGGTCGGGCCTGTCCGGCGTCAGCACGGCCCTCGGACCGCTGCTCGGCGGGTGGCTGGTCGACAACCTCTCGTGGCGCTGGGCGTTCGCGATCAACCTGCCGCTGGCGGTCGCCGTGATAGTCCTCGCCGTCACGCACATGCCCGAGACCCGCGCGGTGCACCGCCCCCCGCACCTCGACGTGCGCGGCTCGGTGCTCGTTGCCGCGGCGCTCGGATGCCTCACCTTCGGCACCACCCAGGCCGGCACCGACGGCTGGTCGGCGGTGCCCGTCGGCTTCGTGGTCGCCGGGATCGTCCTCGGCGTCGCCTTCGTCCTGATCGAGCGGCGCGAGCGCGAGCCGCTGGTCCCGCTGGGGCTGTTCCGTGACCGCACCTTCAGCGGGACGAACGTGATGACCCTGTTCACCTACGCCGCGCTCGCGGCGGTGTTCTTTCTGCTGGTCCTCTACCTGCAGGTGGTGGCGGGGTACAGCGCCCTGGAGGCCGGCCTCGCCACCCTGCCCGCGACGATCGTGATGCTCATGTTCTCGGCGCGCAGCGGAGCGCTCGCCGCGCGCATCGGGCCTCGCCCGCAGCTGACGGCCGGGCCGCTGATCTTCGCGGCGGGGCTGCTGCTCACGCTGCGCATCGACGAGCACCACCACAACTACCTCACCGACGTCCTGCCCGGTGTGCTCGTCTTCGCGCTCGGGCTCACCACATTCGTCGCACCACTGACCGCGACGGTGATGTCGTCGGCACCGCCGGACGACGTCGGGATCGCCTCGGGCGTCAACAACGCCATCTCCCGCGCCGGTGGGCTGCTGGCCATCGCGATCCTGCCGCCGCTCGCCGGACTGCACGGGGAGGCCTACCGTGAGGTGTCGGTCATGATGCACGGTTACCGCGTGGTTACGCTCTGCTGTGTGGGCCTGCTCGTGGCCGCCGCGCTCGTGACCGCCCTGACCGTGCGCACCCGCCTCCCCGAGGCGGCGACGACCCGAGAGGCCAAGCCGTGAACGACAAGACGATCCTCGAGCACATCCACGACCTCGTCGCCGAGGAGAAGGAGCTGCGCGAGAGCCACGCCGGCCGCGGATTGCCGGCCGAGAAGCGGCAGCGGTTGCAGCACCTCGAGGAGGAGCTCGACCAGGCGTGGGACCTGTTACGGCAGCGGCGCGCCCGCGAGGAGACCGGCGAGGACCCGGACGCCGTGCACGAGCGGTCGATCAACGAGGTCGAGGGCTACCTGCAGTAGGCCTCACGACGTCACGTCCTTGCCGCTGAAGCGGGCCCATGCCAGCGACAGGAACAACGCGACGTATGCCAGCGCGACGAGCAGTCCGCGCGTCATCGATGCCGTCGAGACCGGGTCGCGCAGCAGTTCGATCCAGTCCAGCCAGTAGTGGCTCGGCAGCGCCGGGTGGATCGCGTGCAGCTGCGGCACCTGGTCGAGGACCTCGCTGACGATCGTCAGGACGAGCGTCGCCGCCATCGCCGCGACCGGCACCTCGGTCATCGTCGACACGAACAGGCCCAGCGCCCCTACCACTGCGAGGCATGCGGCGACGTATCCGGACACGAGCAGCAGCCGCTCGATGCCGCCGAGGTACGAGACGGTGCGGCCCGAGAGCAGCGTCAAGCGGCCGCGCGGGAACAGCACCGCGCCGGTGGCGACGCCCATGGCGGCGACGGTGCAGACGCAGGCCAGCGTCCACACGACGATGCCGACGAACTTGACCGCGAGCAGCCGGGTGCGGCCGACCGGTACGGCGAGCAGGTAGCGCAGGGTGCCGAGGTTGGCCTCGCCGGACACGGCGTCACCCGAGACGACCGCCACCGCCAGCGGGAAGAACAAGGGCAGCACGGCGAGCGTCGCGGCGAGCGCGTCGAAGATGCCGTTCTGGGTGATGCCCCCGAAGATCGAATCGCTCTGGGACCCGCGCCCCCCGGACGTCCCGCTGAGCTGGACCGCCACACCGATCAGCACCGGGATAAGTCCCAGCACGACCAGCAGCGCGACGTTGCGCCGGCGCCGGAAGATCATCGCGAGTTCGGAGCGCAGGAATCGCGCCCTACGCCAGGTCATCGCTAACCCGAGACGTCGAAGCCGGCGCCGGTCAGCCCGACGAAGATCTCCTCGAGATCCGGCCGCTCGGTCGTGAACCCGCGTACCGCGATGCCGGCGGCGACGAGCGCGGCGACGACGTCCTCGGGGCGGGTCTCGCCGAGCACCCCGGTCGCGCCGCCCGCATCGATCTCGACATCGCGCAGGCCGCACCGGGTCAGCACCGCGGCGGCCGCAGCCGGATCGGGCGTGAGGACCCGGGCGCGGACTCGCTGCTGCAGGGCCAGATCGGCCAGCGCGCCCTGCCAGACGAGGCGCCCGACGCTCATGACCCCGACGTGGGTGCAGACCTGCTCGACCTCGCTGAGCAGGTGGGACGACACGAAGACGGTCACCCCGTCGCGGCCGAGCTGCGCGATCAGGTTGCGCACCTCCCGGGTGCCCTGCGGGTCCAGGCCGTTCGTCGGCTCGTCCAGGACGAGCAGGTCGCGCGGGCGCAGCAGCGCCGCGGCGATGCCCAGCCGCTGCCGCATGCCCAGCGAGTAGTTGCGGTACCGCTTGGCCGCCGCAGCGGCGAGCCCCACGCGATGCAGCGCCTCGTCGACCCGCCGTGCCGACGTGGCGGCGGGTGCGCTGCGATCGGCAGAGTCGAGGCGAGCGAGATTGGCGCGCCCGGACAGATAGGGGTGGAAGGCCGGGCCTTCGACGAGCGCACCCACGCGCGGCAGGACGCGCGCGCCCGCGTCCGGCATCGGCTCGTCCAGCAGGGCGTGGCTACCGGAGGTGGGCCGGACGAGGCCGAGCAGGATGCGGATCGTCGTGGTCTTGCCCGACCCGTTCGGGCCGAGGAAGCCATAGACGGAGCCCGCGGGGACGTCGAGGTCAACCGCGTCGACCACGACCTGCCGGGAGAAGCGCTTGGTCAGCCCGGCCGACGCGATCGCGGCCGTCACTTGTGGGTGGCCGCCGCGGCGAACAGCGTCGCGGGATCGACGGCACCGGCGAATACCCGGCCGTCGTCGGTCAGGAGCACCGACACCAGTGCCGAGGTCAGTACCCGGCCGTGGCCCCAACTGCCCTGCACACGGGGCAGGAGTCCCGCCGTCGCGCCGCCGATGCTCGCCAACTGCTGCTGGTTCGCCCGGTAGGCGACGACGGACGTCCAGCCCGAGCCGATGACCGCCGGACGGGCGGTGGAGCCGGTCGGGGTCTTCGGCGCGGTCGTGTCGTCCTTCACCGTCGCGCCCGGCGGTGGAGTGAAGCTGAAGTAGCTCGATGACGGCGTCTGGAACCGCACGTCGGAGAAGGCGATGTCGACCGCCGGCGACGCCGAGCCACGGGCGTAGATCTGCACGCCCAGCGGCAGCTTGGTCGCGCCGTCGATCGCGATGTGCGCCGACGCAACCCGGGTCGCGGTGGTGCGCGGAGTGAGCACGAGGTCGTATGCCGAACGATCGGCCACCACCCGGTTCTGGCCGAGCGTCACCGCGGTGGTCGGGTCGATGCCCGCGAGCAGCTGCGAGGCGACCTGCTGCGGCGTGAGCGAACTCAGGTCGCTGCGGGGAACGGTCGAGGACTTCGCGCCGTCGGCGGGCAGCAGGGTGTGCGTCGCCGTGCGCGTGCTGCTGTCCCAGTGCCAGACGTCGCGGCCGGAGTGGAAGAGGTCGGTCTCGTCGGTCGTGCCGAGCAGCGCGACGCGCTGCTGGTCCGGACCGCCGTACCAGAGCCGCATGGTGTGCGAACCGCTGAGCAGGCCGGCCATCGAGGCGTCGCCGCTGCGACTGGCAATGCCAGGCAGCGCGGGCAGGCCGAGAGAGAGCTGCGCGACAACGGTGCCCGAGAAGCCGTCGACCGAGTTCGACTCGAGACCGGCGACGAGTGCGGCCGGGGATACCGGCGGGAGGGGTTCGGGTGATGCCTTCGCGGTGATCATGCCGCCCGCGGCCACGGCAGCGACACCCAGCACGCCGACGGGTGCGAGCCACCGCCACGCCGGATGACGCTGAAGGAACGACGACCGCCTCACTGGGCCAAGGGTGCGTTGCCGCCACTGTGAGCGGGCTGAACGGTTTCACGCTCGGCTGCACGTCAGAATGGGACTCTGAGCGCGGCCGGAGTCATCCGGCCGTCCCGGCCGAGGGGAGACACCGTGCGACTGCTGATCGTCGAGGACGAGGTCAGGCTGGCCTCCGCCTTGCAGCGCGGGCTGTCCGTCGAAGGCTTCACCGTCGACCTGGCTCACACCGGACCCGACGGCCTGCACGCCGCGTCGGAGACGGCCTACGACGCCGTCATCCTCGACATCATGCTGCCGGGGCTGTCCGGCTACCGGATCATCGAGCAACTGCGTGCTGCCGAGAACTGGGTGCCGATCCTGATGCTGACCGCGAAGGACGGCGAGTACGACGAGGCGGACGCGCTCGATCTCGGCGCCGACGACTACCTCACCAAGCCGTTCTCGTTCGTCGTGCTGCTGGCGCGCATCCGCGCGCTGCTGCGCCGCGGTGTGCAGCCGCGGCCCGCAGCGCTGGCCGTGGACGACCTCGTGCTGGACCCCGCGGCCCACACCGTCAGCCGCGGTGGCACGTCCATCGAGCTCACTCCCCGCGAGTTCTCGCTGCTCGAGTTCTTGATGCGCCGGGCGGGCGACGCCGTGAGCAAGGCCGACATCCTGCATCACGTCTGGGACGCCAACTACGAAGGCGACGCGAACGTCGTCGAGGTGTACGTCGGCTACCTCCGCCGCAAGATCGACACTCCGTTCGGCAAGCAGAGCCTGCAGACAGTGCGCGGCGCCGGATACCGCCTCACCGCCGAGGCCGGCTGAGTGCGGGGGTGAGGAACTGGCCGGCCCGCTGGTGGGCCAACCAGTCGCTGCGAGCGCGCCTCACCCTGCTCGCCACGGCCTTGTTCAGCCTCGCCGTCGCAACCGGCGCGGTGCTGCTGCTGGTACTGCAGCGGTACGCGCTCATCCGCACGCTCGACAACTCCGCCGACAAGACGGCGATGGACATCGCCCGAAACGCACTGAGCGGAAAGCTGCCCACGACGGTCATACCGACAACCGGCGGCGTCACGGCGCTCCAAGTCGTCGACGCGAACGACCGGGTCATCGCGCACAGCCCCGGTGCAGACTCGCTGTTCTCGTTCCTCACGCCCGACCAGTTGCAGCACGCGCGCAACGGGCGCCGGTACGAGATCCCCAGCCCGACGTCCGACGCGCGGCTGCGGGTCGTCGCGCGGGCGGCAGGCGACAAGACGGTGATCGTCGTGACCGACCTGAAGGGCGTCGACGACAGCGTCGCACTGCTCAGTCGCGCAGCGCTGATCGGCGGACCGCTCGCGGTGCTGCTCATGGCGCTCGCGACCTACGGCGTCGTTGCGCTGACGCTGCGGCCGGTGGCGGCACTGCGGCACGGCGCCGCCGCGATCACCGCCGCGGGTCTCTCCGACCAGCGCCTGCCGCTGCCCAGCGCGCAGGACGAGGTGTACTGGCTCGCGGTCACCCTCAACGCGATGCTGGACCGCATCGACATCGCGACCCAACGGCAACGGACGTTCGTCGGCGACGCCGCTCACGAGCTGCGCTCACCACTCGCGTCGCTGCGCGTGCAGCTCGAGGTGGCCAAGCGGCTCGGCCCCGAGGAGGACCTGCCGCACCTGGTCGACGACGTGCTCGTCGACGTCGACCGCCTCGACCGGCTCGTCGAGGACCTGCTCGCGATGGCGCGCCTCTCCGAGGCCGGCGGGCACCTCCCCCGGCACGAGCGCGTCGACCTGGGCCGGGTCGTCCGCGACCTCGTCGACACGTACTCGTCGGCGCGGGTGCCGGTCGTCCTGGACGCGGTCGCGTCGACGGCGGTCATCGGCGACCCCGACGGCCTGCGCCGGGTGGCGGTCAACCTGATCGACAACGCCACCCGCTTCGCCCGCACCTCGGTGCACGTCGCGATCGAGGAGCGCATCCTCGGCTCGCGCCCGGCCGTCACCCTGCTCGTCACCGACGACGGGCCGGGCGTGCCGCCCGCCGAACGGGAGCGGGTGTTCGACCGGTTCTACCGCGTGCAGGCCTCGCGCTCACGCGACACCGGCGGCACCGGCCTCGGGCTGGCGATCGTGCGCGACGTCGTCCGGGCCCACGGCGGCACCGTCTGGCTCACCAGCAACCCCGCGGGCCGCGGCGCGCAGATCGTGGTGACCCTGCCCGCCGCGACCTGAGCGCGGGTTCAGGACGTGCAGGGCGGCAAGGCACCCGGCGTCGGTGTCGTCGTCGGCGTCGTCGGGGTGTCGGTCGGGGTGCCCGTCGGCGTACCGGTCCCCGTGACGGTGTCGGTCGGCGTCGGCGTCGGCTTCGGCGTCGTGCAGGTCGGAGTCGGCTTCACGTACGTGTAGACGGTCAACGTGATCTGCTGGGTCTGCGGGAAGGCGGCGTTCGGCGTCGGGTTCTCGGCGACGACGAAACCGTCCTTGGTCTTGTCGGATCCCTGCGTCTCGTTCTGGACGACATTGCCCCATCCGGCGCCGTTGAGCGTCTGTATCGCGTCGGAGATCTTCTTGCCGCGGACGTCGGGGATCTTCACCTTGCCGGTCGAGACCTGCAGCGTGATCGCCGTCCCCGGCGCCACCGCCGTGTACGCCGCAGTGTTCTGCTTGATCACCGTGCCGGCGGCCTGCGAGCTGTCGACGTCCTGCCGCTTCGCGTTGAGCCCGGCCGTGTGCAGCTGCTCGACGGCCGCGTTGTACGCGAGCCCTTCGACGTAAGGCACCGACACGGTCGCAGCCTTGTAGACGGAGTACGTCACCGTCGAGTTCTTGTCGACCTGCGTGCCCGGCGCCGGCTGCAGCGTGCAGACCCGGCCCTCGGCCACCTTCTGGCCGTCGTCGCAGGCGGCGCTCGTCGGGTTGCCGGCCACCGGGTTCAACCCGGCGCCGCGCATCGTCGCCTCGGCGGCGTCGGGCAGCTGGCCGATGACGGTCGCGGGGACCGCGACCTTGGCGACCTTGTTGTCGCTGCGGCCGATCAGGAAGATCGCCGCCGCCGCACCGCCGATGACGAGCAGCAGGACGAGCACGATCACGAGCCATACCAAGCCGCTGCGGCGGCCGTCGCCCTCGTCGACCGGCTGGTCGACGCGCTGCGCGCCGAGCGGCGCCACCGCGGCTGCCGGCGCGCGTGCGATGAACTGGGTGCGCTCTGCGTCGGACATGACGGCCTCGGCGGTGACCGGCTGGTCGGCGAGTGCCCGTTGCAGGTCGGCCCGCATCTCGCCCGCCGACTGGTAGCGATTCAGCTGGTTCTTCGCGAGTGCCTTCATGATGATCGAGTCCACCGCGGGCGGCACGCCGGCGTTGCGCGACGACGGCGTCGTCGGGTTCTCGCGGACGTGCTGGTACGCGACCGCGACCGGTGAGTCGCCCTGGAACGGCGGCGCGCCGGTGACCAGCTCGTACAGCAGGCAGCCGGTGGAGTACACGTCCGACCTCGCGTCGACGGACTCGCCGCGCGCCTGCTCGGGGGACAGGTACTGAGCCGTGCCGATGACGTTCGCGGTCTGCGTGACCGTCGCGGCGTTGTCGGCGAGCGCGCGGGCGATGCCGAAGTCCATGACCTTGACGGCGCCCGCGTCGGTGATCATGACGTTCGCCGGCTTGATGTCGCGATGCACGATGCCGTGCCGGTGGCTGAAGTCCAGCGCGCCGCACACGTCGGCGACGATCTCCATCGCCCGGCCAACCGGCAGGTGCCCTTCGGCCTTGAGCACGTCACGCAGCGTGCGACCCTCGACGAACTCCATGACGATGAAGGGCACGGAGGTGCCGTCGGGGGCGGACTCCTCCCCGGTGTCGTAGACCGCGACGATCGACGGGTGGTTCAGCCCGGCCGCGCTCTGGGCCTCGCGGCGGAACCGGTGCAGAAAGGCAGGATCGCGCGCAAGGTCGGCACGCAGCACCTTGATGGCGATGTCCCGACCGAGCCGGACGTCGCGACCCCGGTGCACCTCGGCCATGCCGCCGTACCCGATGAGCTCGCCGATCTCGTACCGTCCGCCGACCAATCGCGGCTGGGTCATACCCCTACCTCACTGTGTTTTCCGGGCATCACGTCAGCGCCCTCCCGGCGATTTGAGAAACGCCTCCATGACGGCCTTCGCCACCGGCGCGGCGGCAAGGCCACCGGTTGTCTCGTCGCCGCTCACGCCACCGTTCTCGATGACGACGGCGACCGCGATCTTCGGGTTGCCGTTCTGCAGGGCGAACCCCGAGAACCAGGCGTGCGGAGGCGTCTGCTGGCCGTTCTTGAAGATGCCGGTGTCGGCCGTGCCGGTCTTGCCCCCGACCACCACGTTCGGGATGTCGGTGATCTGAGCCGGGCCTCCGGTGCCCTCGGGAGCGGTGACGACGGCCTCCATCATCTGCTGCAGGTCCTGGGACACGGTGGGAGTCACCGACTGCCCCATCTCCTGCGGCTTGGTGTCGGACAGCACCGAGAGATCGGAGCTGAGTTCCTGCTGCACCAGATACGGCTTCATCAGGGTGCCACCGTTTGCGACGGCCGCGGAGATCATCGCCGCCTGCAAGGGCGTGATCCGCACGTCGCGCTGGCCGAACGAGGTCTGCGCGAGTGCCGCGTCGTCGTTCGCCAGCAGGTTCGGATCTCCGATCGTCGAGGGCGCGACGGGCAGCGGCACGCTGAGCTGGGTGCCGTCGAGCCCGAACGCCTGCGCCTTCTTCACCAGCTTGTCGGCACCGAGCTTCTGGACGGCGAGCTCGGCGAAGGCCGTGTTGCACGACTTCGCGAGCGCGAACTCGAGGCTGGCGGTCGTGCCGTTCTGACAGGTCTCGCCCTGGAAGTTCTGGACGCACGGCGCCTGCAGGTTGGCCGGGCACGGCCCGCTGCCGCCGAGCGGCCAGTAGGAGTTCGGTGCCGGGATCTGGGTGCTCGGCTTGACGCCCGACTCGAGCGCGGCAGCGGAGTCGATGACCTTGAACACCGAGCCCGGCGGGTAGGTCTGGTTCAGCGCCCGGTTCAGCATCGGGTCGGCCGGGTTGACCTTCGGCTGCTGCGCCGCCCAGTACTTCTGGATGGCGTCGGAGTTGTGCGAGCTGAGCTGGTTGGGGTCGTAGGAGGGGGTCGACACAGCCGCGAGGATCGCGCCCGTCGTCGGGTCGAGAGCGACGATCGCACCCCGCTTGAACGTCCCGTTCGGAAGCTTCATCGCGTTGTACGCGGCTTCCTGGGCGGCCTTGTTGATCGTGAGCTGGACGCTACCGCCACGTGGGTCACGCCCGGTGAACAGGTCGACGATCTGGCGGCCGAACTGCCGCGAGTCGTGGCCCGAGAGCACGTTGTTCTCGGCGTCCTCGATACCCGAGGTCCCGTAGATGAACGAGTTGTATCCGGTGACCGGCGCGTAGAGCGGACCGTTCGAGTAGCGGCGCAGGTACTTCAGCTCGTCCTTCGTCGCCACCGAGTTGGCCACCGCGGTGCCCTGCACGACGATCTGGCCGCGCGGCGAGGAGTACTCGGCGAGCAGCACCCGCCGGTTGCCCGAGTGGTTTCGCAGCGAGTCGCTCTGCACGACCTGCACGAAATTGAGGTTGACGAAGACCGCGGCGAGCAGCACGCCCAGCGCGATCGCGACCTTGCGGATCGGCCGGTTCATGGCGCGACGGCTTCCGCGACGTCGGCTCGCCGGGGCGGGACGGTGGTCGGGCGCCGAGCCGCGTCGGACACCCGCAGCAGCAGGGCGAGCAGGGCGTAGTTCGCGAGCAAGGAGGAGCCTCCGTACGACAGGAAGGGCGTCGTCAGCCCGGTCTCGGGCAGCAGCCGGGTGACGCCTGCGGCGACGATGAACAGCTGCAGACCGATCAGGAACGCCAAGCCGGTGGCGAGCAGCTTGCCGAACGCGTCGCGCACGGCCAGGCCTGCCGCCAGCCCGCGGGAGATGAGCAGGGCGAACAGCATCAGCAGGCCGATCAGGCCGAACAGCCCGATCTCCTCGCCGAAGGAGGAGAGGATGAAGTCGGTGGCAGGCAGCGGGACGAGCTCAGGGTGGCCGGCGCCGAGGCCGGTACCGAAGATGCCGCCCGTCCCGAGCCCGAACAGCGACTGTCGCAGTTGGTAGCCGTCGTCGTTGTGCAGCGGCGAGAACAGGTGCAGCCATACCTCGACGCGGGTCTGCACGGTGCCGAAGAGCTGGTACGACAGGAAGGCACCGCCCGCGAAGAGCAGGATGCCGATGATCACCCAGCTGGCCCGCTCGGTCGCGACGTAGAGCAGGATGACGAACAGCCCGAAGAACATCAGCGACGTGCCCAGGTCGTGCCCGCGAATGAGCACCGCGATGCAGATCAGCCAGGCGGCCAGCAGCGGTCCGAGGTCGCGGCCACGCGGCAGGTCGATCCCCATGAACCGGCGTCCGGCCAGGGACAGCACGTCGCGCTTGGTGACCAGGTAGGACGCACCGAAGATCGTCAGCAGGATCTTCGCGAACTCGCCCGGCTGCAACGAGAAGCCCGCGACCCGGATCCAGATCCGGGCGCCGTTGACCTCGGAGAAGCGGGCCGGCAGCAACGCCGGGAGGATCAGCAGGACGACCCCGACCAGGGCGAGCGTGTAGGCGTAGCGCTGCAGCACGCGGTGGTCGCGCACGATCAGCAGGATCGCGACGAACAGCACGATGCCCATCGCGGTCCACACCACCTGGGTGGGCGCCGCGGCACCGGTGAAGGTGGTGCCGTTCTGAGTGGCCTGCTGCTGCAGGCCGAGGTCGAGCCGGTGGATCATGACCAGGCCCAGCCCGTTGAGCAGCACGACGATCGGCAGCAGCAGGGGGTCGGCGTAGGGCGCCACCCGGCGGATGACCAGGTGGGCGATCAGGCCGGCCGCGAGCGGGACCGCGGCATACGACACCAGATGCGAGGACAGCCGGTCGTCGCGAGTCGCCTCGACCGCCGCCTCGGCGGCGACGACCAGCAGCACCGCGAACCCCAGCAGGAAGAGTTCGGCGTTGCGCCGGGTGGGGACGCGCAGCAGCGCCGGACCGCTCATGAGCCGCTCCTGCAGTCGAGCGGCGAGGACGGGGACGGGTCGGGCAGGATCGTCGGCGGGGTCGGCGTGGCTGTCGGCGTCGAACGGGCGGCAGCCGTCGAGTGGCTCGCAGAGGCGGTGACTCGTCCCGCCGACGGCTTCGCGGTCGAGCGCCGGGTGCTCGAGCCCGACGGCGTCGGGGTGGGGGTCGGCGTCGGCGTCGGGCACAACGGCTTGAGCTGATTCTGAAGGTTGCTGACGATTCGCTCGGCGTCGCCCTCGTTGCGGGCGTTGATGCCGTCGCTGACCTGCGAGCGCACTGCAGCGTTGAGGTCGTCCAGTCGCAGGTCGGTGTTCTTGTAGACGTTGAAGAACTTCAGCGGCCCGAACTGGGTGTCGACGCCGCGGAAGATCGCGACCTCGGTGCCGTCCCGACCGACGAAGTAGTAGGTCTGGGTCAGTGCATACGCGCCGCCCAGGCCGGCGGCGACCACGGCAAGCACGATCGCGGCCACGAGCGGAGTGCGCCACCGGTGGCGGCGGCCGCCGTGATCGGTCGATGCGGTCGCCTCGGGCCTCGCCCGCCCGATGCGCGCGGCCCGCTCCGCGGGGCTGTCCTCGCCCGGCACGTCGGCGGCGGCCGGGTCGACGAAGGCTCCCGCGATCACGGGCACGTCGTCGGCGAAGTCACCCGGGCCCGCACGGACCACGTCGGCGACGATCACCGTGACGTTGTCCGGGCCGCCCCCGCGCAAGGCGAGTTCGACGAGCCGGTCGGCGGATTCCTGCGGGTCCGGGATGCGCAGCGTGTCGAGCAGCGTGTCGGTGGAGACCACGTCGGTCAGGCCGTCGGTGCACAACAGGTAGCGATCGCCCTCACGCGCCTCGCGGATCGAGACGTCGGGCTCGACCTCGGTGCCGAGCAGGGCCCGCAGGATCACCGACTTGCGGGGGTGGTCCTTCGCCTCGTCCGGGGTGAGCTTGCCGGAGTCGACGAGGTACTGGACGTAGGTGTCGTCGTGGGTGATCTGCGAGAGCATCCCGCCGCGCAACAGGTAGGCCCGCGAGTCGCCGACGTGCACCAGCCCGACCTGCGCGCCGCTGAAGCGCAGCGCGGTGAGCGTGGTGCCCATGCCCTCGAGGTCGCGGCTTTTCTCCACCGCCTCGGAGATCCGGTGGTTGGCCTCGACGACGGTGTCGCGCAGCGTGGCCAGCAGGTCGCCGAACGAACGGTCCTCGTCCAGGTTCTCCATTGCGCCGATGACGATCTTGCTCGCCACCTCGCCGGCCGCGTGGCCGCCCATGCCGTCAGCGATGGCCAGCAACCGGGGCCCGGCGTAGACCGCGTCCTCGTTGTTCGAGCGCACCAGCCCGAGGTCAGAGCGCACCGCGTAACGCAGGATGAGAGCCATCGGCTACCGGAGTTCCAGGACGGTCTTGCCGATGCGCAGCGGAACGCCCATCTCCATCGGCACCGGGCCGTCGATCTTGCGCTGGCCCAGGTACGTGCCGTTCGTGGAGCCGAGGTCCTCGGCCACCCACAGGCCGTCCTGCAGGCTGATGCGGGCGTGCCGGTTGCTGGCGTAGTCGTCGGCGAGGACGAGGGTGGAGTCGGTGGCGCGGCCGATCAGCACCGGTGCGCCGGTCAGGCTGATGCGGGTGCCCATCATGTCGCCCGCGGTGACCAGCAGATGGGACGGGCCGGTCGGTGCCGGCGCGCTGCCGGCCGGCCGGTTGCCCCGGCGCCGGGCGGGCGGCGGCGTCGAGACGCGGGGCTGGCCGCTCGTGCGCAGGTCGCCACGGATGACCCGTACGGATGCGAAGACGAAGACCCAGAGCAGAGCCAGGAACCCGAACCGCATCGCCTGAAGTGCGAAAGCGGAATTCATCAGCCGCTCACACCTGGTCCTCGTGGAAGACCAGCCGGGTGTGCCCGACGCGCACGACGTCGCCGTGGCGCAACACCTGGCTGCCCACCTCGTGGCCGTTGATGGTCGTCCCGTTCGTCGAGCCGAGGTCGTAGGCGGTGGCGGTGTGCCCGTCGAACTGGATATCGAGGTGCCGTCGCGAGACGCCCTGGTCGAGCAACTGCACGTCGGCGTCCGCACCGCGGCCCACGATGTTGCTGCCCATCCGGAGCTCATGCCGTTGCCCGGTCTCGTCGACGACGACACTGGCGGCGCCTCGGCGCCGCTCGTCGGGCGCGCCGACCACGGGTGCGTACTGCGGGGCCGGTTGGGCGGCGGGCTGCGCGTACGGCGACGGCGGGGGCGCGCCGAACCCGGCCGCGGCCGCCGGTGCCGGCGCCGGCGCGGGTTCCGGCGGCACCGCTCCGAACGCCTCGGAGTACTCACCGGGCCGCTGGCCGGGTACGACGGGGAGCGAGAGCGAATCGTGCGGGCGGCGCCGCGGTGGCGCCTGCGACTCCATGCGGGACGCGATGCCGAACACGCCGGTGCGCAGCTGGTCATCGAGCATCAGATAGACCTCGATGTCGCCGACCGTGCTCCACCGGTTCTCGTCGAGGTACTCCTGCAGCAGCTCGGCGAGTGAGTTGGTCAGCTGCGCCTCCCACGGCGCGAGCCGCTCGTGGTCGGACGGCGAGAGGGTGACCCGGTAGCGGTTGGGCGCGAGCACCTGGCCGTTGCCCATCACGTTGCGCTTGTCGTAGGCCTCGCGCTGCAGCGCGGTGCCGATCTCGACCGGCTCGACCTGACCCTTGAACACCCGCGCGAACGCACCGCCGACCAGGCCTTCGAGGCGGCGCTCGAACCGCTGGGCCAGGCTCACGTCGTCCAATTCCTTCCGGTACGCCAGGCGGCATGCTGCCAGCGCGTGTGTCCGCACGCAGGCGTGTCAGTCTATCGGGCACCCCCTGTCTACCCAGGAAATCGGCCACCGGGCGCGCTCAGACTGCGTGCTACCGTTGCCGCTGGCCGACGCCCCACGCCCAGCGCGAGGTGGTTCGACCACTGCCGGGCAAGTGGCGGAATGGCAGACGCGCACGGTTCAGGTCCGTGTGTCCGAAAGGACGTGGGGGTTCAACTCCCCCCTTGCCCACAGATCTGACGGTGGGTCACCGGATTGCGACAGCGCCGAGGTGACCCAGGCGTCGTCCGCTGGTAGGACGGACCCTGTGCAGATCTTGGGCGGGGCCAGGACGTTGTTCGGCAGGGCGAGCACCGAGGCGCGCTTCGCGGCGACGCTGCTGAAGGCCCGCGGGCCTGGTGTCGCGCTGGCCCCGCCGCACCGGATGCTCGGTGTCGCGAAGGCACTCGACGCCTACGGACCGGTCGGCGCCGCGGTCGCCCTGGCCGCCGCGACGGCCGGCGACCGCGTTGCCCTCCTCGACGAGAAGGGCGAGGTGACCTTCACCGACCTCGAGACCCGCAGCAACGCCCTGGCGAACGCGTTGCGGGAGCAGGGCTTCCAGGCCGGAGACAGCGTCGGCATCCTGGCTCGCAACCACCGCGGCCTGTTCGAGGCGATCCTCGCCGCGTGCAAGCTCGGCGGTCGCACCCTGCTGCTCAACACCGACTTCGCCGGACCGCAGCTCGTCGATGTCTGCGAGCGCGAGGAGGTGTCCGTCCTCGTCCACGACCAGGAGTTCGACGACGTCGCCCGCGGCTACGAGCCGCCGCTCGGCCGGGTCGTCGCCTGGACGGACGACCCCGAGGGCACCGACGCCGAGCAGGGGGCGATCACACTCGACTCGCTTGCCGGCAAGGGCGACCCGTCGGCACCGCCGAAGCCCGCGCGCAAGCAACGCATCATCCTGCTCACGAGCGGCACGACCGGCACACCGAAGGGCGCGCCGCGCGACCTCGGCATGTCGATGGTGATCCCCGGCGGCTACCTGTCGAAGATTCCGTTGCGCTCGGGCCGCACCGTGCTCCTCGGCGCGCCGGCGTTCCACGCGTGGGGCCTGTTGAGCTCGGTGCTCGCGCTGGGTCTGGGCAACACGCTGATCCTCACCCGCAAGTTCGACCCCGAGCAGGCCCTCGAGACTCTCGACGAGCACCGCTGCGACGCGCTGATCACCGTGCCCATCCTGCTGTCCCGGCTCGTCGCACTCGGCGACGAGCAATTCGCGAAGCGCGACCTGTCCGCGCTGCGGATCGTCGCCGTGTCGGGCTCGGCGCTGCCGCCCGACCTCGCCGCCCGGACCATGGATCTGCTCGGCGACATCGTCTACAACCTCTACGGCTCCACCGAGGTCGCGTACGCCACGATCGCGACGCCCGAGGACCTGCGTGCTGCTCCCGGTACGGTCGGCCGTCCGCCCTTCGGCACGACGATCAAGCTGTTCGACGAGAACGACAAGCCGGTGCCACGGGGCGAGACCGGCCGGATCTTCGTCGGCAACTCGATCCAGTTCGAGGGCTACACCGGTGGCGGCAGCAAGCAGACCGTCGACGGCCTCATGTCGACCGGCGACGTCGGGCACCTGGACGAGGGCGGCCGGCTGTTCGTCGACGGTCGCGACGACGACATGATCGTCAGCGGCGGTGAGAACGTCTTCCCACGCGAGATCGATGAGCTGCTCGTCTCACACGACGGCATCGACGAGGCCGCGGTGGTCGGCATTCCCGACCCGGACTTCGGCGCCCGGCTGCGTGCCTATGTCGTGCGCAGCTCCGGTTCGTCGCTGGACGAGGACGGCGTCAAGGGCTTCGTGAAGCAGAACCTGGCCCGGTACAAGGTGCCGCGTGAGGTCGTCTTCATCGACGAGATGCCTCGCAACCCGGCGGGCAAGGTGATGAAGCGCGAGCTGCCCGGGTTCCAGGAGGACAGCAAGGAGGGTCAGCAGGCCAAGGAGCGGTCCCGTGCCGACTGACCGCTACGACGCGGCGGCGAGGCTGCCGAGGATCGCGTCGGTGACGGCGTCCGCATCCTGCGCGGCGTCGATCACGTGTAGCAGGCCGCGGTCCCGGTAGTACTCGACGAGCGGCTTGGTGGCCTCGTCGAACACCTGCAGCCGGTTGGCCACCGTCTCGGGATTGTCGTCGGCCCGGCCTTCCAGCTCGGCACGGGCCACGATGCGCCGGATCAGCTCGCCGCGCGGCGCGTCCAGGTAGATCACCGCGTCGGGACCGGCCTCGGCGCGGTCGGCGAGGTTGCGAGCCTCGACGGCCTGCTCGAGCGACCGGGGGAAGCCGTCGAGCAGGTAGCCGTTCGCCTCGCTGGCGGCAAGCACCCGCGGGATCAGCAGGCTGAGGATCACCGGATCGGGGACGAGCTCACCGCGCCGCATGAGCTCGTCGACCTGCCGACCGAGCGGGGTTCCGGCCGACACCTCGGCCCGCAGCAGGTCGCCGGCCGCGATGTGCTCGAGGTTCAGCCGCTCGGCAAGCCGCTCGCCCTGGGTCCCCTTGCCCGATCCGGGCGGGCCGATCAAGAGCACGTTCACCGATCCACCCTCGCATCTGGCCCGCGCGAACGCTAACCGGCCGCAGACCGGGCTCAGTCGCGCCGGGACGCGAGCAGCGCGAGCTGGCGGGACTGCGCAACGAGGCGCCCGGTGCTGTCCCAGATCTCGAAGTCCTCGTCGTGATAGCCGTCGATGACGTGGCGGGTCGCGACGCGGCAGGCCAGCCAGCCCGGTGCCGGTACCCCGCGGATGTGGACCGAGAGCTCGATCGTCGTCGAGCCGCGCTCACCGAGGTCGATCACCGGAGGGGTTGCCATGTCGACCAGGGCCGCCAGCGCGATCGGGTCGGCGTCGCGAAGCGTGCCGTCGTCCGCCGGTGCGAACCGGATCCAGAACTGGTCGCTCAGCCGCCCAGCGGGTGTCCCCGAAAGCCAGCCGGGCAGCTCGACGTAGCGGTACTCGACCCGCTCGGCTAGGGAGAACGCCGGCATCCGCTCGCGCGGCACGAGCGCGAGGCAGTCGCCCGGCGGCGGCAGGTCGGGCGGCGCGTTGCGCAGCTCGGTCGTCCCCGCGGCTGCGGCGAGATCGGCGAAGGTCGCGATCGCGCGTACCCGTTCGGTGCCGCCCTGCACGAGGCGGATCTCGACTGTGGACATCCGGCGCCCGCTTCGCATCGGATCGACGTACAGGTCGCACGGGCCGAAGCGCACCCGGGACAGGTAGGTCGCCGAGACGGCCAGCGGGTGCGGATGCTCGGCCGCCTCCCGGCCGGCGCGCAGGCAGAGCGCCAGTGCGTACCCACCGTTCGCGAACCCGCCATCCGCGCCGAGCAGACCCCACCGCTCGCTCACCGCACCCGCGTACCGTCCGTTGGCGATCCGCCGCACCGCGGTGTCGACGTCGAAGGGGTGCTGCCGCCGCACGGGTTCGGGCATCAGGACAGGATGTCACCCATGGAGATGACCGGATGGCTCAGCGGCCAGGTGTTCCTGCAGACCGTGGACGAGGCCGAGGTCGCCGCCGTCAGCAGCTTCCTCAACGGGCGCGGCGTGGCCTTCCAGGTGCTGACGCTCAGCGAGCGCATGGTGGTCGAGCCGGACAGCCCCGACGGCACCGTGACCAGCGACCGCTTCAGCATCGCGATCCAGGTCGCGGGCTTCCCGCAGGTGGTCGGCCCGGTGGTCGGCGAACTGATCCAGCGAGCGCACGGCGGCGGCTGGCAGTCCGAGGAACCCTCGTCGTGAATGTGCGATCTTCCTCCGCTGGGCACAGGCCCAGCACAGGGACGCTGCGAAGGGTGTAGCCCATGACCGCCACGCCGGGACCGTTCGGCCCACCCGAGCCAGACTTCGGCGGCTACCCGCCGCCACCGGCCCGCCCCGAAGCGGGATCCACTCTCGGCTACCCGGTGCCGGCGGCGCCGTCCCGTCCGCGCCGCACCGTCGCGACGGCGGCCGTCGTGGCCGCTCTGGTCGGCGGCGGCGTCGGCGCGGGCACCGTGGCGCTGTTCGACAATTCGTCGACGACGGTCGTCTCGAGCGGGCTCAGCGGCACGACGAGCGCCGCACCTACCGTCAAGATCGACGGATCGATCAGTGCGGCCGCCGCGAAGATCGGCCCGAGTGTCGTCACCATCGACGTCGTCACGTCCAGCGCACACGACACCGGTTCGGGAGTGGTGCTCCGCTCCGACGGCTACATCCTCACCAACAACCACGTCATCAGCAGCGCCGGCTCCGGCGCCAAGATCACCGTCACGATGTCGGACGGACGGGCGGCACAGGCAAAGGTCGTCGGCACCGATCCGTCCGACGACCTCGCGGTGATCCAGGTCCCGCTGACGAAGCTCACCGCCGCGACGTTCACCTCGTCCAAGTCGCTCGTCGTCGGGCAGACCGTCGTGGCCGTCGGCGCGCCGCTCGGACTGTCCGACACCGTGACGTCGGGCATCGTCAGCACCGTCGCCCGCCCCGTGTCGACCGGTAACGCCGCCTCGGGCGATGGTGCGGTGTTCAATGCGATCCAGACCGACGCGGCTATCAACCCCGGCAACTCGGGCGGCCCGCTCGTCGACCTGAACGGCAACGTCGTCGGCATCAACGCCGCGATCGCGACGGACAGCTCGTCCGGGGGCCTGCAGGTGCCCGGCCAGCAGTCGCAGTCGGGCAACATCGGTATCGGCTTCGCCATCCCCTCGGACGAGGCGAGCCGGATTGCCGCCGAGCTCATCGCCACCGGCAAGGCAACCCACGCACTTATGGGGCTCTCCGTCGCGGACGCACCGACGACGGGCAGCTCCTCCCAGCCGGGCGCCAGCGTTCGAACCCTGACCGCTGGCGGCCCGGCATCCAAAGCCGGCATCAAGGCGGGCGACGTCCTGACCAACCTGGGCGGTCAGCGGATCGACTCCGCCAATGCGCTGGTCGCCGCCGTGCGCTCGCATGCGCCCGGCGAGACCGTTGCCGTCACCTACGTGCGCAACTCCCGCAGCACGACGGTGCAGGTCACGCTCGGATCCGCGAGCTGAGCGACGGGAACCCTCGCGGCGCCGTCCCGAGGCGGTTGCGCGGGCCCCAGCGATCGGGCTGGGGTGCCGGGGAGATTTGCCCGATGCGGTACCAAGGTCTTGACTTTAACAAAGACCACACGCGATAGTGTCTGCACGCGACCGAACGATTCAGTATTCAATTCAAGCGCGAGGTCGCAGACGATCCTTCGGACCATCCGATGAAACCCCCGCTCACCGGATGACTCGGAGATTCGGCTCGGAATCGGGTGAAACCCCCGCTCACCCGAGGCGGAGCCGATCGTCCGAAGCCCCCGGCGGAACCCCCGCCCGCCGGGGGCTTCGACACGTTCGCCGCAGGCGGTTCGGATCTCGCGGCGAGCGACGGGCGCTGGATCAGCGCCGAGCGCGACGTTCGCGGGCGCGCTTCTGGGCCGGCGTCTCGTCCTTGCGCACAGCCGCCTCCGCGGCCGGACGGTCGTCCGGACCGGCATCGGCCCCATCGGCTCCATCGGCCCCTTCTGAGCCGCCCTTCGCCTCGTCGCCACGCCGGTTGATGGTCACGGCGCCGGAATCCAGGTCGATGCGCTTGCCGCCGGAGCTGTCGCCGACCTCCTCGCGGGTCGATTGCAGCCGGCGCTTCTCCTCGTCCATGTGCCGCTTGGCCGGATTGAAGAGAGTGTCGAGGCCCCACTGCGTCATTGCGCGCTCCGCGGGCCCTGGCTCGACGTCATAACCACAGATTACGTCCTGAGCCGCCGAACCGGTTCGGTGGAATTCCGCACCATCAGCTCGTAGTTTCATTCACATGCTGTTCTCGCGCGCCAAGTCCGAGCTGGTCACCCCCGATCGCGCCCTCAACGGCCGGCCGGACTACGACTTCGCCGTCCCGGACACCCACTTCGTGAGCGGACGACCGATCCGGCCGCCGTTCCCCGAGGGGCTGCGGACCGTGGTCTTCGGATCGGGCTGCTTCTGGGGCACCGAGGAGCTGTTCTGGCAGATTCCGGGGGTGTGGACGACAGCCGTCGGCTATGCGGGCGGCAGCACGACCTACCCCTCGTACGAGGAGGTCTGTTCCGGGCTCACCGGCCATACCGAGGCCGTCCTCGTGGTCTTCGACCCGGAGCAGGTGAGCTTTGCCGACCTGCTGAAGACCTTCTTCGAGACCCATGACCCGACGCAGGGCATGCGGCAGGGCAATGACATCGGCACCCAGTACCGCTCGGCGGTCTACTACACCGACGATGCGCAGCGCGAGCTGGCCGAGACCGCGAAGGCGGCGTTCGGAACCGAGCTACAGGAGCGCGGGTACGGGCAGATCACCACCGAGATCGCACCGCTCGGCGACTTCTTCTATGCCGAGGGCTACCACCAGCAGTACCTCGCGAAGAATCCGAACGGCTACCGGTGCCACAGCACCACCGGGCTCCGGTTCCCGATCGAGGCGCTGACCCCCGCGTCCTGACCACGGGACGCTCGCCCGCACATTCCGTAGGCTGATCGGGTGCCCGAGCTGCCCGAGGTCGAGGCCCTCGCCTCCTTTCTGCGCGAGCGCGCCGTCGGCCGGTCGGTCGTCCGTGCGGACGTCGCAGCGTTCAGCGCGGTCAAGACGTTCGACCCACCGCTGACCTCGATCTACGGCGGTGCGGTCACCAACGCCTCGCGGCACGGCAAGTTCCTCGACCTGGACGTCTCCGGCCTGCACCTGATCACGCATCTGGCGCGCGGTGGATGGCTGCACTGGCGGGACTCCCTGCCGCCGGCGCCACCCAAGCCGGGCCGCGGGCCGCTCGCCGTGCGGCTGCACCTGGCGCCAGAGTTCGACGGAGGCCCCAGCGGGGGGTTCGACCTCACCGAACAGGGCACCCAGAAGCGGCTCGCGGTGTACCTGGTCCGCGACCCGCTCGAGGTTCCCGGCGTCGCCCGGCTCGGTCCCGACGCCCTGGGTCTGGGGCTCGCCGAGCTGACCGAGTTGCTCGCCGGCCAGCGGGCCCAGGTGAAGCGAGCGATCACCGACCAGTCGGTCATCGCCGGTATCGGAAACGCCTACTCCGACGAGATCCTGCACACCGCGAAGCTGTCGCCCTTCAAGCTGGCCGCGAACCTGACCGAGGACGAACTCGCCCGGCTGCACGCGGCGATGCAGTCCGTGCTCACCGACGCGGTGGCGCGTTCAGTCGGCCAGCAGGCGGCCACGCTCAAGGGCGAGAAGCGCAGCGGCCTGCAGGTCCACAACCGGGCCGGACTGCCCTGCCCAGTCTGCGGGGACACCGTTCGCGCGGTCTCGTTCGCCGACCGCTCGTTCCAGTACTGCCCCACCTGTCAGACCGAGGGTCGAGAGCTGGCAGACCGCCGGCTGTCGAAACTGTTGAAGTAGGCGACGGTGTTCTTCTCCGACCTGCCGACTGTGACGGTCGACGAGCTTCCGTCCGACGCCGTTGTGCTCGACTGCCGCGAGGACGACGAGTGGCGCGCCGGGCACATCGAGGGTGCCGTCCACGTGCCGATGCACGAGGTTCCCGACCGGCTCGCCACCGACCCGGGCCTACTCACGCCGGACGCCGCGATCGTCGTCGTCTGCAAGGTCGGATCGCGCTCGGCCCATCTCACGGATTGGCTCAACCGAAGCGGCTACTCCGCGACGAACCTCGAGGGCGGCATGTACGCCTGGGCGGCGTCCGGACGGCCGATGGTCGCCGACGGCGAGGGACCTCCGTACATCCTTTGATGTGACTTGGCACGGCGTCGGTCCACCACGTCGAAATGGCGGGACCATGGAGATGTGACACGTCGCGTCCGCCGACCGGTCCTCCCCCCGCAGCGCCCGATGGTCGTCGCCCATCGCGGGGCGTCGTTCGACGTCGCGGAGCACACCCTCGCCGCGTACGTAGCGGCGATCCACTCCGGCGCCGACGCCCTCGAATGCGACGTGCGCATGACCCGCGACGGGCACCTGGTGTGCGTGCACGACCGCACCGTGAACCGGACGTCCGACGGCCGGGGGGTCGTGAGCGATCTCGACCTCGCAGGGTTGCGGGCCCTCGACTTCGCGTCGTGGCGTGACGACCTGCCGACCTCCGCGGACCAACTGATCAACGACTCGCCCTACCTCGCGGGCGTCGCCCCCGATCGGGTCGACCACTTGGGCAGCGTGCTCACCCTCGAGATGCTGCTCGGCCTGGTGCACGACGCGTCGCGGCCGGTGCGCCTGCTCATCGAGACCAAGCACCCGACCCGCTACCAGGGCCTGGTCGAGAAGGAACTGGTCGACATGCTGGCCAGGTTCGGCTGGGCCGGCCGGCAACCGCGGACCCCGAGCGCCAAGCTGCCCGCCGACCTCGACAATCCGGTGGTGGTCATGAGCTTCGCGCCGACCGCTCTGCGCCGGATCAAGCTCCAGGCGCCCGACATCCCGACCGTGCTGCTGCTCGAACGGCTGTTACCGGTGCGCCGTGAGGGCAGCCTGCCCACCGGCGTCCCGATCGCCGGACCCGGGTTGCACGTCCTGCGCAGCGATCCCGGGTTCGTCGAGCGGGCGCACGCCCGCGGCAACCGGGTCTTCGTCTGGACGGTCGACGAGCCACGAGACGTGCGGTTCGTCCTGGATCTTGGAGTCGACACGATCATCACCAACCGCCCCGCACAGGTGCTGATGCAGATCGAGGCGGAAGCGGGGCGCGCGATCCCCGGCTGAGGACCGTCGGTCGTTAGACCTTGACAGGTTCGGGCACACATCTAGAGACACCCGATGCTCAACAGGGAGGTCTCGGTGATGGCGTCGCTGCTCGTGGCACATGAGCCGTCGAGTACCGCCGTGGTCCGGCGTGCCCTGACCCGTGACCTTCAGCCGTATCCGCCGGCGTTCGTCGACGAGGTGGTGCTCGTCGCAAGCGAACTCGTGGGCAACGCGATCCGGCACAGCCCCGTCGACAGTTCGGGGCAAGTCCGCGTCGGGTGGGACGCGTCCCCGGCCGGCGTCACGCTGCGGGTGACGGACGCCAGTACCGAACCGCCGCACGTCCGCCCTGCCGGCCCGTCTGACCTGCACGGACGTGGCCTCCGGATCGTCCAGGCACTTGCGGCCGACTGGGGATTCGAGGCCGTGGACAACGGCAAGACGGTCTGGGCGCATGTTTCCGTGCACGACCCGGCACACGCCGCCCGCGGCCGCAGCGGCTCCAGCGGCTCCACCGGCTTTCGCGGGCAGCGGATGCTCGCCCGCTGATTCTGCGCTGCTTCAGCCCGGCAGGCCACGCATAACGCGCAGCGCGACCGAGAGCGTCGCGAGATCGATGACGTCGCGCGACAGGGCGGCGTGCACCGTGCTGCGGGTTCGCTCGACCCGCTCGGCGTTTGCCGCGATCCAGCTCGCCATCCGCGCCTCGCCGCTGCGCGTCGGGTCGGTGCTGCGCAGCACTGCGGAGGTGATCGCCGACAGCGCCGCGTAGACGTCGTGGCGCACCGCGGCGCGCGCCAGGGTCGACCAGCGGTCGTCGCGGGGCAGCCGAGTGACTGCGGTGAGCAGATCGTCGACGCTGAACTCGGCGGACAGTGCGAAGTGCAACTCGGCGATCTCGGCGGCCGAGTGCTCGCTCGCGTTCGCGATCTCGACCACATCGAGCAGCAGGAAGGTGTTGAGCAGCTCGCCCAACCGCAGGGCGAGGGGGCGTGGCAGCCCCAGCGCGACGAGCCGGTCGACCTCGGCGTAGAGGTTGCCCAGCTCGGCGCCGCGGAGCAGGCCGGTGACCCGTGGCCCCAGCTCGCGCAGCGTCGGCCCGAATCGCTCGACCTCGGCCGCGATGTCGGTTATCGGGAAGCGCACGTCGACCAGCCACCGGGTCGACCGGTCGACGAGCCGCCGGATCTCTTGATAGCCGGCGTACTGCGCGTCGGTCTCCACGATCGTGTCGAGCGCCTCGATCTCGGCCCACAGCGCAGGTAGCCCGAACACCTCGCGTACGACGGAGTAGGCCCGCGTGACCTCCGCCGCGTCCGCTCCGGTCTCCTCGACCGCGCGGTGGACGAACGTCGTCCCGCTGTGGTTGATCATGTCGTTGACGACGACGGTCGTGATGATCTCGCGATGCAGGGGATGGCTCGGCAGCTCGTCCCGGAACCGCTCGGCAATCGCGGGCGGGAAGTAGCTCGCGAGCACACGCTCGAACCACGGCTCGTCCGGCAGCGTGGAGTCCTCGATCTGCTGGGTGAGCGTCATCTTCGAGTACGCCAGCAGAACCGCGTTCTCGGGCGAGACCAGGCCCGTTCCGGCCGCCTCGCGCTGCGCCAGTTCGCGGTCGGACGGCAGGAACTCGATGGCGCGATCGAGGTCGCCGGACTGCTCGAGCGACTGGATGAAGCGCTGGTGCACCGAGACGAGCGCCGGGTTCAGCGTGCGCGCGAGCCCGAGCAGGACGTTCTGCTCGTAGTTGTCGCGCAGCACCAGCCGGGCGACGTCTTCGGTGGCCGAGGCGAGCAGGACGTTGCGCTCGTCGCGATCGATGTGCTGTGACTCGACGGCGCGGTCGAGCAGGATCTTGAGATTGACCTCGTGGTCGGAGGTATCGACGCCGGCACTGTTGTCGATCGCATCGGTGTTGATGTGGCCGCCGTTGCGGGCGTATTCGATGCGGCCGAGCTGGGTGAGGCCGAGGTTGCCGCCCTCACCGACGACGCGCGCCCGCAACTCCACACCGTCGACGCGTACCGCGTCGTTCGTCTTGTCGCCCACGGCCGAGTGCGGTTCGGTCGAGGCCTTCACGTAGGTGCCGATGCCGCCGTTCCACAGCAGGTCGACCGGGGCGAGCAGGATGGCGCGGATGAGTTCGGCGGGGGACAGGGTGCGCACGGCGTCGGGAATGCCGAGCGCCGCCGCAACCTGCGGCGTGATCGCGATGGCTTTGGCGCTTCTCGGGTACACGCCACCGCCCGCGGAGATGAGCCCGGTGTTGTAATTGGCCCAGGACGAGCGCGGCAGCCCGAACAGCCGGTGCCGTTCGGCGTAGGACGTCGCGGGATCCGGGTCGGGATCGAGGAACACGTGCCGGTGGTCGAAGGCCGCCACCAGCCGAATGTGCTCGGACAGCAGCATGCCGTTGCCGAACACGTCACCGGACATGTCGCCGATCCCGGCGACCGTGAAGTCCTGACTCTGCGTGTCGATACCGAGCTCGCGGAAGTGGTACTTGACCGACTCCCATGCCCCGCGCGCGGTGATCCCCATCGCTTTGTGGTCGTAGCCGACCGAGCCGCCCGACGCGAACGCGTCGCCCAGCCAGAACCCGTACTCCTCGGCGATGCCGTTGGCGATGTCGCTGAACGTGGCAGTGCCCTTGTCGGCCGCGACCACGAGGTAGGGGTCGTCAGCGTCGTAGCGGCGGGTCTGCGGCGGTGGCACCACCTGCTGGTCACCTGCCGGACCGCTCACGTAGTTGTCGGTGAGGTCCAGCAGGCTGGAGATGAAGGTCCGGTAGCAGGCGATGCCCTCCGCGAGCCAGGCTTCGCGGTCGACGTTCGGGTCGGGCAGCTGCTTGGCGACGAACCCGCCCTTGGCCCCGGTGGGGACGATGACGGCGTTCTTGACCATCTGCGCCTTCACCAGGCCGAGAACCTCGGTGCGGAAGTCCTCGCGACGGTCGGACCATCGCAGCCCACCACGGGCCACCGCGCCGAAGCGTAGGTGCACGCCCTCGACGCGGGGCGAATAGACCCAGATCTCGAAGCGCGGGCGCGGCTCGGGCAGCTCGGCGATCAGGCGTGGGTCCAGCTTCACGGCGAGCGCGGTCCGGCGCCGGCCCTGGGAGTCCGTGCGGTAAGCATTGGTGCGCAGGGTCGCCCTGACCAGCCCGAGCAGAGCGCGCAGGATGCGATCCTGGTCGAGGCTGGAGACTTCGGCGAGCTGTGCCTCGATCGCCTCGACGGTGCTGGTGCCGTCGCCCTCGGCGGGCAGCTCGTCGACGCGCTCGGGATCGAAGCGCACCTCGAACAGCTCGACGAGTGCGACCGCGATCTCGGGGTGCTCGATCAGGGCCTGCTCGATGTAGCCCTGGCTGAAGGTCGTGCCGGCCTGGCGCAGGTACTTGGCGTACGCCCGCAGGACGTTCGCCTGCCACCACGTCATCGGCGTACGCACGACGAGCGCGTTGAACCCGTCCTGCTCGATCTCGTCGCGCCACAGCAGCCGAAGCGCTGCCACCACGTGATCGGCCCGCTCTGCGTCGAACTCGACGCCCGCGGGCAGCCGCAGCCCGAAGTCGTAGATCCAGATCGACCCGCCGCCGGCCGGCTCGATGTCGTACGGGCGTTCGTCCAGAACCTCGATGCCCATCTGGGCGAAGATCGGCAGGGCGCGGGCGAGCGACACCGTGCGGCCGGTGCGGAACACCTTCAGCCGCCGGTCGGCGCCGTCGCTCAGGTCGGGTGTGTAGAGCTCGAACGCCAGGCCGTCGTCGGGCGCAAGCTGCTCGAGCCGCACGAGGTCACCGGCGGCCACGTCCGCGGAGAAGTCCTCCTTGTACGCCTCGGGCAGTGCGCCGCGGTACTTGCCGCGGATGCGTTCGGCCTCCTCGTCGCCGACCGCGAGGGTGAGCAGGTCGACCAGATCGTCGCTCCACCGCCGCGTGACCTTCGCGACCTCGGCCTCGACCGTGGGCCGGTCAGGGGATCCG
The DNA here is from genome assembly GCA_032160545.1 of Pseudonocardiales bacterium. Taxonomy (GTDB): domain Bacteria; phylum Actinomycetota; class Actinomycetes; order Mycobacteriales; family Jatrophihabitantaceae; genus DATGFB01. The sequence continues at coordinate 2,199 of JAVHVN010000018.1, read as the reverse complement.
GGCTGCGTGCCGGGGCGCACCGCGATGAGGAACTGCATCCGGGCCAGGTTGAGTTCGACGATGCGGTCGTCGCGCCCGATCACGTCGCCGGGCCAGTGCCGGCTGATGACCTCGCACACCCGGTTGCGGGTCTCGGGGCCGAACCGCTCGGCGGGGAAGTAGACGAGGACGCTGACGAAGTCGCGGTTGAGATGGATGCGCGCGAACACGCCGACGGTGCCGTGCTCGGCGCGGTCGGCCACCAGCTGGGCCAGCCGCAGCAGGTCGGTGGTCGGCGCCTCGAGCAGCTCGTCGCGGGGGAGAGTGCGCAGCGCCGCCAGCAACAGGCGTCCGGTGTGGCTGTCGGCACGCACGCCCGAGCGCAGCAGGATCTCGGCGATGCGCCGGCGCACCACGGGCACGCGGCCGACCGTGCCGTCCTCGGCGTTGGTGATCAGGCCGAGGAAGACGTGCACCATCTGGGGGCTGCCGGCCCGAGCCGGCGTGACCACGGTGACGCAGTCGTAGCGGACCGAGCGGCGCACGGTCGAGACGAGCGGCGATTTGAAGATCACCAGCGGAGCGCCGCTGCGGAAGGCCGGCAGCAGCTCGATGGGGGAGATGCGCACCGCTCCACGCATTACTCCCAGCGCATCGTCATCGTGCGCCTGCGCCACCGGACTCGACAGCTCGTTGGCCGAATACGCCGAGTGGCCGAGGATCATGTAGTTGCCGTCTGCAAGCCAGCGCAACAGCTCGCCGGCCTCGGCGCTGGTGTCGCGGTCGAACTCGCCGGGATCGGCGATCAGCTCGTCGGCCAGGCGGCGGATGAGCTGGTACATCTGCGGCGCGTCGTGCACCGCGTTGTGGACGTCGACGAACACGCCTTCGACCCGGTGCCGCAGCTCGTCGTGGCGCCCGGGCGGCACGCAGTCCAACTCGATGTGCATCCACGACTCGACGATGGCGCCGTCGGGGACGTCGGCGTTGTCGTCGATGTCGTAGATCCGTTCGAGGACGCCCTCGGCGGTGCGGCCCACCACGATCTGCGGGTGCAGCAGTTGCTCGACCGGCGTACCGCAGCGCTGCAGCTCCGCGCGGACCGAGTCGACCAGGTACGGCGCGTCGGCGGTGACGACGTCGATGACCGTGGTGTCGCCATCGGAGTCGTACAGCGTGACCAGGGTCTCGTCGGGCCGGCGGACCGTCCCGAATGCGAGGCTCTCGGCCGCGAGTCGCGCCAGGTCGCTGTCGGAATGGCCGGGCAGCTGGCTGCCCGCGTGCGTGAGGAAGCGACGCGCGAACACCTCGGCGTCGACCGGCGTGGCCTGTTCACCCACAGTGCGGGTGTCGGTCATGAAGAGGTCACCTCGTTGTGACGGATCGCGAGCAGGCCATTCATTCTCCCACCGATGGTGAGGCAGGCAAGAACGCATCGACCGGTTCCTCTCGTCACTCAGTCAGACGAGGAGAGGAGTTCGCGATGCGGGCAAGGCTGAACCGGACGGCGGGGATTGTGGTACTGGCGACTGTCGTGGCAGCGGGAATCGCGGCGGCAGTCGTCGCCGGTTCCTCCGGCGGCGGGACGGGGGGCAATTCCGGTAGCACGGCCGTGGACGGCGGCCGCGGCACCAGCGGCAGTGGCCCGCTCGACAGCGGGTCCGGTCCGTACGCGGCCGGGGGCGCCGCGAGCGCCCCCACCACGACCGCACCGTCGGGCGCGAACGGCGCCGGAAGCACCGTGCCGCTCTCGAAGTCCGTCGTGAGAACGGCGTCGATCGACGTGCGAGTGGCCCGGATCGGGGTTGCCGACCAAGTCCGCGCGATCGCCGAGGGCGCCGGGGGTTCCGTCGACGAGGACAACCGCAACACCGGCGGGGTGGACGCGACGGCGGACGGCTCCGCGGCGTCCGGCGCGTCGGCCACCCTCGTGCTCGCCGTGCCGCCGGACCGGTTGGGCTACGTGCTGAGCCGTGTCTCGGCCCTCGGAACCGAGCTGTCCCGCGGCTCGACCTCGCAGGACGTCACCGGCCAGGTCGCCGACGTGAAGTCCCGGCTCGACAGCGCCCGCCGCAGCATCGACCGGATCCGGGTGCTCTTCTCGAACGCCACCAGGATCGGCGACATCATCTCGCTGGAGAGCGAGCTCGCCACCCGCGAGGCCGACCTCGAGTCACTCCAGGCGCAACAGCGCGCGCTCGACGCGCAGACCTCGATGGC
>JAVHVN010000207.1:0-4454 GCA_032160545.1 Pseudonocardiales bacterium | reverse complement strand
TGCGTACGACCGTTTCCAGAGCGGCGCAACTCTCGTTACATTGAGGTGAGCCCAGCGCCCCAGGAGAGAACGACATGGTGAGTCTCGCGTACCCGTCCTCCGGGGAGCCCTTCCGCAGCCGCGCGCTCGCGGTATGGGGTCACTTCTCCCCCGAGCTGCTGATCACCGCGATCGGCGCCACCATCGTCGTCGGGTTGCGGCCCCTGCCGGGCATCGCGGGGTACGTCGTGCCGATCGCGATCATGGCCTTCGTCATCGCGAGCTGGATCCTCATGCGCAAGCACGACCGCCGGCTGTGCGAGTCCTGCATGTCCTCGATGCCGCTCAACCCGTCCAAGCTGGCCCAGCACTACCGGCGCCGGTTCTGGATGTCGCACACCGGTGCCGAGAAGCGCTTCTTGCTGCCGTACCTCGCCGTGCTGATCGGCTCGAACTTGATGACGTTCACGCTGGCCGGCCGCATCGCGTGGGCAGTCATCCAGTCGTCGATGATCTTCCTGGTCCTTTCCTACTCGACGCACCGCAAGTTCCAGCCGTGGTGCCCGTGGTGCAGCGACGGGGGCGGGGGCTCCGAACAGAACTCCGACGACCCGGTGACACCCGACCCGGTGTACAACAAGCCGCTGCAGCTCACCTGAGCCGGCTCCCGGCACCGCTACGCTCGCGTCGTGTTCGCGCGGGTGTGGCATGCGGCGCTCGCAACGCTGATCGTCGCGGCGCTCGCCATGCAGGTGGTCATTGCCGTCCGCGCAGCAGGTTTTCCGCACGCCCACGCGGTGGGGACGCTCGCCGGCGCGCCACTCGGCGGGCGGCTGTTGCGGGTGGCCAGCTTCTTCACCATCCAGAGCAATGTCCTCGTCGCCATCACCTCTGCGCAGCTGGCCCGGCGCCCTGACCGCGACGGGCCGGTGTGGCGGGTCCTGCGCCTCGACGCGCTCGTCGGAATCGCGGTCACCGGCATCGTCTACTCGACGGTGCTGGCGAGGGTGCACGAGCCGAAGGGGTGGGAGCAGGTGACGACGAACCTCGCCTTCCACTACGCGGCACCGGTGCTCGCGGTCGTCGGCTGGTTGCTGTTCGGGCCGCGACCGCGAATCGACGGACGCGTCGTGCGCCGGTCGTTGCTGTGGCCGGCGCTGTGGTTCGGCTACACCGTGGTCCACGGCGAGATCACCGGGTGGTGGCCGTACCCCTTCGTCGACGCCTCGACCCATGGTTACGTCCGGGTGCTGCTGAACGCGGTCCTCGTGACGCTCGTGCTCGCGACGGTGGCAATGATCTACCGCGCCGGTGACCGGCGGTCGCGGCGCGCTCCCGATCCGGCACCGTTTCGCGGGGCCGAGGGCCTCCTCCGCGAACCCGGAAAGCGCTCGCGGCCATCCCGGCCGATCTGACAGGGTGACCGGCGTGGAGTACACCTGGCGACCGCTTCGCGCCGGCGATGCGCCGTCCTGGTCCGAGCTGACCAAAGCGATGTCCGCGGCCGACGGAACCGACGAGGAATTCAGCGCCGAGGACCTCGCCGAGGAGCTCGAAGACCCGTCCTGCGACGTCGAGCGCGACACGATCGCCGTGGTGACGCCGGACGGCATCGTCGCCGCGTTCGGCCAGGTTCATCAGCCCGTGCAGCGGCTCGACGGCGGAATCCGAGCGCGCTTCATCGGCGGGGTGCATCCCGCGCACCGCCGGCGTGGCATCGGCACCGAGCTGTTGCATCGGGTCGAGCGCCGCATCGGTGAGCTCGGCCGCTCGAGGTTCCCCGGCGGGCAGGTGCGCCCCATGACCGGCACCGTCCCGGCGTTCGGGCCGTTCCTCGAGCGCCGCGGGTACGCCGTGGCGCGCTGGTTCCACTCGATGGCGCGCAGTCTCGACGACTCTCCGGCGGCGCCGGCCGACCCCCGCATCCGGTTGTACGACCCCGCGCTCGACGAGCAGGTGCGGCTGGCCCATGTCGATGCCTTCGCCGGCCATTGGGACTTCGCGCCGCCGACGCCGCAGCGGTGGCGGTTCTGGTGCACGGGCGCGCGAGCGTTTCGTGCCGGATGCTCACCCATCGCGGTCGCGGACGACGGCTCGGTCGATGGTTACGTGCTGGGCTACAGCTACGTCCCGGGCGAGATCTACTTCGGCCAGATCGGTGTGCGGGAACGGGCTCGCGGTGGCGGTCTCGGCAGCGCGCTGGTCCAGGATGCACTCGCACTCGCGGCGGGGGCCGGCTACACAGTCGCGAAGCTGGACGTCGACAGCGCCAACGCCTCCGGGGCCGGGCGGTTGTACGAGAACGCGGGGTTCGAGGCCTACCTCAACACGGCCGCGTACCAGCGCATCGAGCCGGCCTGAAGCTCGGACTGGCAGACCGGCGCAACGGCGCCCGCAGTCAGCTGGCCGGCTGCGCCGGCTGTGCCGTTTGCGCCTGAACTGCAGCGGCGCGCGAGCCGAGGAAGCCGACGTAGCCGAGCAGCCCGACGACCGCGAGCTTGCGGGTGCGACGCAGCATGAGGCCCAGCCCGAGCCCGACCTCCGCGGCGCCGTTGCGCAGCACCCAGTCGCGGGTGTCCGTGGGAAACAGCGGCTTGCTGATCTGCTCGAAGGTCTCCGGCGTTGCGAAGTGCGCTGCACCGGTCGCCGCGAGCAGCACGCCGATCTTCGGGAGGGAGATGAGAGCCATGCCGTCACCCTGCCATGCGCCGCCCGATCGCGTCGTCGCAGCCCCGCCCTGCTGCGCGAGCTCTGCGCATGCCGCTGACCGACCTCTACGAACTCGTCGGGGCGGACGCGGGTGGGGTGGCCCGCATCCGACGGGACCGGCGCGTCAGGCGCAGGCTCGCTGCTGTCTCAAGCAGGTTGGGTGGCGCGGGCGCCGAGGCGGACCGGCAGCGTCGAATAGCCGCGCAGAATGCGGGTCTCGCGCCTGCGGGCGCCGGGCAGGGTGCGCAGGTCGGGGTAGCGGTCGAACAGCGCGCGCAGGCCGACCTCGCCCTCCATGCGGGCCAGCGCCGCGCCGAGGCAGAAGTGCCGGCCGGCCGAGAACGACACATGCTCCCTCGCGTTGGGCCGCGCAACGTCGAAGCGCGCCGGTTCGGCGAACACCTCGGGATCGCGGTTGGCCCCGGCGAGCACCGTGGTGACGAGCGTGCCCGCGGCGATCGGCACGCCGCAGACAGACGTGTCGCGCAGGGCGGACCGACCGGTGAGCAGCACCGGCGGGTCGATGCGCAGGATCTCGTCGACCGCGTTGGACCACAGCTGCGGCTCGGCGACCAGCTTCGCCAGCTGGTCGGGGTGGTCGTGCAGGAGGGCCGCGCCGTTGCCGAGCAGGTTCACCGTGGTCTCGAACCCTGCCGCGAGCACGAGCCCGGCGGTGGCCTTGAGCTCGCGGTCGTCCAGGCCGACGCCGTCCTCGCGCGCCGCGACGAGCTGGCTCAGCAGGTCGTCGCCCGGTGTCGCGCGCAGGCGCTCGAGGTGGGCGCTGAGCCACGCGTCGAAGTCGGCGAGGGCGGTCTCGACGGTGCGGAACTGCCGCCAGGACAGGCCGAGGTCCAGGCTCGGTGCTGCGGCCGCACCGAAGGCGAGCACCCGCTCACGCTCGCTGAGCGGTACGCCGAGGATCTCGGCGATCACCGTGACGGGCAGCATGGTGCAGTAGGCGTCGACCAGGTCGATGACGTCCGAGCCGTCGAGCGAATCGAGCAGGTCCTTCGCGATCTGCTCGGTGCGTCCGCGCAACTGCTCGACGGCGCGCACACTGAACACGCGCGTGACGAGCTTGCGGTACCGCGTGTGATCCGGCGGTTCGGTGACCAGCAGCGACGGCGGTTCGAGCGGCCCGAGCTGCTCGGTGTCGACGGACCACCGGAAGGCCCGGCTCAGCAGACCGCTGGACTGCGTGGCGTCGAACCCGGTGCGGAAGTCGTTGCTCGACAGCACCTCGCGCACGATCGGCAGTGACGTCGTGACGAAGGCGAAGCGGCCGCGGTAGAGCGGGCCCTGGGCGCGGATCTCCTCGAACACCGGGAAGGGGTCGCCGGTGCGGCTCGCGCCGAGCAGCCGACCCTGCAGGTCACCGCGGCGAGCCGCGTGCAGCATCACGGTGCGGGGCAGCAGGTGGCCGAGTCCCCAGCGCACCGCCGGCTTGGCGAGGGCCTCGACACGGCGACGAACGGGGACGGGGGCGGAAGACATGATTCGCAGGCTAGTCGTGGACGCCGGCAGGGAGAGCAGGTCCTGCCGGCGTCCGTAGCGATCCGGACTCAGTGCTGACGGGCGCCCCGGGGCTTGCGCGCCATGATCAGGCAGACCAGGCCGCCTGCGGTGAGAGCGCCGCCGAGCAGCGACATGAGGGCGTCGTTGCCCGAGCCGGTGTAGGCCAGCGATCCACCCTGCACACCCGATCCGGGCGGGCAGTTGGCGGACTCACCACCGATGCCGTTGCCGTTGGTCACCGTGACCGTCAC
>JAVHVN010000162.1:0-49052 GCA_032160545.1 Pseudonocardiales bacterium | reverse complement strand
CTGGTGGTTCGTTGAGCCCGTCCTCGGCCCCGGACGGCCCAACGCCCAGTTCGACCAGCAATGAGTCAAGATCGCCGACCTGTTCGCCCACGGCGCCGATGACCGCGATGGGCTCCCCCACCTTGACCTCGGCGCCTTGGGCCACGAGCGTCTTGAAGATCACGCCGTCGGATTCGGCCTCGACGTCTACGACAGCCTTCGCGGTTTCGACGCTCACAATCGCGTCATGCGCGGCATAGGGGACGTTTTCAGCGACTGACCACTCGAGCAGTGTTGCCTCGGGAGTGTCGGCGGCGACCTCGGGCATCCGGAGCAAGGACGGCATCGTCAGACTCCGTCCATCTTGCGCAGCGCGGCCGCGACTTCGTCGTCCTTCGCGATCGCGGCTCGCTCGAGCACGCGACTGATGCTCGGCGACGCCTCGCCACCGGTCACCCGCTGTATCGGCTGGTCGAGGTAGTCGAAGAATCGGCGTTGGATCTCATCCGCGAGCCACCCGCCGTAGGACGTGCCGAGCGAGCCTTGTTCCGCGATCAGGACATTGTTCGTCTTCTGGATACTCCCGCCGATGGTGTCCCAGTCGATGCTCGCCCGGTCGAGCCAGCGGAGATCAATGACCTCGGCGTCGAGGTTTTCGACTTCCTCGATCGCCTGCAGCACATACTTCGTCATCGCCAGATAGGTCAGGACGGTTAGCTGCGATCCAGGTCGGCGGATGGCTGCCTTACCTACCGGCAGTACGTAATCGAAATCGTCGACGGGTCCCTCGCCGGTGGCGGCGTACAGATCGACGTGTTCGAGCACGACGACCGGATCCTTACTCAGCAGCGCCGCATTCATCAGCCCGACGTAGTCGAACGGCGTGGACGGCGCGACGATCCGCCAGCCCACCGAGGTCGCGAAGATCCCGGCGGGGTCCATCGAGTGTTGCGAGCCGTACCCCGTGCCCATGGCGACCTTGCTGCGCAGCACCAGTGGCACGTCGTCGGTGCCGCCGTACATATGCCGAGCCTTGGCGATCTGATTGAACAGCTGGTCGGCCGCGACCCACATGAAGTCTGCGTACATGAACTCGACGACGGGCTTGAACCTTCCGTCTAGCGCTATCCCGCCGCCCAGTCCGGTGAATGCGTTCTCGCTGATCGGGGTGCCGAGCACCCGGTCAGGAAAGGCATCCTTCAGTCCCCGCGTCGCACCATTCGTCCCGCCGTTGAGGCGATGCACATCCTCACCGAGCACGACGATCGAGTCGTCCGTCTCCATCCGCCGACGCATCACTCCGGACACCGCGTCTATGAACTTGATGTCGGCGACCTCGGAATCGAAGGTCTCCCGGTCGACCAGCCGCACGCCCTCGAACTCACTCAGATCGCTGCGGATACCGACGGTTGCGAAGTGGGGATCGGGCCATTCGGAGGGCTTGATCCGGCGCTGGCCGACCTTGCCACCGGGCAGCGGTTCGAGCAACACGGCTCCGATGTCGTTGAGCAGCTGCTCGGCCTGCGCCGTCGCTACTGCGGCCTGCTCCTCGGTCAGGATGCGGCGCCGTTGCAGCTGCTCGGCGAGCTGCTTGATCGGATCGCGTTCACGCCAGGCCTGCTCCTCCTCCTTCGAGCGGTACCGGAATGCACTGCCGGGGAAGGAGCCGTTCTGATGGAAGTACCGGTAGAGATCCGCTTCGATCAGCGTCGGCCCGTTGCCCGCCCGCATGTGCGCGAGCGCATCCTGCATCGTCAGGTACACCGCGAGGGGGTTCATTCCGTCCACGCGGTACGACGTGATGCCGAAGCCCGGACCACGCGCCGAGAGCCGCGGCTCGCCGGTCGCCTCGGCCACGGAGGTCGACACCGCGTACTGGTTGTTCTCGATGAAGAAGCAGATGGGTAACTTCCACGCAGCGGCCAGGTTGAAGCTCTCCAAGGTCGATCCGATGTTGCTTGCCCCGTCGCCGAAGTAGGTCACCGCGACCGCATCGGTACCGGCGTGACGGTGCGCCCACGCCGAACCGGCGGCAAGCGGAACGCCACCCCCGACGATGGCGTTGGTTCCGATTGCACCCGCCTCTTTCCACTGCAGGTGCATCGATCCGCCGCGACCGTGCGAGAAGCCGCGGTCCAAACCGCAAATTTCGGCAAGCGTGCGCAACACGACCGCGCGGACCTCTTCCGAGTACGGCCTGGTCGGATCGATCCCCTTCGGCTCAACGTGCCCGAGCACCTTGGCGAGGAACTGGTGATGACCACGATGCGAGCCGTTGACGGTGTCCTGGCTCGTCAACGGCAGAACCGAGCCGACGGCCCCGCCCTCCTGACCGATGCTCGAGTGCGCAGGGCCGTTGATGAGACCGTCGTTGGCGAGCTCGAGCACGTACTGCTCGAAGGCGCGGATGAGAACGATCTGACCGAACATCGATGTGAGCAGGTGCGGATCAGCGGCGTCCCAGTCCTCGTCGGTCGCGATCACCTCGACCCAGGGCGCGCCTTGTTCGAGGCGCTCGTGCACGCTCATGACCGGTCTCCCTCATGTGGTGGCTGATGACCAGCGTGGCACGTATTGGATCCATTTCCAAGAGCACAGCGCGTTCCTGTTCCGCAAACGCTCAAGTACAGCTAGTTTTGGATCCATTGGCTCGTCCAACGACAGCGAGGACGTTTGAACCATGAGCGCTGGCATGCCCGGTCTCACGCGGCTCGACCACATCGGTTTCACCGTGCCTGACCTCGATCAGGCACACCACTTTCTGGTGAACGTGCTGGGCTGCGAGTACATGTACTCGCTCGGTCCGTACCGGCACGACGACAGTGATTGGATGCGCGAGCACCTGAACGTCCATTCCCGGGCAGTCATGCAGAAGCTGCACTTCTACCGCTGCGGCGGCGAGGCCGTGTTCGAGGTCTTTCAGTACTCGGCGCCCGATCAGGATCGCGATCAGCCGCGCAACTCCGACATAGGCGGTCATCACATCGCGTTCTACGTCGACGACCTCGATGCGGCCGTCGCCTACCTGCACGATCAGGGCGTCTTTATCCTCAGCGAGCCCACGCGAAGTTCCGGTCCGTCCGAAGGTCAGCGGTGGGTCTACTTCCTATCCCCGTGGGGGATGCAGTTCGAGCTGGTCTCCTATCCGAACGGAAAGGCCTTCGACCGACCCGCGACTATGGCCGCCGGATGATCGCGCCGGCGGCGGCGGCGGTCGGCGGCGCGACGAGCGAGCGCATCGCGACCTACCTTCGCGCCGAGATCCTGGCTGGTGCCATCGGGCCGGGCGAACGGATCCGCCAGGAAGAGATCGCCGAGCGGCTCGGTGTCAGCAGACTGCCGGTCCGCGAAGCCCTGCGGATGCTCGAAGCCGAGGGACTCACCGAACTAGAGACCAACAAGGGCGCCCGGGTTCCCGCGCTCGGCAGTCACGAGGTCGACGTCATGTACCTGATGCGAGAACGCCTCGAACCGTTGGCAATCACGCAGAGCCTTCCGCATCTGAGCGAGGGCACACTCGCCGAACTCGCCGGGATCCAGGACCGGATAGAGATCAACACCGAGGTGAGCGAATTCCTCGAACTCGATCGGCAGTTCCATTTGCTCAGCTACTCCGGCTGCGCGATCGAGCAGCTGTTGTCGGGAGTCACCCGTCTCTGGAATTCGACGCAGCACTACCGCCGCGCCTACATGAAGATCAGCGGCGAACGGCGAAGGTGGATCGTCAACGCGGAACACCGGCTGCTGCTCGATGCGGTCATCCGTCGCGATGCGACCGACGCCGAGCGCTACCTCTCCGGTCACATCCGGCGTACGCGCATCGAGCTGGCGAACCACCCGGAGGTCTTTGCGCCGTCGAATGGTCTCTGACCGGTCAGTGCGCGGCGTCCAGCGCAGCCTGCAATGACTGTGCGTACGCCTCGCTCGTGTAGGTGGCCCCGCTCACTGTGTCGATCGCGGCAGAGCCGGCCGCGATCGCCTCGAGACGCAAGAGTGGCGCGGCCATTGCGCTGATCTGCCGTGACCGGGCATCGAGGTTCGGCAATCTCAGCGCGCGGACGTCCACAAGGCGGCCGTTACGCAACACCGCGGCCACCTGGACATTCGTGTACAGCGTGTGTTGCAAGGAGCCGACGACCGTCACGTCTCCGACAGCCGACGTACCGGCCGGTGGGCCTGCGTCGCCGCCTGTCGCGTCCGCTCGCAACGCACGCCGACCAGTCGTCGTCGGCTGGTGGCCGGGGGCGACCAAATCGCTGCGAACCGCCACAGCGGTCGCGATTCCCACCACTGCCAATGACACCGTCACCGCTTGGCGGGCTAGGCCCGGCGACGCGCCTGCGAGCTCGAACGACTCGCAATGGATGTTGCGCGCCGGGGCTCCACCGGCGCGAAGTGCCCCCATGACGTCGGCCGTCATGGGTGCTGGCGCGCAGATGAAAACGTCACGGGCCGCGAGGTCGGGCACCAGTGCGAGCAACGACTGCGTGTCAAGCCGTGCACCGCGGTCATTACGGCCGCCGGTCAGGTAGACGACCGATGCCGCCCGCTCGCAGGCCAGGTCGTCGAGTTCGCCGCGAAATGCGACGTCTGCTTCGGTGCGGCTGCGATAGATCAGGGTCAGCTCGCCGCCACCGGCGGGCATCGACTCGAACAGCGCGCGAAGCGGCGTGATGCCGATCCCGCCGGCGATCAGCAGCACCTTGTGCTGCCGACGCCGCCGGGCGGTTAGCGTCCCGAAAGGGCCCTCGGTGAAAACCCGGGTTCCGGCGGGCAGTTGCCTCAGTTGGCGGGTGTGATCACCCACCGGTTTCACAGTGAAGCGCAAAACGTCGGACGTCGGCGCAGCCGACAGCGAGAACGGGTGGGACTGCAACCACATCCCGCGCGCCAAGAAGCGGAGGCGGAAGAACTGTCCGGCCTCGGCGCCAAGGTGCGAGACATTCCTGCCGCGAAGGTAGATCGACACCGCGCCATTAGCTTCATCCACGATTCCGTCTACGGTGAGGCGGCGACGCACGAAATTGATCATCGGCCGGAGCAAGCGGTACCGCACCACTGCCAGGCCGATTGCGATGTACAGAGCACTCCACGCGACGCGAGCAGCCCTGTTGTAGACGAAGTCGGTGCCGTTCGCGAACTGGTGGCTGAAGGCAAGCGCGACGGCGACGTACGTCAACAAGTGCAGGCCGTACCAGACCTCGTATCTGACGGCTCGCTTGACGGCGCGTGCGGAGGTGATGCCGACGCCGACCAGCAAACCGACCGCAATGGTCGCGAGCAGAACGTCCGGGTACCGGAGCAGCAGGAGTATTTGACGCGTCAGCGACACCCGAGACGATCGGGCGTAACCCCAGACCACGCTGCAGACGTGGACGATCAGGGCAACCACCGCGTACCGACCTCCCACGGCGTGCCATCCGCTCAGCCGGTGGGCCCCGACGGTCCTTTCGAGAACCGGGATTCGTGCCATCAAGGCGATCAGGACAATGACGGCGTAGCCGGTGAGCAAACCGGCCAGCCGAGCAAGGGCGGCTGCGTAATCGGCTGCGGTAGTGAGCCTGCCGGGTGTGTGCTCCAGCCACATCAGGACGGCTGCGGCAGCGCCAGTCCAGATCGCGACGAGAAGCAGGTCCGCAGGTGTCGGAAGGCGACGGGCCGACTGCCGTCTTCCGCGAGCCTCCACATGCCCTCCGCGTCATACCGACGGTTCGCAGCAGCTGATCGAGCCGCTGACTAGCATACGATACAAACGTTTGTAGACGACATCTCGGGAGGCGGCGTGAACCATCCGGCTCAGCAGGTCTGCATCCCGACGTGACGAACCCGCTGGCGCACCCGACTGTGCAACTGAACAACGGTGTCTCGATGCCGCAGATCGGCTGCGGAGTCTTCCGGGTGGCGGACGCGGAGCCGGTGATCGCGGCAGCGCTTGACACCGGCTACCGCCTCTTCGACACCGCCCACTCGTATGAGAACGAGGCCAGCGTCGGCAAGGCCATCCGCGACTCCGGTGTCGATCCGAGGAGCCTGTTCGTCACGACGAAGCTGGCCAACTCCGACCAGGGCTACGAACGCGCGATGCGCGCATTCGAGCAGAGTTTGGCGCTGTTGCAGCTACCGGCCGTCGATCTCTATCTGATCCACTGGCCGGTTCCCGCGAGGGATCTGTACGTCGAGACGTGGCAGGCCTTCGAGCAGATCTACGCGAGCGGTCGTGCACGCGCCGTCGGCGTGTGCAACTTCAACGCCGAACACCTGCATCGCCTCGTCGACAACAGCGACCTCACCCCCGCCGTCAACCAGGTAGAGCTGCATCCAGGCTTCCCGCAGCTCGGGCTACGCGCCGTGCACGCGGCGCTAGGCATAACCACCGAAGCATGGAGCCCGCTCGGACGTGGTAGTGCACTGCTGGACCGTCCCGAGGTCACCGCCATCGCCGAGGAAGTCGAGCGAACGCCGGCACAGGTCGTACTGCGGTGGCACCTTGACGAAGGACACGTCGTGATTCCCAAGTCGACCAATCCGAAACGGCTACAGAGCAATCTCGAGGTCTTCGACTTCACCCTCAGCGATGCGCAGCGATCGGTGCTGAGCGAACTGCCGGAACCGGGACGTGTCGGCCCTGATCCGCTCCTCTTCGACGAGCACTAGACCGACAGGACGAACTTGCCGACCGCGCTGCGCTCCTCGAACGCTTGGTGAGCCTGCGTGGCCTGCTTCAACGGCAGCACCGCCGTGACGTCGATGTGCACGGCGCCACTGGCAACAAGGTCGACCGCCCGCTCGAGCCCTGCGCGCACGACCTCGGGGGCACGTACGGAGAGCTGCCCGTTGGAGATTCCTACGTATCCGATGCATCGCGCGCGTAGCCACTCCGCGTCGGGCAACACCTGTGGCGCGCGCGAGATGTTGCTGTACGAGACCAGCCGGCCGAAGGGCGCCAACACCTCGAGGGAACGTGCCTGCAGTTCGCCCCCGACGGGGTCGAGCACGACGTCCACGCCACGTCCGCCGGTGAGCGCAGCGACTTGCACGTCGAAGTCCGCGTAATTCATCACCTCGGAATAGCCGTGTTTGCGCGCGTAGTCAGCCTTGCTCAGGTCGCCGACCGTCCCCCAAAGGCGTACGCCCGGCAGCTCTCGAAGCAGTTGGCCGACAATCGATCCGACGCCACCCGCCGCGGCATGCAGCACCACGGTCTCGCCCGCCAGCACGCGAGCAGCGCGTTCGACGACGTTGATCGCAAGCGGAACAGTAACGAGCATTCCGGCCGCTTCCGGACGGCCCGCCAACTCGTCGGGCAACGCAACGGTGAAGATTTCTGCGGCGGTCACGACCTCGGCGTAGGCGTGCCCGCGCGTGAACGCGGCGACCCGTTGACCGACGGTGAAGGCCTCGACGCCGTTGCCGATCGCGGACACGGTCCCGCTCACCTCGACCCCCGGCGTGAACGGCACGACTCCGAGGCCGTCTCCCACCCGGTTGCGCACATCGGTGAAGTTGACCCCGATGAACTCCACGGCTATCGCGATCTCGCCCGCGCCCGGTCGCGGTTCGGGAACGTCCTCGATCCGAAGGACCTCGGGGCCGCCCACCTCACGTACGACTATGGCTCGCATGGCAACCGCCTCCTGGCAATTCACCGTCATCCGGCGGTGATCGTGCGCTCTGCGGAGTCTTGTCTGCAAACGGTTGCTGTGCAACAGTGAGTCGATCCACGGCGAGCCGATTCAGCGTCGGCTGACCGTCACTCCACGGGAGCGGACAGCGCATGGATTTCGACATCGTGGTTGCCGGGGCAGGACACAACAGCCTGATCGCCAGCTGCTACCTCGCAAAGGCCGGCTACCGGTGCCTCGTGCTCGACGCGCGGCACATCCCCGGTGGTGGCGCGGCAACCGAGGAGATTTTGGACCCAGGATTCTTCGTAGACAGCTGCTCGACCGGACACACTCTGATCCGAGTCAATCCCTTGCTGCTCAACGACGAACTCGGCCTCAAACGCGACTACGGCCTCTCCTACCTGCAACCCGACCCGGTGGCGCACGTCGGTTTCCCCGACGGGGAGCAATTCACCATGTTCCTCGACTTCGAGCGGACCGTCGAGGAGATCGGCCGCTTCAGCCGGGCCGACGGGGACGCTTACCGGCGCATGTCGCGTGAATACGACGAGGTCAAGTCACTGTTCACCGCGGCGCAGTTCACGCCGGTCGGTTTCGGTCCCTCGCTCGACCAGCGGCTCAGCGAGCACCCCGCCGGAAAGGTGTGGGCACGCCGACGTGCGTTGAGTGCGTGGGACGTCATCCGGCACGAATTTTCCGACCCGCACGTCCAGTCATTCATGCTCTGGCAGGCGTTCCAGACCTTCGTCATGTTCGACTCGCCCGGCACCGGCATGCTCGCGTACTCGGTCTTCGCCCGGCAGGCGCGCAGCTGGTCCATCCCGGTGGGCGGGTCCGGGCGGTTGACCGACGGTCTGGTCGGCTTCCTGGAGGCACACGGCGGCTCGGTGCTCTGCGATAAGCGAGTCACAAGTCTCATCATCGAGGACGGGCGCTGCGTCGGCGTGCGTACCGACGGCGGCGAGGAATACCGCGCCGGCACGGCAGTTCTGTCGACCATCCACGTCAAGCATCTGATCGACATGGCACCGGCCAGTGCGTGGCCGGAGGAGTTCCACTACGGCATCGAGACGTACGACGTCGGAATCCCAGGTTTCGCCGCATACTTCGCCACCAACCGTCCACCCGTGTTCGAGACGCCGAGCGGCGGGGTGAGTGCGGTGTCGGCGGGTCTCGTGGGCTGGCCAGATGACCTCATCCAGCTCAGCGCGGACCTGCGGCGCGGACGCCTGATCGAGGGTGTTCCCTGGCTTCTCGTCGCGACACCGAGCCTGGTGGACCCCAGCCGCGCCCCGGCCGGCATGCACACCGTCAAGCTGCTGAGCCCGCAGGCCTACAGCCTGCCGCCCCATCAGGAGTGGGACGTCGTCAAGGACCGCATCGCGGCGCACCAGCTGGAGCAGTTGCGTCGCTTCGCGCCGACGTTCACGGAGGACGCTATCGTGGCGCGGCTGGTGAAGGCGCCGCCGGACATCGAGCGCTCAAATATCCACATGGTGCACGGCGCGTTCCACGGCGGCGACCGCGGACCGGCCTTCAGTGGGCCGCTGCGTCCCGCACCGGGTTGGGCATCGCACCGGATGCCTATCCCGGGGCTGTATCAAACAGGTGGCACGACACATCCGGGCGGCTCGATCACGGGGGGCCCTGGGCGCAACGCCGCAATCGTGATGTTGCACGACTTGGGTCACGAGCTGGTCGACGTCGTCGCAGCGACCTCGCCAGCTGCTGACACCGTCAACGTCGCCCAACCCGCCGGAGCCTGACCGGATCTGATCGGACCGAGCGTGGCGGGAGGGAATGCAAGCCGGGTGGAATTGTCGAGCGTCCGCAATCCGGGCGGGACGTGACATGGTCAGAGCAGTCCGACCTTGTCGAGGTCGCTGGTGAGTTCCTCATGCTCGGCATCGGTCAATGGCGTCAGCGGCGGACGAGCGGTGCCGCCGGACATGCCCAGCAGCCCGGCCCACGCCTTGATGCACGGGACAGGATTGATCCGCTCGCGAGCCCATCGTCCGTGCAGCCATTTGATGGCGAGCTCGCGCACCGGATCCAGGGTGGCTGACACCTCCGCGGCCCTGTCGTAATCGCCGCTCAATGCCAACTGGGTGTACTCCCGCATCGGTTGCCAGGTCGCGTTCTGGTACAGGAACGGTGCGGCCGAAGACATGAAAACGGTCTGGCCGTGGTCACGCATGTTCTCGAGCCATACGGTCTCGTTCGGCTCGCACACGAGGATCCGGTCGCCAACCAGCTTGAGCACGTCCAGGTAGTGGGCATGGTCATGTCCGACTTTGATTCCGCACACGTTCTCGACGTCCGCCAGCCGATCGATGAGAGACAGCGGCAGCGACACGCCGGAGTAGCTCGTGTCGAAGAGCCAGACGCCGATGTCGACCGCGTCCAGCACCTCCATGAACCAGCCCTGCAGACCTTCCTCGGACCCGGCCGGGTAGTACGGGTTGATGATCACCGCGAAGTCCGCGCCCACCTCAGTCGCATGCCTGGTGAGCGCGATCGTGTCGCGCGCCGAGTGCGAACCGGTGTGAGCAAGCACTGGAAAATGACCCTGACTTGCCTGGACGATCACCTCGACAGCCCGACGTCGTTCCGCCCCCCCGAGCGCCCAGAACTCCCCCATCACACCGGTGCAGAAAACACCGTCGACGCCGAGGACGCCGGCCAGCCGCTCGACGTCGGCGACGAGTGCCTGCTCGTCGATCCCGCCAGACGCCGTGAACGGCGTAGTCATCGCTGCCCAGAGGCCGGCAAAGCTCTCTCTCGCGGCCTGCTTCGCCGAAGCTCGCGGGTAGTCCATCCGACTTCGCCTCCTACAGCGTCTCTGCGAGCCAGTCGCCCACCATGGGACGGGCCTTGAACCACACGTTGTTCAGAATGTGCACGCCGTCCGGGTAGACGACGGTGGTGACCGGACCACTGAGTTCGGAGGCGATCCGCTCCGCGTTGGACGGCGGCGACATCGCGTCGAGCTCGCCGTAGACCTGAAGCACGGGCACGGACACTTTCTCGAGCACACCCGCCAGCGAGATCGACTCCATGACAGCCGGCGGGTCGTCACCGAGATATTGGTATTGACCTGTTTTCGTCAGCGTCTCCATGGTGTCGAACCGGCCTGCCGGGCTGTACCAGCTCGAGATCGAGACGACTGCGCGCACTCGCGGGTCGATGGCAGCGGCTCGGAGTGCGAACAGGCCGCCGTAGGAGATGCCACCCACCGCAACCCGGTCGCGGTCGATGTCCGAGCGGGCGAGAAGAGAATCGAGCACCGTGCATATGGCGGACTCGTAATCCGGACGCATCTTCATCTCGATGCTGACCGAGCCCTGCCCAGGTCCGTCGAAAGCCGCAACGGCCGTACCGCGACGGACGATGTGTTGCGCCAGGTCGAACAACTCTTCTTTGGTGGAGTCCGCACCGGGGAACAGAACGACCAGGGGAGCCGAAGCGACTCCCTCGGGCAACTGCAAGTACCCCGGCAAGGTCACGCCCTCGTACTCGACCGAGAGCAATTCCATCTTCGGTGACACCAGCGGCGCCGCCTTCGCCCATACCGATGTCATGCAGTGCAACGCGGACCGGAACTGCGCCTGGTCGTGTGTGAACATGAAGTTCGCCCAGTGATAGAACAGGGCCGCCCGCACGTACATCTCGCCCGCCGAGCGCTCGCGGCCAAGGCGCAACGCCTCGTCAGCGCTCGCGGTGTGCTCGGCCGCGCGCGCACTCCACTGAGCGCACCACTGCTCGTAGTCGGTGATGTCCTCGCGAAGTGTTTCGAACTCCCACGGCGAAACCGAGTTGGACAGGATTCGCCAGGTGAACCGGCGATACATCGATTCCAGACGGTCGTCCGTTGCGGTCATCGTGCTCCACTCCTCGAGCCGCCCACAGCACCGTCCGCGAGGTTGAAGGCACGATGTTCCGCGCGATCCTCGGCCTGCTGGGTGCCGATCTTCATGGTCATCAAGGCGCTGGTGCCGTTTCCGTGCGTCAACGTCAGCGCGTCGCGAACGAGCTTCTCCACCGGGAAGTCGCTCATGATTCCGCGTCCCCCGAAAAGCAACATCGCCTTCTGGGTGACCTCGATCGCGACGTCCGCGGCGAACACCCTGATCTGCCAAGAGCGTTCGGGCCTGAACCCGGCCGAGTGCGAGTACTCCCAGGCGACGGTTCGCAGGTGACTGCCGGCCGTGTCGAGCAGCATTCGCATCCGGCCGAGATCATGCGCGACCAGCTGGTGTCGGTAAATCGGCGAGCCGCCCTGGACTCTGTCGATCGACCAATCCAGTGCGGCCTCATAGGCCGAGCGCGCGACGCCGAGACACATCGCCGCGTTCGTGATGTTCGCTGACGTCAGTCCGCGTTCGCTCGCCGCATACCCATGCCCCATCTCAGTGATCGCGTGGTCCAGGGGGATCCGGCAGTCGTCGAACGTGATGTCGGCCTGCGGCGAGCCGCGCTGGCCCAGCTTGCGATAGAGCGGACCGCTAGAGACGCCGGACGCCGTGGACGGGACGGCGAACATCGTCGCGCCGTCCCGGATGCCGACGGTCGGATCGGTGCGCGCCAGGACGAAATAGAGCGACGCTATGCCGCCGTTGGTAATCATCGATTTGCGGCCGTTCAACAGCCAGTGATCATCGCGTCTTTCGGCCGAGAGCATCGCGCCGGCCCCCGGCGCCTCGTAGGGCAGCGCATTGTCGCTTCCTGAAGCCGGCTCGGTGCTCGCACTTGCCGGTACGAAGCGTTCGTCGTCGGCAATGCCGTTGACGACGGTGTCGCGTATCGCCGAAGGAAGGCGCGGCACGAGGCGCGCGAAGCGCCAGTAGTGCCGGACGAAATAGGCGACCGAGAGGTCGCCCGCCGCAAGTTCCTCGACAACGATGCACTGCGTGACCATGTCTGCGTCGCGACCGCCGAGATCCCGCGGCAACGGCAGCGCCTTCAGCCCGAGAGCGGTGCCTTCACGCATCAGTTCCCACGGGAAGTCTTCGACCCTCTCGAGCGATTCGAGCTGCTGCACGGCAGGACGGATCACCCGATTGGCATAGTCGCGTGTCGCGTCCCGAAGGTCGAGCTGCTCATCGGTCAGCTCCAGATCCACGAAATCACCACCATGGTGTGCGACGCGACGACCACGGTCGTTCGATCAGGTCTGCGGACCGGTCAGCGCGGCGTCGTTCTCGGCCGTGCTGCCGCCGCCCAGATACAACTGGCGCATCTGCGGGTTGGCGAGGATCTCGGATCCGGAACCTTCGAGGCGGACGCGACCGGCCTCCATGACCACGCCGCGGTTGGCGAGTTCGAGCCCGGCGCGGACGTTCTGCTCCACCAGCAGGATTGTCCGGCCGCTCTCCTGCATCTGCCGGACGTACCCGTACATCAACCGGGCGGACTTGGGTTCCAGTCCCATCGAAGGTTCGTCCAGTACGACCAGCGCCGGATCCAGCATGAGTGCGCGCGCGAATTCGACCATCCGCTGCTGACCGCCCGACAGCGCACCGGCACGGTCGTTCAACCGCTCTCGCACGATCGGGAACTGCTCGATCACGTCGTTCATCCGCTTGCGAACCAGCGCCTTGTCGCGCACCAGGAACGCGCCAAGCTCCACGTTGTCCCGCACCGACAAGTCGGGGAACAGACTGCGGGACTGCATCACCTGCACGATGCCGCGACGCAGGATGTGCTGCGGCGACTTGCCGGTGATCGGTTCGCCGAGAAAGCTCAGCGAGCCCAGCCGCGGACGGATCAAGCCGCTGACGACCTTGAGCAGCGTCGACTTTCCGGCACCGTTCGGGCCGACGACGCAGGTGATCGAACCCTTCTGGATCGTCAGATTGACGCCGCGCAGGATGTCGCCACCGCCGTAACCGGCGAATACGCCGTCGAGGGTCAACATCTCACTCGGCCTCCGCCACCGCGAGGTCCGTGCCGAGGTAGGCCTCGAGTACGGCTGGATTCGCGCGAACCGCTTCAGGCGTTCCCTCGGTCAACGCCGATCCGTTGTGCATGACCGATACCTGGTCGCAGATCCCCATCACGAACTCCATGTCGTGCTCGACGATCACGAACGTGACACCTTCGGCGTTGAGCGCCCTGATCCGGCCTGCCAGGTGCTTGAGCAGTGTCGGGTTGACGCCACCGGCCGGCTCGTCGAGCAGCATCACCGTGGGACGCGCCACCATGATGAACGCGAACTCGAGCAGCTTCTGCTGGCCGTATGACAGGCTGCCCGCGGGTTCGCGTGCGAGTCGGGTCAACCCGACGAAGTCGAGCGCCTCGAGCGCACGCTCGTGTTCGCTGCCGCTCGTCCACCGTCGCATCTGGCCGAGGAATCCCCGACGTTGCGCGGCAACGTGCACGTTCTCGAGAACACTGAGCCGGGTGA
The DNA here is from genome assembly GCA_032160545.1 of Pseudonocardiales bacterium. Classification (GTDB taxonomy): domain Bacteria; phylum Actinomycetota; class Actinomycetes; order Mycobacteriales; family Jatrophihabitantaceae; genus DATGFB01. The sequence goes on along the minus strand of JAVHVN010000162.1, from coordinate 35,042 downwards.
AGATACGGGTCAGCTGGAACGTGCGCCCGATGCCCGCGGCGAAGACCTGGTCGGGAGTGGCCGCGGTGATGTCCTTGCCGCGGAACAGGACCCGACCGGAGTCCGGGCGTTCATAACCGGTCATGACGTTGAACAGCGTGGTCTTGCCCGAGCCGTTCGGACCGATCAGCCCGTTGATCGCACCCTCGCCGAACGTCATCGTGCAACCGCGCAATGCCTGCACGCCGCCGTAGTCCTTGCGCACGCCCTCGACGCTGAGCAGGCTCATGCGGGCCTGCCTTGCTCAAGCGCGACATCGCGGCGGCGGCCGACCTCCGGCGGTGTCCCCGTCCCAGGTGGAGCTGGGCTGTGCGATCTCTCCCGGTACACGACCCATTGCCGCCAACGACCGGTGACGCTGGGCACAACGCCTTCGGGCAGCAGCCGGAGGATCAGGATGAACAGCAGACCGTAGGCGATGAGGAAGGTGTTGGCGCCACCGAACTGGAGCAGGAAGTATTGCTGCAAGGACCCGATGACCAGTGCCCCGAGGGCAGGCCCGACCAACGTTCCCAGTCCGCCCGTGAACGCCATGACCGCGAGCGCGAGGTCGAAGCTGGGATCGAAGGCGAACTGTGGGAACACCGAACCGACGAACGGTGCGTAGATCGCGCCGGCTGCACCGACGAACACCGCCGATATGACGAAGGCGATGAGCTTCGTCCGGGTGGTGTGGATGCCGAGGCTGCGGGCCCGGTCCTCGTCGTCGCGAATCGCGAGCAGGCCCAGGCCGAACTTCGATCGCCGCACCCACCACGACGTAGTGAGGGCGATTGCCGAAACGAGCAGGCCCATGTAGTAGAACGGCTCGTTGAAGTACGAGCCCGTCCAGGTCGGGAACGGCATCTGTAAGCCCTGCGATCCACCCGTCCAGCTGCGCAGGTTGAACGCCAGCAGCTGGAAGATGAACATCACCGCAATGGTGAGAACGATGAACGTGTGCTTGCGCACCCGCAGCAGTACGAACCCGATCGGAATGGCTGCAAGACCGGCAATTGCGCCGGCCACGGGCAGCAGCGCAAACAGGTCCCAGCCCGGGGGGATCTTCAGGTGGTTCGTCAGCAGGGCGGACGAGTACTGCCCGATGCCGAAGAAGACGGCATGGCCCAACGCGATGTAGCCGGAGTATCCCGAGAAGATGTTCCATCCTGTGACTGACATCAGGTAGATCATCGCGAATACGCCGACGGACGTGACGGCGGGGTTCGAGAACACGATGGGGAACAGCACTAGCGCAGCGGCGACAACCGCGAGCGAGCCGAAACGAGCTGTCCGCGGGACGTCGTAGCTCGCTGGAGCATTGATCGCCGTCATTGGGCGCGAACCGCCTTCCGGCCGAAGAGACCTTGCGGACGCAGCAGGAGTACCACGACCAGGACCATGTAAAAGGTGGTCTGACCCCATAGCGGTGACCACGTCACCGCCACGACGTCTTGGATGACGAGCATCAACAGCGCGGCCACCAATGCTCCGCTCACGCTGCCGAACCCGCCGAGAATCACGATGACGAGCAGCCGCGAGATCAGGTCGTAGGAGCTGGCGGCGTTGAAGGCGTTGGTCGTGCCGAACACCATGCCGCCAGCCGCGGCGAGCCCGATCCCGATGCCGAGTGTTATCGCCGACACACGGTCCGTGTTGATGCCGACCAGCCGAGCAGCGACCGGGTTCTGCATCGACGCGCGAAGGCTACGGCCGAAGTTGCTGCGGTAGATGAGCAGGTACAGCCCACCGAGCAGCCCGATGCTGAGCAGGAACGCGTAGACGTAGATCGCCGGGAAGTTGAGCTTGCCGAGGTTGTAGGACTTGTTGATGTACGAGGCGTGGATCTGAACGAGGTTGCTCTTGAACACGTAGTCCAAGATGCCTTCGATCAGAGTGGCCACCGCGAACATCACAAGCAGCGACATCACCACCCGGTCACGCTTGATCGGCTTGATCAACACCCAGTAGATGGCGACGCCGAGCAGGGCAGTTGCCGGCACCGTGATGAACAGCGACAGGAACGGATCGATGTTCAGGTGTACCGACAACGCGTAGCTCAGGTACGCACCCAGTACGACCAGAGCACCCTGCGCGAAGTTCACGATGTCCATCACGCCGAATACCAGCGTCAGTCCGGCGGCCATCAGTGCGTAGAAGCCGCCAACGAGGATGCCATCGATAACGGCCTGTGTGATCAGCAAGGTTTTTTCCTGTCCCTGACTGCTGCGGCTCTGCTGCTAGGAACCAGTAGTCGTTCCCCAGTTGGGGCGGTTGGTCTCGATCGGCTTCGCGTCCGCGATGCCTAGCGGCAACACGGGGACGGGCTTGCCCTTCTGCCACTGGAAGACGTACGGGGTTGCGCCGGCGTTCTCTCCATCTGCCGCGAACTTCACCGGGCCCTGGACGCTCTGGAACGTCACGTCCGAGTGCAGGTAGTTCTGCAACGTCGGGTTGCTGAGCGAGTTGTTGTGGGTGAGCCCCTGGGTCAGCACTTGGCCCGCGGAGAACGCCTCGGCGACATCCGCACTGATGTTCTCGGCCTTGCCGCCGAACATCTTGAGGTACTGCGCGACCATGTCGGAGTTCTGGAAGAACGTCGAGCCCGGGTACCAGGTGTTGGGCACCATGAGTGCTTCGGTGTTCTTCGCCCCGACGGCCTTGACGAAGCTGGAGCCCTGGTCGGGGCCGGACGCCTCGATGAGCATCTGCGGGTTGAAGTGCTTTTGGATGAACGACTGGATGAACGCGTAGCCGTCAGGCGGCATGGTGCCGAGCACGACGATCTTCGCTCCCGACGCGACGATCGACGAGGCGATCGGGGTGAAGTCGGTGGTCTCGAGCGGGTAGACCTTGTACACCGCGCTGGGGAAGCCGTGCTGTGTCAGGTAGTCGCGCGCACCGTCGGTCGTCGGCTTGATGAAGGGGTCGTCCATGGTCGCGTACGCAACTGGCTGCGGGCTGGAGTTCGCCGCAAGCCACTTGGCAAAGGTGATCATCTGGAAGGTCGCGGACGCACTGACGTCGAATACGTTCTTCAAGCCCGACTGGAAGACCGAAGGGCCGCCGCCGATTCCTTCGAGCATCACGTACTGGTAGCGGTTCGCGATAACTGAAGCCGGCCGGGTCAGTAGCGTCGAGTACGGGCCGAGTACGAAGTCGACCTTGTCGACGGTGATCAGCTTCTGGTAGTTCGTGACGACCTGTGTCGGGCTCGAACCGTCGGAAAGGAACTTCATCTTGATCTGGTGTCCGAGGATGCCGCCGTGGGCGTTCTGGTAAGCCGCCCACGTCTGGTAGCCCTGTTCCGTGGCCAGGCCGTCCGCTGAGAAGTCACCGGACAACGAGACCGAGACGCCGATGGTGATCGGCTTCGAGCTGTTGCTTCCGGTGCTGCCGCTCGACTTGCTTCCCGAGCTGCTGCACGCGCTCGCGACCAGCGCGAGAGCTACCGTCCCGGCGGCAAATGCTGCCGCGCGGCGCCGACCCAGATACCGCCTGTCCGTGTGTCGAGATGACGGGACGAGTTTCACGGCGACCTCCTGGTGGCCTCAGTGCCTGGAGTCAGAACGAGAAAACAATCGTTTGCAGAAAACGTAGGAGTCCCGTCCCCCGTTGTCAACGGTTCGCCCCTAACGATTGAGGATCACGGGATCTGCGGGTTACCGCGGCAGCAGATCGAGCGCCGTGAGCCCGCGCTCGAGCCGCATCAACGCGCTCTCATCGAGGTCGAGCAGCGGCAACCGCACGCCGCCAACGGGTCTCCCCTGCAGCTTCAGTGCAGCCTTGACCGATGCGGGATACCCGCATTCACGTAGCAGGTGCCACAGCGCAGAGGCACGATGCTGCAGATCCTTCGCTCGGGCAAATTCTTCAGCAACGCACGCGTCGTACAGCGCGAGGACGAGTTCGGGGGCGATGCAGGACGCCGGTGAGAAGCAGCCGGAACCGCCGACCGGCATGGAGGGAAGCAGGTATTCGACCCCCGTGAGCATTGCAAAGTCGGACCGCAACGCGCTCGCCCGCCGGCACGCCTCGGTGAAGGCCTGCATGTCGTAGCTGGCGTCCTTGACACCCACGAAGTTGGGACAGGACTCGATCAGCTCTTCGATGAGATCGGCGTCGACAGCCACACCGAGGCGGGACGGGAAGTTGTAGGCAAGGACCCCGATCGACACCGACGCCGCGACGGCCCGGAAGTGCTCCGCGAGCGCTCGCGTAGACGGGCGCCAGTGGTACGGCGTCACGGCGATGACCGCCGCCGCGCCGGCCGCCTCGGCATGGACGGCCAGCTCGATCACCTGCTTGGTGCCGGGCATGCTCACATGCACCAGCACGGGTACGCGACCCCCAACGGCTGCTATCGCCCGCTCGACCACCAGGCGGCGTTCCTCCGTCGTCAGGTTCAGCGATTCGCCGGTGTGCAGCGGCAAGGCGATGCCCGAAACGCCGGCCGACACGAGGTCGTCGCACAGCCGTTCGAGCGCGGCGGTGTCGACTCGGTCGTCCTCGGTGAACGGGGTGACCGGAGCGCCGATCACCCCGCTGATCGGCGAGATCACCGGGCGCTCACATCACCACGATGGGACGAATGGCGGCACGGTTCTCCAACGCCGCGAACGCTTCCGACACGTGGTCCAGGTCGTACTGGTCGCGCGTGAGTGGTTCGGTGTTGATCGCGCCGGACGCCATCAGTTCGATGGTGGCCGGGTAGGCGTTCGGACTCGAGCGCACGCCGAGCACGTTCAGTTCGTCGAGGGCGAGCAGGTCCAACGGCAGCTGTGCCATGGCCCCACCAGTAAGCCCAAGCAACGCGACGGTGCCACCACGGCGCACCGAGCGGAGAAGCTGTTCCACGACGTCCGGATTTCCCGAGCAGTCGAACACGTAGTCCACTCCCCGCCCGCCCGTCATGTCCCGGATCCCGGCGACCGGGTCGACCTTCTCGTAGTCGATGATGCCTGAACTGCCGAGCTCGGCAGCGGTCTCCAGCCGGCTGCCGCGTCCGACGGTGATTACTTGCGTCACCCCGGCCGCGCGAGCGACTTGGAGCATCAATAGTCCGAGGAGCCCTGGTCCGAAGACGGCAGCACTCGACCCGGGTTGGATACCGGCACGGCGACCTGCATGCACTGTCAGAGCGGCTTGGTTGACGAGCGCGCCCGCCACGTCGCTCACGTGGTCCGGCAGCCTGTGCGTCGCGATTGCAGGGCGTGCCGCGAACTGCGCGAGCGCGCCGGGTGCCGTGTGACCGTAGAGCTTGAAACCTGGCTCGCGCACGCGTTCGCACAGGTTGTAGCGACCCGCTCGACAGAGGCGGCACGACCCGCATCCGGCGTGGTTCTCGGCCACCACTCGATCCCCGACGCTCAAGCCGCTGCGCTCGGTTCCCGAGCCCATCGCCGTGATCACGCCGGACCATTCGTGTCCGATGATGAACGGCAAGGAAGGCGGCCACGTACCGGCGAATCCACCGTTGACGATCTTGAGATCGGTTCCGCACATGCCACACGCACGCACACTGCACAGCACTTCACCCGGCCCCGGCTCAGGGACCGGTACGTCGGCCAGCGTCAAGTGGCCGAACTCGGCCAGCATCGCTGCTCGCATCGTGGGCGCCCCTGCCGTTGCGGTCACAGCGTCGCACCCATCGCCACGCCATCGGCGGCGGGCGTCGCGAACAGGGATGCGGGCACATGCTTCTCGAGCGCCGCCCACACCTCGTAGGCACGCCGGACAATGTGATCGGCGACCTCCTCGGCAATCTCCTCCGCACGTCCGACGTCGGCGAGTTGGGGAGATCCGTACCAGCCCGTCGGCGCAACGTCGTGGAAGTCCCGCATGATCGGGTACACGTCCGGCTGCCGGAACAACGCGTGCGCAGCCTCGCCGGCGGTGCGGTCGCTTGGTTCGGCGGCCTGGTCGAGCTTGACGAGCGAGGCGTCGTACGCAAGCACCGCCGCCGTCTCCATCGAGCCCGCATGGGTGAACTCCATTTCCTCCGGGTGCAGGGAATGGGTGATCACGTGCGACTCTGCGAGCAGCACCTGGACGTCGTGCGTGCGCTGACACCGATCGGCGGCCAGGCGCAGCGTTGCCGAGTTTCCCTCATGCCAGTTCACGACGAGGATTCGCTTCGCTCCAGCGGCGCGCAGGCCACCGCAGATCTCGACGAACACCGACGAGAGAGTCTCCGGAGTGAGCGTCAACGAACCGCCCCACGAACCGTGATAGTGAGCGACACCCACCGGCCCGAGGGTTGCGACCACCGTGTCGAGTCGCTCGGCCACGCGCTCACCGATCGAGAGCGCCGCGAAGGCGTCGGTACCGAGCGGCAGATGGCTGCCGTGCTGCTCGATGCTGCCCGCTATCAGGACCGCGACGCCGCTGCTGTCGATGAGGCGCGCGGCGACCGGCTGGGTCAGGCGCTCCAGCTGGCGCTCGGGGTGACGTGGCATGGGAGAAATCAGCCTCCATATCCGGATGTGGTGTGCTGCTCGACCGCCCGACGGTGGCCCGAGACGGGGGTCGTCCAGGTTTCGGTGATGACGTCCAGCAGGCTGGGGCGTCCGCTGCGCAGGGCCCGCTCCATCGCCGGCCCGAGTTGAGCGGGATCCTCGATTCGTTCGGCATCCCACCCGTAGGCATTTGCCACGGCGCTGTAGTCGACGTCTGCGAAGTCCTCGTTCTCCCAGCCGGTGCCGAATGTGATCCGCCGGTACCACCGAATCCAGCCGAGCGAACGATTGTTGAGCACGACGACCGTGATCGGCAGACGCTGCTCGATGATGGTGGCGAACTCGCCGACGGCGTACGCAAGCGCACCGTCACCGGTCAGCACGACCGTTCGCACGTCGCGATCAGCCGTCGCGACCCCGATCGCGGCGGGCAGGGCGTAGCCGAGACCGGCCAGCCCACGCGGCATCAGCACCTTCCGCCCAACCGAGTGTTGGTCGAGATATACGCCGCCCCATCCGCTGGACAGGCTGGCATCGCAGAGCAGGATGTCGTCCGGACCGAGGGCTTCCTGTAGCTCACCGACGACGCGTTGCGGCGCGATCGGACGGGCGTCATTGCTGCGCTCGATGTCTCTGGCCGCCCGCCACGTCCCGTTGTGATCGTCCAGCTGCGCCTGCCACTGCGACCGGTCCGGCTGCGCATTGCTGACGGCGACAAGTTGTTCGGACAATGCCTCCAAGCCTGCTCGTGCATCGGCAAGGACCGCAGCGCGCAGCGGGAACACCCGGCCCAGCTCGGCGGGATCGATGTCCAACTGCACGACGGTCTGATCAGGTCGGGGGCGGGTCCAGCTGAAGGTCGGCCCGCTACCGGCCTTGGTGCCGACGAGCAGCACCACGTCCGCCTCGTCGATCGCTGCTGTGGCGGCCGGTGTTCCCATGGTCCCGATGACCCCGACCGCGAGGCGGTGGTTCTCGGCGATCGCTCCCTTGCCCGACAACGACGTCGCGACCGCCGCGCCAAGCAACTCCGCGCAGAGGGTCAGCGCGGCCTCGGCACCCGAGATCACCACTCCCCCGCCAGCGACGATCATCGGGCGGTGCGCGGCGGTCAAGGCGGTGACCGCTGCGGCCAGATCTACCGGATCTGGAGCCGGTCGGAACGCGGGGTACCTACCGAAACGCGCTGGAGCGGCACCTGCTGCGCTTGGCGGCGTGATGGACAGCTCTGCGGCGAGATCCGGTGGCAACGGGGCGTCCAGCACGTCTTGGGGCAGGAACAGAACTGTGGGGCCTGGACGCCCACTGGACGCCTCCCGAAACGCCTGCCGGACGAGGTCGGGCATGGACGTCGCATCGGGGACCGTTGCGTGCCATTTCGTCACCGGCTGCAGCAAGGTGGCCTGATCGAGTGCCTGCGAGGCGGCGCTGCGATATCGATGCGCGGCCAGCCGGGCGGGCAGCTCGCTCACCAACGCCACGACCGGTATCGACGCGCCCAGCGCCTCGCCGAGTCCGGAGGGCAGCTTCGCTGTGCCGGGCCCGACCGTCGCGTCGCACACACCGACGCGGCCGGTGACCCGGGCGTATCCATCCGCCGCATACGCTGCCGACCGCTCGTCCCGGACAAGGACGTGGGCTATCTCGTCGGATCGGTTACGGATCCCGTCGTACAGTGCCAGGGTCTGCCCACCGGGCAAGCCGAACACGCGCTCGACGCCGTGCTCGATCAGCAATGACGTGAGCAGGTCACCCCCGTGTTTCGGCTGCGTCGGCTCGTTCGAAGCAGCTGCGCGCGAAGGGTTCGGACGGAGCTCGTTCAGATCCCGGTCGGGAATGGTGTGCACCACGATGATCTCCGTAAGGCGGGTCTGCAACCGATTGCAGTCAATCTAGTCGCTGAGCGTAGGAGATTGTCAAGGCGCGTCGTAGGCCCGCGTACAGGCCACGGCACAGGACCACGCGAAGCCACGTCGAGTTCAGCGTGGTGGCGCGGTTGACCCTCGCGAAACCAGGGTTACCGGAACAACGATCCGCTCAGGCTGCTGCTGCGGGTTCGCAATAAGCGACAGCAGCACCTCCGCCGCAAGGCGACCAAGCGTGAGTTCCGGGACATTCACCGTCGTCAACGGCGGGCTCAGCCGCCCGGCCAGCGGCATGTCGTTGAATCCGACGACGGACAGGTCCCTAGGGCAGCGCAAGCCCGCGTTCAGTCCGGCGTCGATGGCCCCGAGAGCGAGCAGATCGTTACCGGCGACCAGCGCTGTCATTCCGGGGAACTCACGGATCATCTGCTCCGTGGCTCGCAGTCCTGCCGCCTCGTCGAATGCGGTGGCTTCGACGACGTGGAATTCCAGACCGAGCCGGCGCGCCGAACGGCGGAACGCGCGAAGGCGCCGTTCACCGTTCGACGTGAACAGTGGTCCGACCACGAGGCCCACTCGCCGATGACCGAGCTCGAACAGGTGAGTGACCGCCAGTCTCAAGCCGAGCGCGTCGTCGGGCACGACCGAGGAGATGCCCTCGTCGTCGACGGTGCGATTGAACAAGACGACCGGGATGGCGCCCGCGCGTAGCCGGTCGATGGCAGGGTCCCGACGCTGCACCATGCCGAGCAACAGACCGTCGACACGTGCCTCGGTCATGGCGTCGAGCTGGCTGCGGGCCTTGTCCGTGTCGTTGTCGGTACTCGACAGGAACAGCGAGAATCCGGCCTTCGCGAGCGCTCCCTCGGCGCCGCGGACCACCGGCGGGAAGAACGGGTTGGTGATGTCGGGCACAAGCATGCCGATGGACATCGAGCGCCGGGTCTTCAGTGCCCGGGCCATCCCGTTCACGCGGTAGCCGAGTTGATTGGCTGCGCGCCGGACTCGATCGAGCGTCTCCTCCTGCACCATCGCCGCGGTCTGCTCGTTGAGCGCTCGTGATGCCGTGGACACGTGGACACCCGCGGCCTCCGCAACGTCCTTCAGACGCGGCGAGGACGGCCGCGGCATCACTGCGGGCGCGACGGCGGCAACGCGTTCGGTTGAGCCGGCATCGCTTCGGCGGCCCGCACGGGCCTTCTTCGCCGGAGCATCCCGCTCAGTGACCGAACGTGACGACCTTGCGCGTGAGGCCAATTTGCACCCGTATCCCTAGCTGAGTAGGCGGGCCAGAGTACCCGCATCCGGGACGCGATTCTAAACGGAAGGTTGACACGCGACCGAACGTCGCCGATCCTGACGCAATCGTTCTCAATACAACCGATTGCAGTGAGAACCTTGATGACATCTCCAAGCATCGCGGGCGGCCTCGATGAGCGAGTCAGCAGTGCCACCGCACACTGGGCGCCGCGCTTCATCGCCAACGGCACCGACTACGCCGATTTCGTCGCCACCCTGAGTCGTATCGACACCTGGGACCAGTGGTGCGCCGAGTGGGGTCGCACAGCCGAGCAGTACGAAAAGCTGGCGCTGGACTCCGAGGCGGCCGGCCAATCGCTGACCGCGGCAGGAGCATGGCGCCGGGCAGCTCTGTGCTGGCACTGGGGCAAATTCGTCTTCATCGACGACCTCGACCAGCAACGCGCAGCACACGACCGAACAGTTGCCTGCTACGCCCGCGGTGCCGAAGCACTGTCGCCCCCGGCGCAACGCGTCGAGATTCCGTACGGTTCGAGGACTCTCGCCGGTTATCTGCGGATGCCGCACGGTGTCGACGGCGCGCCCGCAGTCATCATGGCGCCCGGTCTGGACTCGGTGAAGGAAGAACTCCAACCGACAGCTGAACACTTCTTGCAGCGCGGCATGGCGACGCTGGCGATCGACGGACCAGGACAGGGCGAAGCCGAGTACAGCCTGCCCATCGAGCCGGCCTACGAACGGGTAGCGACTGCGATCACCGACTGGCTCGTCGAGTGTCCAGGCGTCGACGCGGATCGAATCGGATTCTTCGGCGTGAGCCTCGGCGGCTACTACGCGGCCAGGGCAGCAGCCTATGAACCGCGGCTGCGGGCGACGGCCATGCTGTGCGGCCCGTACCGGTTCGACCTCGACTGGGAAGATCTGCCGGCCCTGACCCGAGCGGCCTTCGAACATCGCTCCGGCGCGCGCGACAGCGACGAGGCTCGCCGCCTTGCCGGAACCTTGACCCTCGAAGACGCGGCGCAGCGCATCACCAAGCCGCTGCTAGTGATACACGGCCGGCGTGACCGGCTCATTCCGGTCCACCATGCGGAGCGACTCGTCGCAGAAGCCCCCGGCGCGCAGTTGCGGATGTTCGACGACGGAAACCACGGCATCACGAACCATCCCTACGAATCTCGCTCGCTCATCGCCGACTGGATGGCGAACGAGCTGTCGGCCAGGGGACCGGCGTCCTGATGCCCGACGCAGACATCGAGTCGGCGATCGCACACTGGGCGCCGCGGTTTATAACGCAGGGCGTGGACGCGAACGACTTCCGCCGCGTCACTGCGGGTCTCGAACACTGGGCCGACTGGCTCGACGCCTGGTGCAGCAACGGGGACATGCACGCCCGGCTTGCCGAAGAGGCCGAGCAGAACGGCTACCAGCTGTCTGCGGGTCAGGCCTGGGTGCGCGCTGCCCTGGGCTATCACTTCGCGAAGTTCGTCTGGGTGCTGGACATGGACCTGCACCGCAACGCCACGGAGAAGTCGGTGGAAGCGCTGCGTCGGGCGCATCATGCGCTCGACCCGACGGCCCAACGGATCGAAGTCCCGTTCGGCGAAGCGCAGCTGGTCGGCAACCTTCGGCGACCCGCCGGCGTGGAGCGTGCGCCGCTCGTCCTGTTGTTGCCCGGCCTCGACTCGACGAAAGAGGAATTCTTCAACTGGGAAAACGTGTTCCTGAGTCGTGGACTGGCGACGTTCTCACTGGACGGTCCAGGCCAGGGAGAGACGGGCTACCAGCTGCCACTGCGACCCGACTACGAAGTGGCTGCAAGCGCGGCCATCGACGCGCTGAGCGCCCGCGACGACATCGAGCTCGACCGGCTCGGCGTTGCCGGTGTGAGCATGGGCGGCTACTACGCAGCACGTGCGGCGGCGTTCGACGACCGCATCCGAGCCGTGGTGACCGTGGGCGGTCCATACGAATCGGGTTCGCGGTTCGACACCCGACCGGCGATCAGTCGAAGCGCATTCATCGCGTACTCACACGCCGCGACGATCGAGCAGGCGCGCGCGATCGCTACGGCGATGACACTGGACGGTGTGCTCAGCCATCTCGTTCAACCGATGTTGGTGATCTTCGGTCGCCAGGATCGGCTCGTCCCGTATCAGCAGGCCGAGAGAATCGTCGTCGAGGCGCCGAATGCCTCGCTGGTGATGTTCGAAGACGGGAACCATGTGTGCAACAACCTGCCGTACCGCTACCAGCCGTTGGCCGGCGACTGGATGGCCTCGATGCTGAAGGCTGCTTGACACCCCAATTCACGGGGACCATTATCGATGGCGCAATCGTTTGCGCTCGGCGCTGCTCCGCCGTCGTCGGCAGCTTCTCGCGGCCGTCCGGGCCGCTGATCTAGGGATGTCTAGCCAATGGTTTCAGCTCCGTCGCCGCAATCTGTCGGCTGGATCGGCACCGGCCGAATGGGCGCCCCCCTTGCCACCCGGCTGGCTCGCGCCGGGTACAGCGTGACCGCGTGGAACCGCACCAGAGCAAAGGCCGAGGCGCTGCAGTCGCACGGGGTCAACGTGGCCGATCAGATCGGTGACCTGGCCAATTCCGACGCGGTGTTCACGATGGTGTCGACGTCTGAGGACTTGAAGCAGGTCGTCACGGAGTTGCTGGCGCAAGAGCGCCGGCCGCGTTACGTCATCGACTGCTCGACCGTCTCGATCGAGGGTTCGCAGGTAGTACGCGGCAAGGTCGAAGCGGCCGGGGTTGCGTTTCTCGCTTCGCCGGTCAGCGGCAACGGCAAGGTGGTGAAGGCCGGGCTGCTCAGCCTCGTCTGCTCTGGGCCCCAGGACGCCTACGACGCCCTCGCTCCGATGCTGGCGACCCTCGGCAAGCACGTGACGTACGTCGGTGAGGGTGAGCGGTCGCGCCTGGTGAAGATCTGCCACAATCTGATGCTCGGCGTGGTGACGCAGAATCTCGCCGAGATCACGGTGCTCGCCGAGAAGGGTGGCGTCTCGCGGGCGGCGTTCCTGGAATTCCTGAACAACAGCGTCATGGGGTCGATGTTCACCCGCTACAAGACGCCGGCGTTCGTCAATCTCGACTTCACGCCGACGTTCACACCCACCCTGCTCCGCAAAGATTTCGACCTCGGCCTGGCCCTTGCCGGCGAGCTTGGCGTGCCGATGCCTGTCGTCGCGGCGGCGCGCGAGCCGGTGCAGGCGACGTTGGCCCTCGGCCACGAGAAGGACGACTTCGCCGTGCTGCTGCTGCTGCAAGCCCTCGTATCGGGACTCGAGCTGACCTCCGAAGACATAGAGGTCGACGACGGACTCGCCCCGGCCGAGTAGGGCCGGTATGCCGGAGGACTTCACGCTATCGGTAAACGGGCGCGCGCAGTCGGTTCGATGCGATCGCGAGACTCCGCTGCTGTACGTACTCCGCAATGATCTCGGCCTGCTGGGCAGCCGCTTCGGCTGCGGCCTCGGACTGTGCGGCGCGTGCAATGTCCTGCTCGACGACCGGGTGGTGCAATCGTGCGACACCCCGATCTGGACGGTTGGCTCGTCCGATGTCACCACGGTCGAGGCGCTGGGCACGGCCGAGGAGCCGGGCGTGCTGCAGCAGTCGTTCATCGACCATCAGGCCGCACAGTGCGGCTTCTGTATGTCCGGCATCCTCGTCTCGGCGACGGCGTTGTTGCGACGCAGCCCGGACGCCGACGAGAGCGAGATTCGCTCAGCGTTGGACGGCAATCTGTGCAGGTGCGGCAGCCACAATCGCATCGTCCGAGCCGTCCTCGCCTCGCGGCGTGCAACCAGCGCGTCCGATGGCGCCGCTCGATGACTGCCACCTCGACCGGGCCGGCGCAATCTCCATCGCTCGCTGCCAATCCGAGGCTGGCCGACTGGCTCACCTTCGCCGCCGACGGGACGGTCATCGTGCACACCGGCAAGGTTGAGCTCGGGCAGGGCATCCTCACCGCGCTCACGCAGATCGTGGCTGACGAGCTCGACGTGTCGCCGGCCCGGATCCGCATCGCAGCCGCCAGCACCAACGATGCGCCTGATGAGGGCTACACGTCGGGCAGCCTGTCGGTGCAGCACTCCGGCGCTGCCTTGCGACAGGTCTGCGCCGAGGTCCGGGTCGCCTGCCGGGCCGCCGCCGCCGCGGTGATGGGCATCGACGCCGACGAGCTGACACCCGTGGACGGTGTCTTCTCGTCGCCGGCCGCAAGTGTGAGCTACTGGCAACTCCCGACAGCCGCGCTGCTGGACCGTACGACCGACGGACAGGCCGACGCAAAGGCGCCGTCGGCTTACCGCTACGTCGGTTCGTCCGAACCGCGGATCGACTTGCCGGCGAAGCTCACCGGCACGCCGTGCTACCTCGGCGACCTCGTCCTGCCGGCTCAGCTGCATGCACGGGTCGTTCGCCCCGCGTCGCGTGGAGCAACGTTGATCGAGGCGCCCACCGTACGAGTCGAGGCGCTGGACGGCGTGCATCGTGTCGTGCGGCAAGGCGATTTTCTCGCTGTTGTCGGCGACCGGGAAGAGACCGCGATCCGTGGAGCGCAGCTGCTGGCCGACGACGCGTACTGGGATGAGACCGACACGCTGCCCGATGAGGCAACGCTCAGCGCATTCCTGCACGAGGCGCCCCATCAGACCGAGACCTTGTTCGAGTCGGGGAACGAGCCCGCCGACTGCGAAACTGCCCACCGGGTGACGGCGGTGTTCTCCCGCCCGTATTTGGCGCACGGGTCCATCGGGACCTCGACTGCGATCGCCCGCTGGGACGCGGGTGTCCTGCAGGTGTGGACGAGCTCGCAAGGGATCTATCACCTTCGTTCGGCAATCGCCCGCGCGCTCGACCTCGACGACTCAGCGATCGTGGTGCAGCACGTCGAGTCCGCGGGTTGCTACGGCCACAACGGCGCGGACGACGCCGCCTTCGATGCTGCGCTGCTCGCGCACGCCATTCCGGGACGGCCGATCCGAGTTGTGTGGTCACGCCAGGACGAGCTCGGCTGGTCGCCGCTCGGCCCGGCCATGCGCGTCCACATCGATGCGGCGACGGACAGCGACGGCCGGGTCTGCAGCTGGCATCACGAGATCTGGTCCAATGGCCACACCTCACGACCGGGTCCCAACGCCTCGCCCGGCCTGCTCGGGCACGCACATCAACAACGCATCGATTTCCCGCCGGCGCTCGACCCGCCGCTGCCGCGCGGCGGCGGTTCCGGGCGCAACGGGGTGGCCGGTTACAGCTTCGCGCGGCAGCTCGTCCGCACCCATCGGCTGACGACGATGCCGCTGCGGACCTCTGCGATGAGGGCCCTCGGTGCGCATCTGAACGTCTTCGCCATCGAGTCGGTGATGGATGACCTGGCGGCGGCGGCCGGGCGTGATCCCCTGGAGTTCCGGCTGGCACACCTCGACGACGCACGCGGTCGGCGCGTACTGCAACTTGCTGCGGAGCGAGGCGGCTGGGGCACTGCAGGGCCCGCGCCGGGCGTCGAGCGCGGCATCGGATACGCCCGGTACAAGGGGGTGGGCGCCTACTGCGCGGTGATTGCCGAGGTCGAGGCGCTCGACGACGTGCGCGTCCGCCGGCTCACGATCGTGGCAGACGTCGGCGGCGTCATCAATCCCGACGGCGTGATCAACCAGATCGAGGGTGGCGCGATCCAGTCGATGAGCTGGACGCTCAAGGAACGGATTCGATTCGACCGGCGCCGGATCACCAGCGATACGTGGGAGTCCTACCCGATCGTGACCTTCAGCGAGGTACCCGAGGTGGACGTCGTCGTCGTCCCGTCTAGGGATCCATCGGTGGGCGCCGGCGAGGCGTCGGTTGGACCGACGGCTGCGGCGCTGGGCAACGCGCTGGCCGCCGTGGTCGGGGTTCGCGTGCGTGAACTACCACTCAACCGTGATGCGATCGTCCGTGCAATCCAGGCCGAATGAGTCGAAGCCCGGTTCACCACTGCACAGCGACGTACTTGCTCTCCATAAATTCGAGCAGCCCGTCGTGGCCACCCTCCCGGCCGAGACCGGACTGCTTGACGCCACCGAACGGAGCTGCAGGGTCTGACACGATCGGCCGGTTCAGGCCGACCATGCCGCTTTCGAGGGCGTCCGCGACCCGGAGACCTGCAGCCAGGTCGCTCGTGTAGACGTAGGACACCAGGCCGTACTCCGTCGCGTTTGCCTGCTGGATCATCTCGTCGACTGAATCGCACGACACCACCGGCGCGACCGGCCCGAAGATCTCCTCGGTCAGGATGGCGGCGTCGGCAGAAACCCCTGCGAGGACCGTCGGCGGATAGAAGTACCCGATGCCCTCGGGGAACGCGCCTCCCGCCAGGGTGTCCGCTCCGGAGCGGACCGCTCCAGTGACGAGCTCATCGACCTTTTCGCGCGCGGCCGAGTTGATGAGCGGCCCGAGATCGACACCATCGTCCAGGCCAGGACCCATCCGCAGCGCAGACATCCGCGCCGCGAGCTTGCTCGCGAATTCCTCCGCCACCCGTGCATCCGCGTAGAACCTGTTGGCGGCGGTGCACGCCTCGCCGCCGTTGCGCATTTTGGCGATCATCGCGCCGTTGACCGCCTCATCGATGTCGGCGTCCGCGAGCACGAGGAATGGTGCGTTGCCGCCGAGTTCCATCGAGCAACTCACGATGTTCGTCGCGGCTTCGGCAAGCAATATGCGGCCGACCTCGGTGGATCCGGTGAACGACAGCTTGCGCACGCGGCTGTCGTTGAGCAACGCGTGCGCCAATTCGCCCGATCGTCGCGAAGGTAGGACGTTGACCACGCCTGCCGGTACGCCGGCTTCGATCAACAACGCACCGATGGCCAAGGCGGTCAGCGGCGTGTCGGAAGCGGGCTTGAGAATCGTCGTGCACCCGGCGGCGAGGGCCGGCCCAACCTTCCGGGTGGCCATTGCCGCTGGGAAGTTCCACGGCGTGATCAGCAGCGAGACACCGATCGGTTCGCGGCTGACCATGATCCGGTTCGTTCCGCTGGGCGCCATCTGCAGCGAACCGTCAGCGCGTACCGCTTCTTCGGCGAACCAGCGGAAGAACTCGGCTGCGTAGGCCGCCTCGGACCGTGCGTCCGGCAGCGCTTTTCCGTTCTCGATGACGATGAGTCGCGCGAGATGTTCCTGGCGCTCGATCATCAACTCCCACGCCCGGCGCAGGATCTCCGCACGCTGGCGCGGCGCGGTCGAGCGCCAGCCGGGCAATGCAGCCTCGGCGGCGTCGACTGCCGAGATCCCGTCCGCGATCGATGCCGATGACACCTCGGCGATCGTCTCGCCCGTGGCCGGGTCCACGACGGGGAACGAACCCTTGTCGGAGGCTGTGGTCCAGTCCCCGCCAATGAGCAGGCCGGTCGGAACTTCGGTCAACATCGCCGAAACGTCATGGCGGGTTGCGGTGGTCATCGCGCGCGACCTCGTTTCTGTCTTCAGTACTTGTTGGCGACGAACAGGTCCTGCGCAGGGAACAGGGTGAGAATGCGGGCACCGTCAGGAGCCACGACGACCTCTTCCTCGATCCGCGCGGCGGAGAAGCCGTCGGAGGCCGGGCAGTAGGTCTCGAGCGCGAAGACCATTCCCGCCTGGATCTCGATGGGATCGTCGAGGGAGTTCAGCCGGCTGATGATCGGGCGTTCGTGCAGTCCCAGGCCGAGGCCGTGCCCGAACTGCAGCCCGAAGGACGCCATCTCGTTGTCGAAGCCGAATTCCTGGGCGGTCGGCCAGGCCTTCGCGATCGCGTCGGTCCCGACGCCCGGCGCAACGAGCGCGAGGGCGGCGTCCATCCACTCACGCGCCTTCGCGTACGCGTCGCGCTGCGAGGTGGTGGCGGAGCCGACGTTCAGGGTGCGGTAGTAACAGGTCCGGTAACCGTTGAACGAGTGGATGATGTCGAAGAAGCAGGTGTCGCCGGGCCGGATGATGCGGTCCGAGAAGTTGTGCGGGTGTGGATTGCAACGCTCACCCGAAACCGCGTTGATCGCCTCGACCTGGTCGGAGCCCATCTCGTACAGCCGCTTGTTGGCCATCGCCACGATCTCGTTCTCGCGGATCCCGGGCTTGAGCGCGTCGGCGATGTCCTGATAGACGCCGTCGACCATCGCTGCGGCCTGCGACAGCAGCAGGATCTCGTCGTCGGACTTGATCTGACGGGCATCGAGCATCCGCTGCTGGACGTCGACCACCCGAAGTCCTTGGTTCTGCATCTCGAAAAGGAAGGCCGGCTCGACGATGTCGACGCCCACTGGCGCATCGGCAAGCCCGAGGTCCTTCAGCATTCCCTTGATCTCGGAGACGGCCGAACGCATAAGGCCTGCTTCCGGCGAGATCGCACCGCGCAACCCGAGCATGCCGGCGCGACAGTTCTCCGGGGCCAGCCAGGGCGCGTACAGCTGGTGGTGGCGAGCTGCGGATCCGAAGTCCCACAGCACCGGTTCGGCATTGCGGGCAAGCAGGGCGTAGCGAGTCATCTTGTCGCCCAACGCGCCACCGATCCACGTCTGGGTGACGTACCGAATGTTGTAGAAGTCGAAGAGCAGGAACGCCCCGCACTCGCTCGCCTCGAGGGACTGCTTGGCGCGGGTGAGCCGGTAGTCCCGCAGCCGGTCCATGTTGATCCGGGTCTCGAAATCGACCGCGGAATGACCCGGCGCAGGAATGACCGGGGTGGCGAACACCGAGCCGTCAGACCGAGGCGGGCGTGTGGCTGTCATGGACGGTTTGCTCTCGCCGTCATTGTCATCCATCCCTTAGCATGCGATCGTGCCTGCAAACGTTTGCCGACAGAAATCGTACATGGCGGCCGTTGCACGTCAACAGGTCCGGACCGAGTCGCCGTGACGGGCTGGCCCGTGCGTTCTCTCGCCGTGCTGGTTGCGGGCACGTTGTTCATGCAGAACCTGGACGGGACGATCGTCGCGACCGCCGCACCGAGCATGGCGAGGTCGTTCCACGTCGGCTCGACCCAGATCGGCATCTGCGTCACCGCCTATTTGGTGACGGTCGCGGCCCTCATCCCTGTGAGCGCCTGGGTCGCCGACCGGTGGGGTGCCCGCAAGGCGTTCCTCGCGGCGATCGCCGTCTTCACTGGCGCTTCGGCGCTCTGCGCGCTCAGTACCAGCCTGCTCGAGTTGTCACTGATGCGCGTCCTGCAAGGCGCCGGCGGCGCGATGATGGCGCCCATCGGTCGGCTGGTGGTGCTGAACTCCACCGACAAGCGCGACATCATTCGCGCGATTGCCTATCTGACCTGGCCCGGCCTGCTGGCGCCAGTCGTCGCACCGGCCATCGGTGGACTTCTGACCACCTACGCTTCGTGGCACTGGATCTTCCTGATCAACCTTCCGCTGGGCGTCATTGCTCTGACCGTCGCGTTCCGGATGATGCCCACGGTAGTAACGACAGACCCTGGACGGTTGGACTGGGTGGGGTTCGTCGGTGCGGCGGTCGCGCTGAGCACGCTCATCATCGTGGCGGCGATGCTCGGTGCGCCGAGGATCAACTGGGTCGACGTCGCTGTGCTCGCCTTAGTCAGCGTCGTTTCAGGCGCACTCGTCACCGTCCATCTCCTGCAGGACCTGCACCCGCTGGTGCGCCTCGACGCGCTGCGCGTGCGGACCTTCCGCTCGGCGCAGGCTGGTGGCGGACTCTTCCGCATCGGCATCAATGCCGTCCCGTTCCTGGTCCCGCTGCTGTTTCAGGACCAATTCGGATGGACGCCGGCACACGCGGGTGCCGTACTGCTGTTCCTCTTCGTGGGCAACCTCGCCGTCAAGCCGCTGACGACGCCGCTGTTGCGCACCTTCGGCTTCCGAACGGTGATGATCTGGACGACTGCGGGCGCGGTGCTGAGCGTGGCTGCCTGTGCGCTCCTGCACGGGTCGACATCGGTCGTGGTCATCGCCGCCGTCGTGCTGGTGAGCGGAGTCTTCCGCTCGATCGGCTATACCTGCTACAACACGATCGCGTTCGCTGACATCGACCAGCCGACCATGAACCAGGCCAACACCCTGGCCAGCACCATCCAGCAACTGACCCAGGCGCTCGGCGTGGCCCTTGGCGTCGTTGCGCTCAAGGCGGCCCGGCCGCTGGTAGGTGTGGGCCGCGAGTACCAGTTCGCGTTCGTCGTGCTCGCCGTAGTGATCGGTTTCGCGGCGATCGGCGCCCTGCGACTGCCGTCCTCAGCTGGTGAATCCATCCGCGAGGGCACTCGATCTTGATCGACGTCTAGCCATGTCCGACCTATCGTGACTAGTCTCATGCAAACGATTGGATTGAGGCAGTCGTGACCTTTGAGGCTCTCCACGGTGCGGTCAGATCCGATACCCGTGACGGTATGCGAATCGACTGGGACGTTCCGATAACCATGGACGACGGCCTGGTTCTGCGCGCCGATGTGTTCCGGCCTGTCGGTTCAGGGCCTTGGCCGGTAATCGCGAGCCACGGTCCGTACGCGAAGGGGCTCACGTTCGAGGCTGGCTACCCGCAGCAGTGGGCGAAGCTGACCGAGCGCTTCCCCGAAGCGGTCGAGGGATGCTCCGGCGTCTACTCGGCCTGGGAGCTCGTCGACCCCGAGCAATGGATCCCGTACGGGTACGCGACAGTGCGAATCGACTCGCGTGGCGCCGGGCGCTCGGCTGGGTTGGTGGATGTCTGGAGCCAGCGGGAGGCACGGGATTTCCACGACTGCATCGAGTGGATCGCCGAGCAGCCGTGGTCGAACGGCAAGGTGGGCCTCGCCGGCATCTCGTACTACGCGAAGAACCAGTGGCAGGTCGGCGCATTGCGTCCGCCGCACCTGGCGGCGATCTGCCCCTGGGAGGGCGCCAACGACTACTACCGCGAGATGACCCACCACGGCGGCATCCACAACGCGTTCCTGCCCGACTGGTACCGGCGCATCGCCACGATCCAGTACGGACTCGGCTCGCGAGGGTTCCGCAATCCGGCCAGCGGTCTGCTCGCATCCGGCGACGAGGATCTGACCGACGAGCAAATGTGCTTGAACCGGCATGACCTTGCCGCCGAGATCATCGCGCACCCGTTTGACGACGAATGGCACGCCGAACACTCGAGCCTGCCCGAGCAAATCACCGCACCGCTGCTGTCGGCCGCGAACTGGGGTGGCCTCGGCAACCATCAGCGGGGCAACTTCACTGCCTGGAAGCGGGCCGGATCGCAGCAGAAGTGGCTAGAAGTGCATGGCGGTACCCACTGGGCCGGCTTCTACACGCCGTATGGACGCGACCTTCAGCGCAGGTTCTTCGACTACTTCCTCAAGGGTGAGGGCGACTGGGCGAGCCAGCCCCCGGTGCTCCTGAACATTCGCTCCCCCGACGGGTCGCTCAGACCGCGTGCCGAGCAGGAGTGGCCGTTGGCCCGCACTCGCTGGGTGCACAAGTTCTTGGACGTCGAGCACCAGACCCTCTCCGACGAGCGACCGTCCGCACCGGCGCAGCGTCGGTATTCAGCACTCGGTGCGGGCATCACGCTCAGCACGCCTGCGCTGCTCGAGCAGATCGAGATCACCGGCCCGCTCGCGGCGCGACTGTGGATATCGTCGACGACGGAGGACGCAGATCTGTTCCTCGTCCTGCGCGCCTTCGATCCGAACGGTTGCGAGGTCCTATTCGAGGGAGCCAACGATCCGCGGACCCCGTTGTCACAGGGGTGGCTGCGCGCCTCGCATCGTGAGACCGATCCCGAGCTGTCCGAACCGTGGGCGCCGTGGCACCCGCACAAGCGCTCGCAACCCCTCGTGCCGGGCGAGGTCTGTCAGCTGGACATCGAGATCTGGCCCACCTGCATCGTGCTGCCCGCGGGCTACCGGCTGGCGCTGAGCATCCTGGGGCGCGACTTCGACCACGGCCTGGAACCCGCCGAGATGGGCGCAAGCATCATGCGCGGCAGCGGGCCGTTCCGCCACGAGCATCCGGACGATCGGCCGGCGGCAGTCTTCGCCAACGAGGTGACTGTGTACACCGGCGGCGACATGGCCTCGTTCCTGCTGCTGCCCGTCATCGACGACTGAACGGTCGCGGTGCCGAGACAGAACGTTCAGTAGACCAGCAGGCCCCGGCGCTCTTCCAACGCATCGGCCAACACGTCGACGCCGTCGACAGCGCCCGGCAGGTAGCGCCGGCGAAGCTCCACGACGGTCGCCAGCGCCGAGTGGTCGACGACCCCGTCACCCACCAGACCCTCGCGTGGATCCTTCATCGTCGCGACGTAGCGCTCAGCCATCCACGTCTCGAGCCCGAGAGCGGCCGACGCCTCGTCGCGCGTCTCATCGTCCAAGACGCCCGACAGGATCTGAACCGTCGTCTGCGTGAGGGAGTGCGCCAGCCTGCGCACCGCCTCGACATTTTCCTCGCCCGATACCGCCAGCACGGTGCCGAGATAGGGCGCGCAAACGTCCACCGCACGGACCAGGTTCTGACAGCCCGCTGCTTCAGCGTGCAGCTCGTTCCCGGCGTTGAGCATCGTCACATCGCAGGTGCCGGCGAGCAGCGCGCTCAGCCGCTTGGGCGTTGATCCGAGTGCAAGCACGGCGTAGTCCTGCCGCTCGATTCCGAGCGACTCGGCGAGCGCGTACATGACGAAGGCGAAGCCCGAGGTTGGGACGTCGACCGCCCACGTCGCTGCGCGCAGCTCCTCGGTGCTCATCGGGGTTCTGGCGTACAGACCCAGCCCGAGCCCACGATCGACTGCCGACACGATCCGGACGTCTGCGGTCTCGCCGAGCGGATTGTCCGGACAGAAGCGATAGGCGACGACGTTGTCCGGGTTGGTGAAGACGGCGTGCAGCTCGCCGTTGAGCAGCGAGCGGAATTGTGTCGGTGACGACGACACCGACACTTCGTCGACGGCGATGCCGTGCTCGGCGAGCGCCCCCACGCGGTGCGCGACCCGAAGCAGCACGGAGGGGGTGAACGTCCCGACGACGAGCCTGGTCTGCATCCGAACCCCCGCGTCTGATCAGTACCCGTGGTGGGCGCTATCTGCCTGCACACGTTTGCACCCCCCGAGGCCTGAGGGAATAGCATGGGGTCACTTCGTGGACCGGGCGGTGAAGGCAGATGACCGGCATGCATCGGATCAGCTACGTGCCGTTCGACCAGATGGACGAGCGGATGCAGGCCGAGTTGCTGAGGTGCGCTGAGGAAGGCACGCCGCGACCGGAGAGTTCAGCGGTTCGGGCGCATGCTCCGAACGCCTTTTGGGCCTTCGCCGACGCCTGGCGTGACCTGTTCCGCAACGGAGTCTGCGATCACGCGATCAAGGAACTGTGCCGCGTCTACATATCCCGCACGGTGAAGTGCGAGTTCTGCGGCAATCAGCGTTCGCTCAAGGCGGCCGCGGCCGGTGTCAGTGAGGGGCAGTACGACGAGCTGCTCAACTTCGAGTTCACGGACCGCTACGACGATCGGCAGAAGGCCGCGCTCGCCAATGCCGAGGCGATCGCGTGGGGGCTCGACACCGACGAGCTGTGGACGCGGTTGCACGCGCACTTCTCCGAGCCAGAACTGGTCGAGCTGGGCTGCTTCATCGGACTGACCTTCGGCCAACAGAGCTGGATCCGCCTCCTCGGCATCGACCATCACGAATACATGGCCGGGACCTCGGCCTCGATGGCACCCGGATGCGAGGATTCCGAGTCACTGGCGGCGTCGAAGGCCGCTGAGCACTATTGGGCGACCGGATCGGGATCGTCGGGCTGACTCGACCGAACGCGTCGGCCGCGTCGGCTGCTTGGACCGCGAGACTCAGCCGATCCGGCCGAGGCCGGGTGGAAAAGAGTGCAGCAACTCTGCTCCCTGCGCGGTCAGATGCACCAGCTCCCCGGTTTGTACGCCGATCGCAGCGTCGGGGGTGATTACGTTCGGCTGGACCACCAGTGTCATACCCTCCTCGAGGGGTTCCTCGCTGACCGGGCCCAGCCTCCGGCTCGCTGAGCCCACTACCGGCGGCAGGTAGCCCCCGCCGAACCCGTGGACCAGATCGTCGAGTGTCGTGAATCCGGCCGCCTCGATCACCTGAGCGGCCTCGATGAGTTCGCCCGGAAGCACACCCGGGCGAAGCCGAGCGACGATGGCATCGAAGGCGGCGCTCGCGACGGCGTGCAGCTCACGCACGAGTGGCGTCGGTTCGCTCGCGACTGCGAACGTTCTCAGCAGCTGGCCGGGATAGTCGGGAGCGGATGTGGCCGAAAGCTCGAACGTCAGCAGGTCACCCTCGCCCATGACGCGCTCGGTTGGCCATTGGCCTGGCACGCAGCGATCCGGCCGGCTCATCGGTGACACGGCCAGATAATGGATGTGATGACCGCCCCCGCGAGACATGTAGGCGTGCTCGACCTTGGCGGACAGTGCGTACTCGGTCAGCCCGATGCTCGCCGGTTCGGTCAGGGCGCTGGCCGCGATGTCGGTGAGGGCGGCTGCCTGGCGAAGGGCGGCCACCTCCTCCGCCGACTTGCGCAGCCGCAACCGCAGAAACTGGGCGCCGAGATCCCGCACCGTCATTTCCGCCCGAAGGCGTCCGGCCCCGTTAGCATCGAGCGCGCCGATGACCCCCAGGGACGCCGCGCTGCGGTGGCGGAGCAGGCTGATGAGCTCTGCGATGGGATCGTGGCCCGACCACCGGACGTCGGCGTCCCGGACCAGGCGCCGCGCGTTCGGCACGTGGTTGTAGAAGCCCACCAGCAGGACGTCAGGCTCGCCCGGGGTGACGAGCACGTAAGCGAGCGCGGTGACGGGCCAACCAGTCAGCCAGGGCACAGCCGAACCGGTGCGGTTGGCACCTATGAGCAGGCAGTGGCCGACGTCGGCCGCGTCCATCACCGCGTGAAGTGCCCGCCGGCGCCGCTCGAACTCGGCGGATGAGAAGGTGAACGGACCTGCGGGCGCCCCGATTCGAGTCACGAGCGGCCGCGCCTTTCTGCCGGAGGGCCAACGCTGATCGACGGACGATCAGGCCCGCTGCAAAATCCAGGCCCGTCGCGTTCAAAACCGGTTTATCATCGCGCAACGCGAGGTATCCGCGCTCGCCGGAGGTCCAAAGTGTTCGATCCTCAGTATCGATTGCAGGGATGGCCGCGCTCGACCTCGGCGACGGCTCACCAGTCCCCTGCCGCCACCCCGTCCGACGGGTCGACTCCGGATCGCGACGATCCCGGAACGTCACCGCCCACGGCGCGACTCCACCGGCTGGTCGGATGGCTGCGGGGCTGGCACCGGCGCCGTTGACACACTCCTACGCCGCCGGTTGACTTGCCATGCGGCCTTGCCACTGACGACTCGCCAGGCCTCTTCGCCACCATGGCCGGCAACGGGAACGGTGTTCGTTCGCCGGCGGCAGCTCGTGTACGGGAAGGGAAACCGTGTCGTTACAGGAGTTCCTCCCCACGCCGAAATTCGACGACTACCGAGTTCAGTTCGAACAGTTCTTCACGCTGAGCCGTCGCGAGGACGGAGTCGTGTTGGCACAGGCCCACACGTTGGGCGGACCGGTCCAGCTGAGCGTGCAAAACCATCGCGCTCTGGGTCAGGTGCTCAAGACGATCGGGGCCGACCCCGAAAATGAGCTTCTGATACTGACCGGGTCCGGCGAGGAATTCATGATGGACTCCGATCCAGAGGGGTTCCGCCTTGAGGAGGAGGACCTGCCTCACTGGGCGTACGAGTACGCCTACAAGGATGGCCGGACGAACGTCAGTTCCTTGGTGAACGACCTCGAGATTCCCACGATCGGGCTACTGAACGGGCCGGGCTTCCACACCGAGATCGTGCTGATGTGTGACATCACGCTTGCCGCCGAGGACGCGACGATTTTCGACCTGCATTTCGACATCGGGTCAGTACCGGCGGATGGCATACATAACGCCTTCCAAGAATTGCTCGGCACCAAACGCGCGGCTTATGCATTGCTCACCGGTGAGGCAATCAGCGCTCGGAAAGCGCTCGAGTACGGCTTGGTCAACGAAGTACTGCCCCGCGATGAACTCATTCCGCGCGCCTACAGCATCGCCGACCACATCATGTCGCAGCCGCGGATCTCGCGCCGCCTGACGACCCAGATCGTTCGCCGGCCCTGGAAACGTCGCATTGTCGACGATCTCGACGGCGGATTCGGCATCCAGATGTTCGGGCATGTGGCCAAACAGCAGTCGATCCACAGCAAGGAGCGCATCTCCGGAGTCGTCGATTACGTCCGTGACGGCCGGAAGAACAACTTTGACTGAACGGGTAGGCGATCGCCCAAGCACCGGACTGGATGGTGGTCCATGACCGGCCACGCGCGTGTCTCCGATCCGGGAACCACCTGGCTCGTCGCTGATGCAGCGAGACTGGCGACCTCAATCCGCCTGCGTGCGGTGCAGATGGTCGCGCCGCAGGGCTTCGGCTATCTGGGCCAAGCCCTGTCGTCTGCGGAGCAGGTCGCCGCGATCTTCGCCGCGGCCCGTCCCGGCGTGGATCGGCTCGTCTGTTCTCCCGGGCATTACATCATCGGCCCGTTCGCGGCAGCGGTAGAACTCGGGTTGCTCGACGAGGCGGTCCTGGCAGCCTATGGCAAGAACGGTTCGCCGATCGAGGCCATCGGAACCGAACGGTCGCCGATCGTCGACTACACCTGCGGTTCGCTGGGTCAGGGGCTGTCGGCGGCGGTCGGGTTCGCTCTGTCCGATCGGATGCGGGGCAGCGACGCACGCACATACGCGATGGTGAGCGATGGCGAGATGGAGGAGGGGCAGGTGTGGGAGGCGGCGCTGTTCGCCGGCCACCACCGGCTCTCGCAGCTGACGGTGATCCTGGACGCCAACAATTCCCAGGTCGACGGTCCGGTGGACACGATCACGACACTCGAGCCGATCGCCGAGAAGTGGGCCGCGTTTCGATGGCACGTGACGGACGTCGACGGGCACGACATCGACGCTGTCCGGGCGGCCATTGCCGCCGCTGCGACGGAGGAACTGCCCAGTGTCGTGGTCTGCCGGACCTCGACTGTGCACGGGTTGGACTGTCTGCCTCGTGACTCTGACGGCCATTTCCTCACCCTGACGCCGGAATTGGCTGCTTCAGCGGTCGAGGAGCTCACCGCCCGGTTGGAGGCCACCCATGCGTGACGCGCCTTACCCGACACGCTTGAAGCCCTACGGCACCGCGCTGCTCGAACTGGCGCGCGCCCGCGAGGAGATCTTGTGCCTGAGCGGTGACCTCACCCGTCAATGTGAAATCGATCTGTTTCAGGCGGAGATTCCGGACCGGTTCATTCACGGCGGGATGGCTGAGGCAAACATGATGAGCATGGCGGGCGCGCTGGCCCGCTGCGGGCACATCCCGTTCGTGCACACCTTTGGAGTCTTCGCGACGCGCCGACCGTACGACCAGATTGCGAACGCGATCGCGTATCCGGCACTTCCCGTGCGGATCATCGGCTTCATGCCGGGTGTGTCGACTCCGGGAGGGCCATCGCACCAGGCGATCGACGACGTTGCTTTGATGCGGGCACTGCCGAATATGACGGTCTTGGACGTCGCCGACGCGGTCGAGGTGACGCAGGTTGCTGCGGCGATCGTCGATGTGCCGGGGCCGGTCTACGTCCGGCTCAAGCGCGGGGAAATTCCGGTAATCTTCGACGACGATCACCAGTTGTCACTGACGATGTCCGACGTGTTGACCCACGGAAGTGACGTGGCCCTGTTCGCCAGCGGAATGATGCTGGCCACCGCGCTCGCCGCCTCGCGCGTCCTCGAAGACAACGACGTGTCCGTCTCAGTTGTGAACGTGCCGGTGATCAAACCTTTGGACACGGCCACCGTGCAGAAGGTGGTCTACGACGCCCGGATCGTGATCACCGCAGAGAACCACTCCATCATCGGTGGATTGGGCTCGGCAGTCGCGGAGACGATAGCCGAGGCGGGACTCGGTCGGCCCCTGCGCCGCGTCGGCTTGAAGGACACCTTCGCCGAAGGTTCCCTCACCAGTTCGTACTTGTTCGACGAGTTCGGCCTGTCCACCCAGCAACTGATCGACACGGCCTGGTCCGCTCTCAAGAAAGAAGGACCGGCACCGAGCGGTCCGCCCGCGGTGGCCGATATCGGCCGCTACTCCCCCGTCTGACTCCGGCCCCGCCCTGCGGCCCCACCTCACGACCGAGGAGCCACGCATGACCACGACGCATCCAACTCTGGGCTGGCTCGGTACCGGGCGCATGGGCACGGCCATGGCCGCGCGCCTGATCGCTTCCGGTCACGCCGTGACGTTATGGAACCGCACGAAAGCCAAGGCCGCTCCGCTGGTCGAGCACGGCGCACTCGTCGTGGACACGATTCACGAGCTCGCGACATGCCACATCGTGTTCGTCATGGTGTCTACGCCGACAGATCTGGAGCAGGTCATCAGCGGACCCGGCGGCCTGCTGAGCGCACCGCTCAAGCCCGCGATCATCGTGGATTGCTCGACAGTATCGGTCGAGACCTCCGCGAAGATCCGCGCGGACGCTTCCGCCGCCGACGTCGCACTTCTCGCGGCACCAATCAGCGGGAACCCGCACGTGGTCGCCGAGGGTGGGGCTTGCATGGTGGTGTCTGGACCGGCCGCGGCGTTCAAGGAGGCGAAACCGTTTCTCGACGACATCGCCAAGGTAGCCGTTTACGCGGGCGAAGCCGAGCAGAGCCGGCTGGTCAAGCTATGCACCAACCTCTACCTCGGCATGATGGCGCAGGCACTCGTCGAGGTCACCGTCCTCGCCGAGAAGGGAGGGACCGATCGAGCCGCTTTCCTCGACTTCCTCAACGCCACCGTGCTGGGCTCCGATTGGGTCCGCCGGCGAACGCCGGAGCTGGTTAGTCGGGAGTGGATCCTCACCTTCACCACAGAACTGCTGCGCAAGGACTTCGACCTTGGGCTGGATGCCGCACGCGCGCTCGAGGTCCCCATGCCGATCGGGTCAGCGGTCTATCAGCTGATCCAATCGGCCATCGGCATAGGCCTGCGCAACCAAGATTTTCTGTCCCTGTACGAGCAGCAGGCTCGAGACGCGGGGCTCCTCCACTCCGCTGAGCAGCGACGGCCCTGACCGATCATCTGAGTAGATGATCTAGCCGAACTTGCATGGTGGCAACATCAACCCATTCCGTGCCCACACCGCAGCGCGTGGCAAGGTATCGAGCGGAATCACGGGCGCTGTGTTGGCTATCCGACAGCCGATCCGCCATCGGACCGGCAGTGCAGTGATTCGTACCTGGGCGGGCGGCTTCGGTGGCTGGCGATTGCGGGCCGACGATCACGGTGCCAACAGGATCGATTTGCGTCCGGGGTGAGCTGTCGCCGAGCGTGGTGGCCGACCTCAGAGGGCACGGGCACCTGGCTCAGTCCGCGTTGCGGAGCAGTGCCGCGGTCATTGCCGCGGCCGCGACCAGCACGGCTGCGCCGACCCAGGCGACGACGTTCATACCGTCGGTGAATGCATGCCGTGCGGTGGTGAGCAGCGCGTGTGCGACCTGGCTGGGCAGGTGTGCGCTGGTGGTCACGGCCCCGGCGAGGCCTTGGCGTGCGCGGTGGGTGTCGTCGCCGGACAGCCCGTTCGGCAGGTGCGCGTTGATCCGGCTGGCGTAGACGGCGGCGCCGATGCTGCCGAGGACGGCGATGCCCAGTGCGCCGCCGAATTCGCTGCAGGTCTCCATCAGTGCCGAGGCCGCGCCGGCTCGTTCGGGGGCGACCGTCCCGACGACGAGCTCGGTTACCAAGGTGAGGATCATGACCAGCCCGAAGGCGAGGAGGCCGGAGCCGATGATCGCGACGACGAGCGGTGCGGTGGGGCGTAATTGGGTCAGCGCGAGGAACCCGGAGGCGGCGATCAGGAACGCGGCGGCCATCACGTTGCCGCGGCGGTGCCGCTGTCCGAGGGTCGTGGCGAGCGGGGCGGCGCCGGCGACGGCGAGCGATGGCACAAGGCTCCACACCGCGGCGCGCAGCGGGCTCATGCCGAGCACCAGCTGCAGGTACTGGGTGATGAACACGGCGTTGCCGACGAGTGCGAACATTGCGATGGTGTTGGCCAGTAGCGATCCGCCGAAGGCCCGGTTGCCGAACATGCCCAGGTCGATCATCGGGTGATCCGCGCGGCGCTGGCGGGCGAGGAAGATCCACCCGACGAGCAGGCCCGCCGCGATGCACGCGGCCGGGACCGGCCCGAAGCCGTCAGTGGCGGCTTGCTTGATGCCGAAGATGACCGGCAGCACGGCACCGAGTGACAACAGGGAGCTGACCAGGTCGAAGCGGTGAGCGGAGGGATTCGTGAACTCCGGCAGCAGCACCGGTGCCAGGACGAGCAGTAGCAGCATGGCGGGGGTGTTGATTAGGAACACCGACCCCCACCAGAAGTGCTCGAGCAGCACCCCGGACAGCACTGGACCCAGTGAGATGCCGCCCATCATGACGGCGCTCCACACCGCGATGGCCGTTGCGCGCTGGCCCGCGTCGTGAAATATGTTGCGGATCAGCGCGAGGGTCGAGGGCATGAGGGTGGCGCCGCCGACGCCCAGCAGGGCACGCGCGGCGATCAGCTCGGCAGGATTTTGGGCGTATGCGGCCGCGACGGACGCTGCCCCGAACGCGGTAGCACCGAGCAACAGCAGTCGCCGGCGTCCGATGCGGTCACCCAGCGAGCCCATCGTGATCAGCAGGCCCGCCAGGACGAAGCCGTATATATCGAAGATCCACAGCTGTTGGGTAACGCTGGCCGAGAGGTCGCGGCTGATGAACGGGACTGCGAAGTACAGCACCGAGACATCCATCGAGACCAGCAACAGGGGCAGGGCGAGGACAGCCAGTGCGATCCATTCCTTGCGTCCGGCCCTCGGTCCAAAGGGTGTCTCGACGGTGTTGACGGCGACGGTCATGAAGCTCTCCAAAACAATAGTATACGACGCATACTGTTTTCGACGGCGGGTGAAAGCTAGCAGTTATCTGCGTACGCTGCAAACAGTTCTGGTCGGGGTAGTGCCACCAACGAGGAAGGACGCGATGAGCGAGGACGAGCTACCGCGCGTGCTCCGGCTGCTTTGGGGTCGCGAGGAAGCAGGCCGTCGTGGCCCGAAGCCGGGTCAGAGCATTCAGGACATCGGCGCCGCCGCAGTTCGAATCGCCGACGCCGAAGGACTACCCGGCGTGTCGATGAGCGCCGTCGCCAACCGATTGGGTTTGACGACGATGGCGCTGTACCGGTACGTCGATTCGAAGGATGACCTCTACGTCGCCATGATCGACACCGCCTACGGCCCCCCGCCACGACGCCGGCCGACCGGGGGATGGCGAAAACAGCTCGAGGCGTGGGCGTCGGCCAACCGGGCGGCGCTGGGCCAGCATCCATGGATCGTGCAAATCCCGGTCACCGATCCCCCGCTCGCGCCGAATCAGCTGCACTGGATGGAGCGGGGACTGCACGCGTTTGCGGACACCCCGCTGACCGAGCAGCAGAAGCTTTCCTCGCTGTTGCTCGCGGAGGTCTATGTGCGCGGCCAAGTGCTGCTGAGCAGCCAACTTGGCGACACGATCCAGCACGGCTCGCTCAACCAACGCGAGGCCAACGAGCGGTACGTACGGCGCTTGGCCCATCTCATCGACGAGGACGCCTTCCCGGGCGTACACGCCGCACTAGCGTCCGGCTCGCTGCAGGACGAGGGCGACTTCGCCGAAGAGGAGTTCCTATTCGGCCTGCACACGGTCCTAGACGGTATCGAGGCCCGCATAACCCGGCTCACAGCGGCCAGACGCCGCCACTAGCCGCGTCCCCGAGGCCGCAGACCACTGGCCTGTCCCGGTGGACGGCAAAGCGATCGGTTGCAGCTAGGTGCTTGCGACACACGCCGACCCTGTCAAATTTCTTGACTCAAGACACGTGAAGGTTGTTCGCTGCCGCACCTGCCGCCAGCCGATGACCGTCGCCGCGGGCACGGCCGCCTGAGTGGTACTGCTCCCAGGCGTGCGTTCCCGTGTGCTCCGTGCCCGGCTGAACTACGGCCGCGCGGGGCCTCGCTGGCCGATGCTGGACGCATCGCCGGGGCGGCCCGATCGGGCTGGCCACAACGGGGATGACCCACGCCGCTTTCCACCATGGGTTCCGCGGAGGACGCGCCGGCCGCCGCGGTGGTGTCGGTGCCGGTGTGGGCGACGCGGCCGGCATGGCCTGAGTTGGCTGCGTCGGCGTGTCCGACCATAGGCGCCCGTCCCACCAGCGGACGACGCCTCGGCCGTCGGGATACCAGCCGGGGGCGCGGGGGTACTCATGGCCCGGCAGTATGACCTTCAAGATCAGCCAAGGGGAGCCGCGCATCCACCGCCCGTCACACTGACGAGCTGGCAAGCCCACTGTTTGCCGACCTAACGTGCCTTCCCGCGTTGCTCATACAGGTTTGCTCTCACGAGATACTCCTCGATGACGCCGCCCGGTTTGCCGTTCACGTTGGCGGCCGCCGACGTGAATGTCGCTCTCGAGGTCACCGCCGAGGTGCCCCACGTCTTCCAGCCGTTCGCGGAGCGATTCTCGACGAATGCGCGGACGCGTTGACCCGAGCCGGCGAGTTCCTACGAGCCCTTGCAGGCCGACAGGATTCGGCGCGTCGGCAGTTGTCACCTATCTGGTGCGTCATCCACCTGCACGCGGATAGCCGTACTCCTCCCCATTCAGCGCGACCATTAGTTGACGACGATCCGACGCGAGCGAACGCCGTCGGCGTGCCGAGGACACGATGACTGATACCACCACCCAGCCGCGCGAGAAACTGGTCGCGGCCGCCGCTGCGCGTCTACGTGACGCCGGCATGCGTGCGCGTCCCTGCCAACCGGTGCGGGACCTGCTCGGCCGTACCGACATCGCGCTGGCCTACGCCGTGCAGCAGCGCCTGACCGACGAACGTCTTGCCACTGGCTCGCGGATCATCGGCCGAAAGATCGGCGACGCCAAGTCAGCAGGGGGTGTTGCCCAACTGTTGCCCAATCGCGTTCGGGTGCGCCTTCCGAAGACGCATGACCGCTGACGCCCCCGGAATCCGGGGGCTCCAGTACGTAGCCCCGACCGGATTCGAACCGGCGCTACCGCCTTGAGAGTTCGATCCTCGACCGTGGTGACTACGATTGCATGACTTGGAAGTCTGCAATTGCGGGCGTTCCGACCGTTGGCTGACTGCGTGGATCACGGCCGTTTTGGGTTGCGTTGTTGCCAGTCTGTTGCCCAACCTTCGATCCACACCGTCCATTGCTGACTTGGACCCCGCCGCGGCGGTGGGTGACGCCGGGTGCCAGTGAATCGCCCGGTGAGTCCGGAGGCTCCATCTCTTGACGAGAGGATGGAGTCGTGGGACGAGCGAGTCGTACCCGCCGGGAGTTGCGGGGACGAGCGATCAGGACGGTCGCCGAGGTGACGCCGGACTCCGTCCGGCACCGTCGGCGACGCGCTGGACAACGACGGGCCGAGTCGGTGATCGGGTCGTTCAAGACGGAGTTCATCCGCCGGCTCGGCCCCTGACGCACCGTCGAACATGTCGACGCGCGCGACCCTGCACTGGGTCGACTGGTCACTGCCGCTTGCCGAGCGACGACATCGCACGAGGTGTCCACCGGTATCAGGCGAAGCCGCCGCCTCCACCGGCTTCGTAAGCTCGCGGCTGAGTGCTGGAGTCTGAGCACGCAATACCTGCCCCTGCTCACTGCCTAGGGATTTCTCGGCATTCAAATGCCTTCGTTTGCCAAAGCAAGTAGATAAGCCTGCGAAGGGTCCGAACCCGAGCACCCAATCTGCTAAGCAACGTCTCCTGGGTACGTTTCGACCGCGGCGGTTTCCGGATCCGGTCCGCCATCGAAGCGGCAACGAAGCGCCGGCTCGGCGACGGGTTCCACATGCCGCGTGCGCCGACGCATGCCGGACGAGACGCCTTGCTTCACCACAGCCTGGACAGGCTCGCCGCACCCGACGCAGGTCGTCGGTCGTTGCGCCTTGGCCATGGTCAGTAGCAAACCACGGAATGCCCGCCGCCTGATGCTCATACGGCTAGCGTGCGGCACGGCGACCGGCACGGATCTCGCCTGGCGGCGCCGAGCCGACACTTGTGCTGACAGTGCTGACGGACGCAACGTCCGCGCAGTATTCCGCCGTTGCGGTGCCATGCGCTCATGCCGCGACGAGCACGCGCTTAGCGGCCTCGATATGCCGCTGACCCGAGCTGACCGGCTTGCCCAGATGGATTGCTAGGCGCGCGATCGCACGCTGATGGCTCCATGAGGGAGGTCGATGATTCGACCGCGTTCCGCTGAACGCGGCGTTCGTCAATTCGACCGGGCGAGACAACAGGTATGGACGGACGGGCGCTCAAAGCGCGCACAAGCCCGTAGGGTTGAGCCAACCATCCTCTTCAGGCGGGAGCTCGCTGAGTGGCTGGTCCGCTTCTGAGCAGCAAGTACCGGTTGCCGGTACAGCGCGCCGGGGCGCTCGCCCGTCAGCGGCTGACCGATCGGCTCGACGCCGCGATTCGCGGACCCTTCACCGTCGTGTCGGCGCCGGCTGGTTTCGGCAAGACCACCCTGATCAGCAATTGGCTGGTGCCGGCCGCGGCGAACGGCTCGTACGTGGCATGGCTGTCGCTCGACCATCGGGACAACGATCCGGCGCTGTTCTGGACCTACCTGGTGACAGCGATGCGCGCGGCCGTGCCCGATCTCGGCGAGGCCGCGCTGTCGTTGTTCGCGTCGCCCGCCGCATCGACCGATGCTGCCCTCGCGGCGCTGCTCAACGAAATCGAGACGCTGCCCCACGATCTCGTGTTGACGCTCGACGATTACCACGTCATCGAGTCGCCCGAGGTGCACGAGGGAATGGCCTTCGTCCTCGAGCACCAGCCGCCGCAGCTGCATCTGGTCATCGTCACCCGAGTCGATCCGCCGCTGCCGCTAGCCCAGCTGCGGGCTCGTGGTCGGCTGGTCGAGGTGCGGGCCAAAGAGCTGCGATTCACCCCCGACGAAGCGGCGAATTACCTCAACGGGTCGATGGACCTGCGGTTGAGCGACGACGACGTCGCCGCCCTCGAAGGTCGAACCGAGGGCTGGATCGCCGCGCTACAACTGGCCGCCTTGTCGCTGCAGGGTCGGACGGACGCCAGTGCGTTCATCGCCGGGTTCGCAGGCGAGGACCAGTACATCGTCGACTACCTGGCCGAAGAGGTGCTGAGCCGGCAACCCGCGGACGTCCGCGACTTCTTGCTCGCGACCTCGATTCTCGAGCGTCTCACCGGCCCGCTCTGCGATGCGGTCACCGGGCGCACCGCCGGCAAGGCCACGCTGATCGCACTCGAACGGGCCAACCTCTTCCTCGTTCCGCTCGACGACCAGCGGCGGTGGTATCG
>JAVHVN010000123.1:0-25045 GCA_032160545.1 Pseudonocardiales bacterium | reverse complement strand
GCTCGACGGCGCAGCCACCAACGGGCAGCTGATGATGGGCCGTTTCGACGTCGGCGAGGGCGAGGCGCCGCCGTACCACAAGCACCTGCACGAGGACGAGATCTTCATGCTGATCAAGGGCACCGCTGTGGCCTGGTGCGACGACCAGGAGCACGAACTTGCCGAGGGCGGCGTCGTGTTTCTGCCCAAGTAGGTGCGCTTCCAGGTAAGGCCCGATCCGGCGGCGGCCGAGCGGTACGGCAACATTGTGCTCGGGCCACCGCGCTGATGATCGGTGCGTTCGGTCAGCCACCCTCCGTCGGCGACCAACGGCATGGCCGCAGCGATCGGGACTACCGACCCCGTAGTAGACGATGAGGATTCGGCAGCCGGGCCGCCCGACGCAAGATCATCAGTGGTGTAGGTAGCCGATGGGCTTGGGCTGACAGCCACCAACCGATGGGAACCGAGGCGCAGAGTCCGGTTGTCGCACAAGCGGATCGTCTAGTGAGACGTGGCGTCTGGTTCGTGATCGGCATGGCGTCGGCGAGCCGCGGCGGCTAGCCGGTCGAGGAAGTATTCCCATCCGTGCCGGTGGCCGGTGGCCTCTGGCTCGGGCAGTCCGGTGTGGTGGATCGTCACTGTCGTGCCCGCTTCGGAAGGCTGAAACCGAACCTCGAGCAGGCTGGCGCCCGGTGGCAGATGGTCGGAACCTGCGTGCCCCCAACTGATGAGCAGCCGGTGGGGTGGG
Organism: Pseudonocardiales bacterium; assembly: GCA_032160545.1. GTDB lineage: Bacteria > Actinomycetota > Actinomycetes > Mycobacteriales > Jatrophihabitantaceae > DATGFB01. The sequence goes on along the minus strand of JAVHVN010000123.1, from coordinate 24,315 downwards.
TCGACTTCGAGGTAGCGGCCACGGACGGAAACGCCGCGGATGTCAACGCTGAATTCGCCGCCGGGTTGTGGATCGAGTACGGCGTATTCCCCCATCCAGAGCGTCAGCGCGTCGGGCCGAGTGAAGTGCTCGAAGACACGCTCCGGCGACGCCTCGACATGGATGGAAGCAGTGAGCTGGCTCAATGCTCCCCGCCCTCAACGGCCTGTTTGAGCCGCAGCAGGCTTGTCGGCCACAGCTCGGCGAGAAACGCTTCCAGGGTGCGCAGACCCTCGGGTCGCACGAGGTAGAGGCGCCGCTGACGCTCGGCGCGAACCTCCACGAGCCCTGCCTCGCGGAGGACCTTGAGGTGTTGGGATACGGCCTGCTGAGTGATGTCAAAATGCTCGGCTATTTGCCCGACGGAGCGGGGCTCGTCCCGGACCAGCAGGAGCATCGCTCGGCGCCGCGGTTCGGCTAGCGCCGCAAGAGCAGCTTCGGCGCTCACAGTGGCAAGCATAGGCCACCACCCGATCCAATCCAAGCGTTGACTTGTGAAAGTCGCAGCTTGTACGTTCGTTATCCGGCTGCATGAGATTGGAGTTGATCGGTGAGCAGCAAGCAGAAGCAACATGCGGACGGTTATGTGCGAAAGGTTGGGTGCCGCGCACCTCGGGAGCGGGTCTTTGATGCGATCTCCACGCTGCGCGGGGTGCGCAGCTGGTGGACGCCCATCGTTACCGGGTCACCCAGCCCGGGCGACGCGCTGACGTTCGGCTTCCCTGGACTCGACGAGGCGATCGTCATGCGTATCGAGGAAACAACATTCCCAGCTCGCGTGCGCTGGACCTGCCTCAAACACACCAGCGCCCCCACGTGGACGGACACCGGCGTCAGCTTTGAGCTGTCCGAGACGGGGCCGGAGGAATGCGTGCTCACATTCCGGCACATCGGTATTGACGCCGCGGACGTCGCGGCCGGCTGGGACCGGTTTCTCACCAGCCTCGCCAGCCTCGTTGAGACTGGCGCCGGCGAGCCGTATCGGATCGTGAACGACGAAGCGCTCGACGTGGCGAGGGCCTATCACGCCGCCTGGACGGGCAAGGACTTCGCCGCCGCGCGTCGCTATCTCGCCGAAGATCTGCAAACCGACGTCCCGCTCAACACCTATATCGGGCCGGACGACTTCGCCGCCGCCGTCGCCCGTTTCGGCGCGCTCGCCGACCGGGTCGAGCTACTGGCCGAATTCGGCTCCGCCGCCCAGGCACTGCTGCTCTACGACCTGCATACCCAGCCATTCGGCACTCTGCGCGTCGCCGAGCACTTCACTGTCGGCGACGGCCTGATCACGAGCATTCGCCACGTCCACGACACCGCCGCGCTGCGCCAAGCAGGATGAACCGACAGATGTCGTCTTCGGGGCGTATGGCGCAGGTCCGGGCGGCGCGCTTCCGCCCGACGCTTCACTGCAGGGTCGGCTGCTCGACTGGTTCGGACGACGGCCATAGCCGACGCCACCGACCGCCCAGATGACTATCCGCATATGGCAAGGCGAGGGTCCACAGTCCTTCGTCGGAGCCAGTAGGGCTGGTGCAGCACCTGGGGTAGGTGGTCCTGCCGTGGCCAGCGGCGGATGACCAGTGGGGGTGGCTCCCGCTTACAGTGCCAGTCCGCCTCGAGATCATCCTGAACCGAATCCCAGTCAGAACTGGCCGTCGATCGGGTCGTTGGGCGTGATGTAGGTCGTCGTGCCGACGCCGTCGGGGCCGCGCCGGATGACGTCCGTGCGTCGCCGGGACATCAGAAAGGCCAGCGACAGCGCGAGCCCCGCCAGGCCGACGATCATGAGGATCACGCCCACGGTGTTGATGTCGACGCCGGTGATGTGCGCCGTGACGGCGAAGGCCAGGATCGCGCCCAGGGCGATCAGGAACAGGCTGCCGCCGATACCCATGCGCCCAACTGTAGGCGCCGGCCGGCGCGCGCGGCGGCGGCTCTATTGACCAGTGTTCAACAAACGGTAGGTTCGACTGCATGGCCGACCGCGAGTACGACATCGTCCTGTTCGGCGCCACCGGCTTCGCCGGGCGGCTCACCGCGGACTACCTCGCGCGGCATGTGCCGCCCGAGTGCCGCTGGGCTCTCGCCGGGCGCAGCATGCCGAAGCTCGAGGCGCTGCGGGAGGACCTGCGCGACGTGGACCCGCGGCACGGGGCCATCCCGCTGCTGCGCGCCGACGTCACCGACGCGGGCTCCGTGCGCGACGTGGCGCGCGCCGCGCGAGTCGTCATCAGCACCGTCGGGCCGTACGTGCTGCACGGCGAGGCGCTGGTCGCCGCATGCGCCGCAGAGGGCACCGACTACCTCGACCTCACCGGCGAACCCGAGTTCGTGAACACCACGTACGTGCGGCACCACGACCTCGCGCGCAGCACCGGCGCGAGGCTGGTCCACTCGTGCGGCTTCGATTCCGTGCCGCACGATCTCGGCGCGTACTTCACGGTTCTGCAGCTGCCCGAGGGTGTGCCGCTCACCCTCCGTGGCTATGTCCGCGCGTCCGCGGCATTCTCGGGCGGCACGTTCCACTCGGCGGTCACCGGCTTCTCGCGGCCGCGGGCGAACCTCGTCGCCTCCCGGCGACGCAAGGCCGCCGAGGCCCTTCCGGACGATCGGTCGGCGCGTGCGGTCCCCGGCCGTCCCGGCCGGGACCCGCTCGGCAGCGGCTGGGCGGTGCCGCTGCCGACCATCGACCCGCAGGTGATCGCCCGCTCGGCCCGGGCCGTCCCCCGTTACGGGCCCGCCTTCCGCTACTCGCACTTCGCCTCGGTACCGAATCTCGCGACGGCGCTCGCCGGCGTCACCGGCGTCGCGGCACTGTTCGGCGCGGCGCAGCTGCCACCGGTGCGGCGCCTGCTGCTCGGCCGGGTGTCGCCCGGCGACGGTCCCTCGCCGGCCAGGCGCGCACGGAGCTGGTTCACCGTGACGTTCGTCGGCGAGGGCGGCGGCAAGCGCGTCGTCACGCGGGTCTCGGGCGGCGACCCCGGCTACGACGAGACCGCCAAGATGCTCGCCGAGTCCGCGCTGGCGCTGGCATTCGACGACCTGCCCACGACCAGCGGGCAGGTCACGCCGGCCGCCGCGATGGGCGAGGCGCTTCTCGCCCGCCTGCAGCGCGCCGGCATTCGCTTCGAGATGCTCCCTTCCTGATACCGGCCCGCCCCACCGGCCGCCGTGCCGTAGGGTCACGGCTGGCTAACAGCAGCCTTCCTCGACGGAAGGGACCGTTGGCCAGTGGCCGCCTTCGCATATCGCATCGACGACGCCGACGAGATCACGGTGCTCGTGCTCACCGGCGAGATCGGCCTGGAATCCTCCGACGAACTCACCACCGCGGGCCTCGACGCAATCGCGGCCGGCTCAGCCGAGCAGATCGTGATCGACCTCGCCGGCGTCACGTTCATCGACTCCACCGGGCTCGGCGCCCTCGTGGTGATCCGCAAGGCGGCGCTCGCGGCGGGCAGGCGGATCGGCGTGTCCAACCTGCCGCCGCGGATCGCGAAGCTGTTGGCCATCACGGGATTGGCCGAGGCGTTCCCGTCAGTCGACCGGTGATGGTCGGCGCCGTGCGCCGATGGACGGCAACGCGCCGGTGTCGGCCACTTCGAGGGCGAGGTCCGCGAGCTTGCGGTGCGTGTGCTGGCTCGCGATGCGCAACAGGTCGAAGGCCTGCTCGCGGTCGACCTTCAACTGCGACATGACGATGCCCATCGCGACGCCGATGTCGCGGCTGGTCGACAGCGCGTTCATGAGGTTCGCCGCCTTCTTGCGCGCATGGGCACCCGAGACCGCCAGCGCTCCGTGGGTCGCGAGCAGCAGCCCGGTTCCGAGCGCCTCGTCGTCGAACGCGGACGGACGGTCCGAGTACATGTTGAGCGCCCCGACCAGCGAATCGTCGTCCTCGAGATAGAGCCGGAAGGACAGCATGCTCAGCACGCCGGTCTCGTTCGCGGCGCGCGTGCCGAACTCGGGCCACCGCTCGTCGCTGCGCAGGTCGTCGGCGCGGTACACCGAGTCCTCGACAGCCGCGTCGACGCACGGGCCGCTTCCGAGGTCGTACTGGATCTGGTCGACGGCGCGGACCACGTCATCGGTGGCTGCGACGGTCGTGAAGCGGCCTTTGGTTCCGAGTGTCACTCCGGCGCGCTGCGCGCTTGGTACCTCGGCGGCGGCGACCGCGGTGAGGACGTCCAAGACGGACTCGGACTCGCCGTGCCCTGACAGGCGACGGCCGATCGTGGCGAACTTGCCCGCCAGTTCGACCAGCCAGGCCGCGTCCCACTCGGCCCCGGCCGATCCCCCTCTCACTGCCGCGACGCTCACGTGTGCCCCCGCTCAGTCAGTGCCGGTTGTCCCGCGAGGCACCCGCTCGCGAGTGGGTGGCCGTGGTTCGCCCCGGGCACACCATAACCGCGCCGTCGACCCCGGCGCCTCCCCTCACTCGCTTGCGCTCACGCCCGATTCGCCGGCGCGCGGACCTAGACTCGCAGCATGAACGACGAGCCCCGAGCGGCATCGGACGTTTCGCCCGAATCGTCCTGCGGTGCCGGCGAGACCACCTCGTACGACATCCCCCTCGCCGAGCATCTGCGCACCGCCATCGCGCAGGACTGGGACCCCGCTCCGGCGATGCCGCACCCCGCCCGACCGGACGCCGCCCCGTGGGCCGCGCGCCGGCGCGCGTCGCTTTCCCGACGCTTCCCCGGGCGGTTGGTCGTCGTGCCGGCCGGCACCCTCACCCCCCGGGCCAACGACACCGATTACTCCTTCCGCGCCGCCAGTGCGTTCACCTGGCTGACCGGCGAGACCGCCACCGACGCAGTACTGGTCATGGCGCCGTCCGGGACCGGACACGAGGCGACCCTCTACGTCGCGCAGTACGCGCAGCCCGGCGAGACGCGCTACTTCACCGATCGGGTGCACGGTGCGGTCTGGGTGGGCAACGTCCCGAGCATCGACGACACCGGGTCGGTGCTGCAGATCGCCACCCGTCCGCTCGCGGCGCTGCGCACCGACCTCGCCGCGCCCGGCGACGACCCGGCCGTGCTCACCGGAGTGGACGCCACGGTCGACGCGCTGCTGCCCCGCGGGCGGGGCGACGATCTCGCTCAGGTCATCGACGAGCTGCGCCTGGTCAAGGACGAGTGGGAGCTCGCCCGACTTCAGGAGGCGTGCGACGCGACTGCGCGCGGATTCGCCGACGTCGCCCGTGAGATCCCGGCCGTGCTCGACCGCCCGGTCCGCGGCGAGCGCTGGCTCGAGGGGACGTTCTGGCGCCGGGCGCGTCTCGAGGGCAACGACGTCGGCTACGGCTCGATCGTCGGTGCCGGCGCGCATGGCACCACGCTGCACTGGTGGCGCAACCACGGCGAGGTGCGCAGCGGGCAGCTGCTGCTGGCCGACATGGGTGTCGAGACCGACGCGCTGTACACCGCCGACGTCACGCGCACCATGCCCGTCACCGGCGAGTGGACGCCCGACCAGCTCAAGGTCTACCGCGCCGTGCTCGAGGCCCAGAGCGCGGGCATGGCCGAGGTGAAGGCCGGCGCCGACTTCCTTGCCGCACACCGCGCCGCGATGTGGGTGCTCGCCGACCACCTGCACTCGTGGGGCGTGTTGCCGGTGCCTGCCGAGGTGTCCTGCGCCGACGACGAGGAACGCCCCGGCGCCGGCCTGCACCGCAGGTACACGCTGCACGGCACGTCGCACATGCTCGGCATCGACGTGCACGACTGCGCCCGCGCCCGTCAGGAGTTCTACCGCGAGGGCACGCTCGCGGTGGGGCATGTGCTCACCGTCGAGCCGGGTCTGTACTTCCAGGTCAACGACCGCACCGTGCCCGCCGAGCTGCGCGGGCTCGCGGTGCGCATCGAGGACGATGTCGCGGTCACCGACGGCGCGCCGCGCAACCTGTCGGCCGGGCTGCCACGCGATCCCGACGAAATCGTCGCGTGGATGCGCGAGGCCCAGGCGGCGCCCCCGGAACTGTGAGTGCTGTGATCGGGCCGTGAGCGACCTCGTGCTCGCTCCCGGCCGCGGCATGCCGGACGGGCTGGTGATCCCGGACGCCGAGCTGGTCGAGCGGTTCAGCCGCTCGTCCGGCCCGGGTGGTCAGTCCGTGAACACGACCGACAGCCGGGTCGAGCTGCGGTGGGATGTCGCCGAATCACCGGCTCTCGACGAGGAGCAGCGAGGCCGGCTGCTCGATCGGCTCGACGGGCGGCTCGTCGACGGCGCGATCACGATCGTCTCGTCCGAGCACCGCTCGCAGCTGCAGAACCGCGGCGCGGCGCGGCTGCGCCTAGGCCGGCTGATCACCGAAGCGCTCGCCCCGCCACCCCCGGAGCGCCGCGCGACCCGTCCGTCACGCGCGGCCCGCCAGCGCAGGGTCGACGACAAGCGCCGCCGAGGAGAGCTCAAGACCACTCGCGCCCGTCACCGCTGGGACTGAGCCGACCCGGCTCCCGCGGGCAGAACGTGTTCCCGTTTCGAATGGCGGGGTACCCGATCGCGTGCGACGCTGGCGCCGCCAACGGCGGCGAGCGAGGGGACGGATTCCGGTGACCGACGACGTTCAGCGCCACCAGCGCGATCAGCGCGACCACAGCTCGGACGGCACGGCGGGCGGCCTGACCCGGCGCCAGGTCCTCGGCATCGGCGCGGCGGTGGCGGGTGCCGCCGCTGCGGCACCGTTGCTCGGCGCGGCAGGGACCGCTGCCGCAGCCGACCCGCCGCCGCCGCCCGCCTACCCGGTCGCGCCGCAGGGCACGACGCTGGAGAAGACGCTGGTGCGTGGCACACCGGGCGCCAAGGGTTACCGGCCCGTCGTCGTCGGGCCGGGCGAGGCGAGCCTGGTGCGCGGCGACCTGCTCGGCGGGGCGAGCCATAGCGGCGGAACCCGCACGCCCGTGCTGACGCTGAGCCAGCTCACCGACGTGCACATCATCGACGCGCAGTCCCCGGCGCGCGTCGAGTTCCTCGACCGGCTGAACGACCCGGGTTCGCCCGGCGCGACGTCGCTGCCGTTCCAGTCGGCATACCGGCCGCAGGAGATGCTGACCACGCAGGTGGCCGAGGCGATGGTGCAGGCGCTCAACAGCCTCGCGGGTGGCCCGGTCACCGGACGCCCGATCGACTTCACCATCGCCACGGGCGACAACGCCGACAACAAGCAGTACAACGAGTTGCGCTGGCAGATCGACCTGCTCGACGGCAACCCGATCCGCCCGGACTCCGGCAGCCCGACCAGGTGGGAAGGCATCGGGGGCAAGGACGACTACGACGTGTCGTACTGGCACCCCGAGGGCACCCCGTTCCTCGGCAAGCCGGACAACTACCGAGCGAAGTACGGCTTCCCCACCGTGCCCGGCCTGCTCGACAGGTGCCGCGCCCCGTTCGCGACGACCGGCCTGAACACGCCCTGGTACACCGTCTTCGGCAACCACGACGGCCTCGCGCAGGGCACGGTGCCGTCGAACACGGCGATCGACCTGATCGCCAAGGGCGTCCTCAAGCCCTACGGCCTGCCGAACGGCGTCGATGTCAACGCATTGCTCGCCGACCTCGCCGCCGGTGACCCGAACGCGCTGACCGTGCTGCTCGACCTCGCACCGGCGCGGCTCGTCCAGGCCGACAAGAACCGCCGGATGATCTCCGTGCAGCAGACCGTGGCCGAGCACTTCAACACGTCGGGGGCACCCGCGGGGCACGGCTACACGCAGGACAACGTCGCAGCAGGCACCGCGTACTACACGTTCGACCCGGCGCCGAACGTGCTCGGCATCGCGCTCGACAGCTGCAACATCCACGGCTACGACACCGGCTCGCTCGACCGGGCGCAGTTCGACTGGCTCGCCGCGCAGCTGCAGGCCAACAGTGCGCGTTACCTCGACGCCACCGGCAACTGGGTCACCGGTAGCGGGGCCGACAAGCTGATGGTGATCTTCAGCCATCACACGGTCGGGACGATGACCAACCCGCTCGGCCCGGGGCGCGTGCTCGGACCCGAGATCGTCGCGTTGCTCCTGCGGTTTCCCAACGTCGTGCTCTGGGTGAACGGCCACACGCACCGCAACACCGTGACCCCCTACTCCCGGCCGAGCGGCGTGGCCGTCGGCGGCGGGTTCTGGGAGGTGAACACGGCTGCGCACGTCGATTGGCCACAGCAGTCGCGCGTCCTCGAGCTCGTCGACAACGGCGACGACACGCTGTCGATCTTCGGCACGATCGTCGACCACGCCGCACCCGCCTCCTGGCCGGCCGGCCCGAGCACCGCGCTCGAGCTCGCCGCGCTGTCCCGCGAACTCGGCATGAACGATCCCCAAGGGCCACCGCAGACCGCGACCGAGGACGGCAGGCGCGGCGCCCTCGCCGACCGCAACGTCGAACTGCTGGTTCGGGCGCCGTTCCCGGTCGCGTCGGCCTGACCGGCGCTCAGCCGGTCCGGCTCACCGTCACCTCGGCGGCGCCGCGGACCGCGGCAACCCGCTCGGCTTCGGCCTCGACCGCCCGCCAGGTCGGCGGCGGCAACGGGACGAACGTCTCGACGGCGATCGCCAGCGTGCGTGCGGTCGACTTCGGGCGCCACACCCCGACGACCTCGCCGTCGGCGAACACGACCCCGGGGCGGCCGAGCACCGGCCACAGCACCTTGTGGGCGGCCTTGTCCGGGACGATCAGCGTGCGGTCGCGCGCCTGCAGGTACGGGTCGAACGGTCCGAGCAGCCGGACCAGCTCGGGTGCCGGCGCCGCGGCGAGCTCGTCGGCCCGCGCGGCCGGCAGCCACGCCTTCCTGCCGTCGACGCTCACCTCCGTCACCTCGTCGTCGGGCCATACCTGCTTGAGGTCCGCGGTGCGGACGGCGAAGTAGCCGGCCACGTCGGACGGCGTCGCCGGGCCGAGCAGTGTGAGGTACGCGAGCACCAGGGAGCGCAGCGCACGGAGGTCGGGGCCGTCCGCTGCTTGCACCCTGGGAACGCTGGGCACGAGGACGGGCGGCGCGGTGCCGGGTTCCAGTTCGAGACCCGCGGCGAGGGCCACGGCGCGCATCGCCGAGTCGGAGATGTGCGACGTCCCGCAGACGCGGCACGCGCGCCGCATGACCGGCGGGATCCGCTTCGTCACGGCAGTGCTCGCCGCGCCCTTGTCGGTCGGCGCCGTGACGACCGACCGCATCGCCGCGAGCGCCTTCGCATACTGGTCGAGGGCCGAGATGCCCGCGCGCGCCACGCTCGGTCCGGACTCGTTGAGGCGGCCCGCGGCGTCCGCCTCCGACAGCGGCCAGAGTGCCCGGGCGAGCGAGTCGAGATCCTTGCGGCGGTGCAGGTGCGGGGCACCGCGCAGCGACCACGCAAGCGCGATGGGCTTGCCCGCACCGATGCCTCCGCCCGCGGGCGGCTTCGGCAGCCGCGCGTCGAACGCCAGCCGCGCCGGGTGGGTGCCGATGTCCTGCACGCCGATGTCGAGCACCGCCAGCGATCCGGGTGCGTGACCGGACCGGTCGAGCTGCTGCGCGGCGACCCGGTAGGCGACGACCTGCTCGCGAGTGATCTGCATACCCCGACCTCAGCCGAAGCCGTCGTGCGGCGTCAAGGCGTACTGCGCCCGAGCTGCCCGCGCCGGTCTAGCCCTCGGTGCTCGTCGCCGACGACGGACCCGGCGGTGGGGTCGCCGACGGAGGGCTGGGCGGCGGGCTGAGCGGCGGCGGGCTGGGCGGCGACTCGGCCGGTGACCCGCTCGCCCGCTTCTGCCCGTCGCCCGGAAAGTCCTCGCGGACCCTCTTCAGGTGCTTCGACATCGATTTGAAGAGGAAGTAACAGATCACGCAGAGCACGAGGATGACAGCCAGCCCGATCGGGCCAGACTTCTGGTTCTCGCCGTCCGCGAGCAGCGTGACGGCGGTGCCCGCAAGGTAGGTCGTGCCGGTCACGTCGTGACCTTGTCGCGCACACCGGCGAACAGGTCGTCCTCGGGGATCGAGGAATCGACCAGTGAGCGGGCCAGCTCGAAGTCCTCGGTCGGCCAGACCTCGCGCTGGATGTCGAGAGGCATCGCGAAGAACCAGCCGTTCGGGTCGACCTGCGTGGCATGCGCCATCAGCGCGGCGTCGCGTCGCTCGAACCAATCCGCGACGTCCACGCGCGTGGTGATCTTCGGCGGCCGGCGGTCGCCCCATCGTTCGCGCCGCTCCATCCACTCCTGGAACGGCGACTCGAGGCCGTGCTCGACCATCGCGGCGTGCAGGGCCTCCATCTTGTCGATGCTGAAGCCGACGTCGTAGTAGAGCTTCAGCGGCTGCCAGGGCTCGCCGGCGTCCGGGTAGGAATCGGGGTCGGCGGCCGCGTCGAAGGCGGCGACCGAGATCTCGTGGGTGCGGATGTGGTCGGGGTGCGGGTACCCGCCGTTCTCGTCGTAGGTGGTCATGACGTGCGGGCGGAACCGGCGCACCTCGGCGACGAGCCGCGCCACCGCCTCGTCGATCGGAGCGAGCGCGAAGCAACCCTCGGGCAGCGGCGGGAGCGGGTCGCCCTCGGGCAGCCCTGAGTCGACGAAGCCCAGCCAGCTCTGCTGGACCCCGAGGATCGCCCGGGCGCGGTCCATCTCGTTCTTGCGAATCTCGGCGATGTTCGCCTCGATGTCGGGGCGGTCCTTCAGCGCCGGGTTGAGGATGCTGCCGCGCTCGCCGCCCGTGCAGGTGACGACGAGGACGTCGACCCCCTCGTCGACGTAACGCGCCATGGTGGCGGCACCCTTGCTCGACTCGTCGTCGGGATGGGCATGCACGGCCATCAGCCGCAGCGGCTCGGGGTTCACTCGGCGCTCCCGGACGACGGCAGGAGCGGCGGATCGAGCGGTGGCGGCACGGTTCTCACGCCGACCATTGTCCCCGATGTGCCGCGGCTGGTGTGTCAGGGTTCCCACCGGCACGGTCCCGCCGATTTGCCTCGCCCCCGCCGCACGGTGTTACGTTCGACGCTTGTCCTGACGCCGCCTCACCCTGGAGTTCACCCGTGTCCACTGCCGACGACATCGTCACCTGGCTCACCCAGGAGGCGTACGACCGCCTGTCGCGCGAGCTGGACGAGCTGATCGCGAACCGCCCGGCGATGGCGCAGGAGATCAACGCTCGCCGCGAGGAGGGTGACCTGAAGGAGAACGGCGGCTACCACGCGGCGCGCGAGGAGCAGGGCAAGCAGGAGGGCCGAATCCTGCAGCTGCAGGCCCTGCTGCGCACGGCCAAGGTGGGCGAGGCGCCGGTCAGCAACGGCGTGGCCGGCCCCGGCATGGTCGTCGAGGTCCGGTTCGAGGGCGACGACGAAATCGAGCGGTTCCTGATCGGGTCCCGCGAGGAGGCCGAGACGGCCGGCGTCGAGGTCTACTCGGCCGCGTCGCCGCTCGGCAAGGCGCTCACCGGCAAGCACGAGGGCGAGACCGCGGAGTACGAGACGCCGACCGGCAAGCGGGTCAAGGTCGCCGTGGTCTCGGCGAAACCCTTCAGCGGCTGAGCTCGTCCCCCGGCCCCACCAGCGGCAGTACCCGGTAGGGAACGGGGTTCGACAGCGCGATCGCCGTCGACGTGCGGACGATCCCGTCGAACTCGTTCAACCGGTTCAGCACGTCCTGCAGGTCGTCGTTCGACCGCGCGACGACGCGGCACAGCATGTCGCCCTGGCCGGTGATCGTGTGCACCTCGAGCACCTCGGGGATGCCTCGCAGGTGCTCGAGGACGAGCGCGCCGCGCCCCTGCCGGATCTCGAGCGTCGCGAAGGCCGTCACCCCGAACCCGAGGGCGTCCGGGACGATCGTGGGTGCGAACGAGCCGATCACTCCCCGGCGCAGCAGCCGGTCCAAGCGGGCCTGCACCGTCGCGCGGGCCACGCCGAGGCGGCGGGAGAGCTCCAGTACCCCGACGCGCGGCGCGGCCGCGAGAGCGTGCAACAGCCGGGCGTCCAACTCGTCGATGCCGGCACCGCGGTCCGTCCCTGTCATGGCGACCAGCGTGACACGCAGCCGTGATGCCGCGGACACCCGGCTTTCGGCGCCGTCGCCGGCACGCCATGATCGACCCATGCCACGTCCCCGCAGTGTGGTCCTGTGCTGCCTCGCCGTTATCGCCGCCGTCGCTGGCACGGCGGCCTGCACCTCGGCAACGCAGGGTGCCGGCAGCCGCGTGCCGAAGGGGTCGTCCGGCGGCTCCGCAGCGACGTCGAGCGCCTCGACGCCGGCCACGAAGGCCCCGACCACGACGGGCGCCGTTCCCACGACCAGTGCGGCGCCGTCGACGCATCCGGTGCCGGCGACACCGCTGAAGACCGCGACGGTCGACGCGAGCGGGCGACACTACGTCCTCAAGGTGTGGGCGGACGTCCAGGACGACACCTGCACCGGGCACGCATACGGGGCGCCCATGATCGCGTTCCTCGCGGAGCACCCCTGCAACGGCCTGGACCGCAGGCTCGTGACCACGACCGTCAACGGCCAGGACGTGGGCTTCGACATCGCGAGCACGAGCTTCGCGCCGGGCCCGCAGAACAGCCCGTACGTCAACACGGCGGCCTTCCGCACGCTCGTCCGCAAGGACGGCACCGGCAACTTCAACGACCTGCTGCGCGAGGGATGGCGGGTGCCGGGCGGCCCGACCTCCGTCCCGTCACCTGACGCGTTCGTCGATGTCGGCCAGGACAACGGTGTCAGCGTCTACGACATCTGGTACCTGTCCGGGCCGACCCCGGCCAACGATCCGGAGCTGCTGAGGATGGCCCAGGACGTCTACCTCCAGTTCTGAGGGGTACCGGAGGTACCTGGCGGCGGCGGCGGGCGCGACGTAGCGTCGAACGGGTGACAGCCGCACCCCCCATCGCCACACTCGCAGATCTGCGTGCCAGTGGGCACGTCCACCGCAGCGTCAAGACCGAGATCCGCCAGAACCTGATCGATCGGCTCGCGAACGGGCAGCCGTCGCTGCCGGGCATCGTGGGCTTCGACGACACCGTCGTCCCCGAGGTCGAGCGGGCGCTGCTGGCCGGGCACGACATCGTGCTGCTCGGCGAGCGCGGCCAGGGCAAGACCCGGCTGCTGCGCACGCTCGCCGGCCTGCTGGACGAGTGGACCCCTGTCGTCGAGGGCTGCGAGATCAACGACCATCCGTACGCGCCGGGGTGTGCCCGCTGCATCGGCCTGCTCGCCACTGACGGCGACCTGCTGCCCGTGGCGTGGAAGCACCGCAGCGAGCGGTACGGCGAGAAGTTGGCGACACCCGACACGTCGGTCGGGGACCTGATCGGTGACGTCGACCCGATCAAGGTCGCGCAGGGGCGCACGCTCGGAGACCCCGAGACGATCCACTACGGCCTCGTGCCGCGGACGAACCGCGGCATCATCGCGGTCAACGAGCTGCCCGACCTCGCCGAGCGCATCCAGGTCGCGCTGTTGAACGTGCTCGAAGAGCGTGACATCCAGGTTCGCGGGTACCAGCTGCGGATGCCCCTCGACCTGCTGGTGGTCGCGAGCGCCAACCCCGAGGACTACACCAACCGCGGGCGCATCATCACGCCGTTGAAGGACCGCTTCGGCGCCGAGGTCCGCACGCACTACCCGCTCGAGCTCGCACAGGAGCTCGAGCTCGTCGTGCAGGAGGCGGCGGTGCTGTGGGGCGGGCCGGACGACGAGCAGAAGTTCGCCGCGCCGGTCGTGCCCGCACATCTGCTCGAGGTGGTCGCCCGGTTCGCGCGCAACGTCCGCGAGGCACCGCAGATCGACCAGCGATCGGGTGTCTCGGCCCGGTTCGCGATCGCGGCCGTCGAGACCGTGGCGGCCTCCGCGGTGCGCCGCGCCGCGATCACCGGTGAGCAGGTCGCCGTCGCCCGGGTCTGCGACCTGCCGTCGGTCGTCCCCGCGTCACGCGGCAAGGTCGAGTTCGACGACGCCGACGAGGGTCGCGAGTTCGACGTGCTCGAGCACCTGCTGCGGCGGGCGCTCGCCGAGACCTACCGCGCGCGGCTCGCCGGTCTCGACCTGCGGCCGCTGCAGGACAAGTTCGACGACGGCCTCACCGTCTCGACGGGCGACACGGTCTCGGCCGAGCAGCTGCTCGCCCAGCTCGGACCGGTGCCGGCGCTGTCGGTGCTGCTCGACCGGCTCGAGCCGGACGGCATCGGCGAGGGGCCGGCCGCCGTCGGCCTGGCCGCGGCCGTCGTCGAGTTCGCGATGGAGGGCCTGCACCTCAACAAGCGGCTCGCGAAGGACTCCGACGGCGCGCGGACGGTCTACGGCTCATGACCGCTCGGTACGGCGCGTGGCGCGGCGGGCGAGACCCGCTCGAGCCGCCGTACGACATCCGTGAGGCGCTCGATGACATCGGCGAGGACGTCCTGGCCGGATCGTCCCCGCGCAACGCACTCAACCGCCTGTTGCGCCGCGGCACCCGCGACCGTCAGGGGCTCGACGCGCTGCGGCGCGCTGCCCGCGAACGTGCCCGCGAACTGCGGCGCAGCGGTCGCCTCGACGGCACTCTGCAGCGCGTGCGGCAGCTGCTGGACGAGGCGGTCGAGGACGAGCGGCGCGCGCTGTTCCCGGATCCCGCTGACACTGCGCGGATGGCCGAAGCCGAACTCGACGCCCTGCCGTCGGACACCGCTCGCGCCGTCGAGGCGCTGACCGACTACCAGTGGCGTTCTGCCGAGGCACAGCAGAAGTACGAGCAGATCCAGCAGCTGCTGCGCCAAGAAGTGCTCGACGCCCAGTTCGCCGGCATGCGCGACGCCCTGCAGAACGCGGGGGCCGAGGACCTCGAGCGGATCCGGCAGATGATGCAGGCGCTGAACGAGATGCTCGACGCGGACGCGCGCGGCGAACACACCCAGGAGCAGTTCGACCAGTTCATGCAGCAGTTCGGGGACTTCTTCCCCGAGAACCCGAGCAACCTCGACGAGCTCGTCGACACGCTGGCCCGGCGGGCCGCCGCGGCGCAGCGGCTCATGGACTCGCTGACACCCGAGCAGCGCGCCGAACTCGGCGAGCTGATGTCGCAGGCGCTCGGGCAGGCCGGCCTCGGCGACGAGATGGCGCGGTTGCAGCAGTCGCTGCGTTCGGCCCGTCCCGACCTGCAGTGGGGCGGGCGCGAGCGGATGAGCGGCGACCAGCCGATGGGTTACGCCGAGGGAACCGGTGCGCTCGCGGAACTCGCCGACCTGGAGCAGCTCGACGACCTGCTCAGCCAGGACTATCCCGGCGCCAGCCTCGACGACATCGACGAGGAGATGATCGAGCGGGCGCTGGGTCGCCGCGCCGTCGACGATCTCGAACAGTTGCGTCGCATCGAGCGCGAGCTGCGCCGGCAGGGCTATGTCGAACGGGGCGGCGACGGGCTCAAGCTCACCCCGCGGGCGCTGCGCCGGCTCGGGTCGACCGCTCTGCGGCGGGTCTTCGCGACCCTCGAGTCGCGCGGCCGCGGCGGCCACGACGTGCGCGACGCGGGCGCCGCCGGCGAGATCACCGGCTCGTCCCGCGAGTGGCGATTCGGCGACGAACAGCCGCTCGACGTCGTACGCACCGTGCGCAATGCCGTCCTGCGATCCGTCTCGTCCGGGCCGGCGCCGGCCCTTGACGGCGATTCTCGGCTCGTGAAGCTCGCCTCGGATCCGGATTCTCGGCTCGTGAAGCTCGCCTCGGAAGACTTCGAGGTCGTCGAGACCGAGCGCCGCTCGTACGCGGCCATCGCGTTGCTCGTCGACATGTCGTACTCGATGGAACTGCGCGGCACGTGGGGCGAGGCCAAGACGACCGCACTCGCGCTGCACGCCCTCGTCACGACCAGGTACCCGCAGGACGCGATCGAGATCATCGGTTTCAGCGACTACGCGCGGGTGATGACGACCGGTGCGCTCATCGAGCACGACTGGGATCGCGTGCAGGGCACCAACCTGCAGCACGGGCTGATGCTGGCGCGGCGGCACCTCGACAAGCACCGAGACGCCGAGCCGATCATCCTGGTGATCACCGACGGCGAGCCGACCGCGCACCTCGCCGCCGACGGCTTCTCCGACTTCGCGTGGCCGCCGACGCGCGAGACGCTGGTGGCGACGCTCGCCGAGGTCGAGCGGTGCACCCGGCGTGGCGCGACCATCAACGTCTTCATGCTGGACGACGACCCGCGACTGGTGGCCTTCATGCAGGAGGTCGGCAAGCGCAACGGCGGCCGGGTGTTCCTGCCGAAGCCGGGTGCGCTCGGCGAGTACGTGGTGGCCGACTACCTGCGGGCGCGCAAGGGCCGCGGTGACCGGCGCGCCGGCTGAGCCCGCCTCGCCCACCTCCGGCTTCCCCTCTGAGGTGACCATCCCTGGGCCGCCGAATTGGTCATCTCGGAGGGGAAGCGGCGAGGACGGACCGTAATCGGGCCGCGACCGCCGGCCATCCGCGGCCGAGATCTGCCCACACGACCCGCTCGACGCGGTATCCCGCGCGGGTGAGCGCGAGTTCACGGCGCTTCTCCGCCCACAACTCGTCACCCGTGTACTTGCCCCGGCCGTCCGCCTCGAGGACGAGCCGCTGCCGCCGCCACAGGAAATCCACCCGGTAGGTCCGCCCCGCGACGCGGATCTCCACCTGGAGGTCCGGCGGCGGAAGTTGCGAGGTCCGGATCTCGAGGCGCACCAGCGACTCGAGCGGGGATTCGGCACGCGGATCGGCCAGATCGCGAATCAGACGCGCCGAGCGGACACCCGGCCAGCCCGCACACCCATCGATGACCCCTGACAGCTCCCGGCGCGTTGTCAGCGACTCGCGCAGTGCGGCGTCGGCTGCCATCACGCCGTCGCGTGGGTCGTGGCGGCTGAGGTCCGCGACCGTCCGCGCCACGCTGGTGGTCGGCACTCCGAACCAGTCCGTGACCTGGCGCGCCGGCAGGGCCGCCTCGCGGACGAGCAGTGCGGCCGTCCGTCCGCCGCTGCGGACCGGACGCGCGGTCAGTTCGGCGGACTCGGGTAACCGCCGCACCGGCAGGCCGTGCAGGACCGCGGCGCTGCGCGCCGAGACGACGTGGTCGGGACGGATCAATGCGCCCGCCGCCGCATCGAGCGCGTGGCGACGCCGCTGCTCGATGAGCCCGGAACCGCCGTCCGTGCCGACGATTGCCAGCACGCCGTAGCGCACGCGTTGCCATGAACCTCGCCTGACGAGTCGCCGGACGGTGGACGGCGGCACGCCGGCTGCCATCGCCTGGGCGCGGCTGAGCACGTAACCCTGCGTCGCCGCGAGAGGCAGCACCGTCTCGGTGGCACCGTCACGCACGATCTGCAGCCGCGAGAACTCCTCACGCCAACTGCGCTGCCAGTCCGAGGCAGGCCCGAGCACCCGCCGATCGCGTCCGGCCGTCGCCAGCACGTTGTCGAGGAACCAGTCCGGCTCGGGAATCTCCACTCGCACCGGCCCATGCTGGCCGCGGCGGGGGCGCGGGGCGCGCCGTCCACAGGCCGACCCGTCCGCTTCCCCTCTGGGATCACCAAAATCCGGGCCGAAAAATGGTCACGTCAGAGGGGAAGCGGTGAAATGGGGCGGCACCGGCCCAGATAGCCTGCGGGGATGTTCAAGCTGCTGCTGGCGCTGCACGTGCTCGTCGCCGTCTTCGCGATCGGGCCGCTCGCGCACGCGGTGACGACCGCCGGCCGCGGCATCCGGCACGGCGACGCGTCGGCGACCGCCGCGGCCGCCCGGACGGCCCGGGTGTACGCCTATGCCTCCGTCGTGGTGGTGCTGATCGGCTTCGGCCTGATGTCGGTCAAGCGCAACGGCCGGGCCGTCGGCGAGTTCGGCGACGTGTGGATCTGGCTGTCGGCGCTGCTCTGGCTGCTCGCAGTGATCATCGCGCTGGGCGCGATCGTGCCCGCGCTCGACGACGTCACCGAGCGGATCGGCAAGCAGGAGTCCGTGGTGGCGATGACGGCCCGCGTCTCGGCGCTGGGCGGCGCGGTCGCGGTCATCTTCGGCGTCATCGTGTTCCTGATGGTCTACCGACCCGGCGCGTGATCGTCGAGGTCGCCGACGCGGCCGCCACGACCGAGCTGAGGCGCGCAGTGCTGCGGCCGGACTGGGCACCGGGTTCGGCCATGCCGGGCGACGACGATGCCACCTTCGTGCACCTCGCCGCCCGCGACGAGGACGGCCGCGTCGTCGGCGCGTGCGTCCTGCTCCCCCGGCTCTGCCCGGCAGCCCCCGGCCGGACGCCCGCGTGGCAACTGCGTGGCATGGCGACCGCGGCCGATGCGCGCGGTCAGGGCATCGGGACCGCGGTCGTCGAGGCGGCCGTTCGCGAAGCCACCGACCGAGGGGGCGCTCTACTGTGGTGTGAGGCGCGCGAGTCGGCGATCGGCTTCTACGCCGCCCATGGTTTCACCGGGACCGGCGCCCGTTACGCCCACGCCGAAACCAAACGTCCCCATCTGATGATGCTGCGAGAACTTTCCGGACCCCCCGCCTCGTCATAGCAGGCAGACCGGACAGGAGGACGCGGGTGCGCGACGAGGCGGGTTTCCGCACGTTCGTCGAGGCGAACGGCTCGACGCTGTTGCACGCTGCCCGCCTGATGACCGGCGACCACCATCGCGGGGAGGACCTCGTGCAAGCCGCCTTGACCAAGGTCTACCTGAAGTGGGACCGCATCGACACGCCACTCGCGTACGCCAGGCGCGCCCTCGTCACCAGTGCCATCGACGCCTCGCGCCGTCGCTGGTGGGGCGAACGACCCACCGAGGACGTGCCGGACCTCGCCGGTGCGGACGCCACCACCGGGTCGGACGAGCGCGACCAACTGCGCCGGATGCTGCGTGAGCTTCCACCGAAGGAGCGCGCTGTCATCGTGCTGCGCTACTACTGCGACCAGTCCGAACTCGACACGGCTGAGACTCTTGGCATGCCGGTGGGCACCGTCAAGAGCACGTGCGCGCGCGCCCTTGCCCGGCTGCGGGTCGACGCGACCACCACGTCCGGAGGTGCCGCATGAGCCCGAGCGAGGAGCAGCTGCGCGCGGCCCTGCGAGAGGGCGAGGGGCCGGGTCTGGACGCCGGCGTGATCGCGTCTCGGGCCGAGTCCTGGCGTCGCGAGCACCGTGCCCGCCGAACCCGCCTGCTGGCCAGCGCGGCGGCGGCGGTCGTGGTCGCCGGCATCGGCATCGGCACCGGCCTCGTGCTGGCGAACGACTCGACCACGAAGACCGCGAGCACATCCGGCGGCAACGCCGACTCGACCTACGGCAGCGGCACCGGCAGCAGTGCCGGGCAGGTACCCGCGACTGCCTCCGGCGCCAGTTGCGCGCAGAGTCTCGGCCCGCCGGCCGCGACGACGAAGTCGAGCGCCGGCAGCCTCGTCACGCAGCCGAGCGACTCGGTCCTGCTCTGCGGCTATCGCAAGGGCACCCGGGCGCTGATGATTCGCGACGGCCGGCCGGTCGCGCTGACGCTCGGCGGTGCCCAAGCGTCCCAAGTCGTCTACGCGCTCGAACACGCAGGCGAGCAGGCCGTTCCGCACAACTGCCCGACGACCCTGGAGAACGCCGGGCTGGTCGCGGTGCTCGTGGGTTCCGACCCGCCCATCACGATCGATCTCGGATGCAGCCGCACGCTGTACACCGACACGGTCATCAAGTACGGATGGCAACCGCCCGCCTTCGTCGAGACCTTCCTCGGCACGGTGGCCGGCGGGTAACGCTCGGCGACCTCAGAGGCCGCGCAGCCGGCGCGGGCCGGTGTCGGCACGGGCCGTGGGCGGCGCCACCCGCACCCGTGCCGCCGTCAGGTGCGCACCTCGGCCGGCCGCGACGGCGGTGACCGCACACTCGGCGACCTCGGGCAAGGCATCGCCGAGCGCCGACAGGCGCAGCGCAAGATCGCCGAGCGCCCGGGTGTCGGCCGACGGGCCGCCGCCGTAGCCATGCAGCAGCGGCGCCGCTCGCGGCGCCTCGATCAGCTCGGCGGCGTCGGCAACCGTCAACGGCACGGCGGCGTAGGCGCGGTCCCCGAGCAGATCGGTGGCGAGGCCGGCGACGCCGAAGGACACCACGGCGCCGAACGAGGGGTCGTCGTGCACGGCGAGCTGCACCTCGACGCCCTGAGCCCGAGTGGGATGCGGCGCGCCGATGCCCATCGACACGAGCAGCGCCGTGCACCGGTCGGCGTCGAGCTCTGCGCCCGACGGTGACTCGCCGAGCGCCGCCTGCACGACCGCTCGGGCAGCGGTGACGTTCACCCGCTCCAGATCGGGCACGGTGCTCGGCGGCTTGCGCCGCCACTGCGCGTATCGCACCGCTCGCGCGAGAGCCCGTACCGCGCGCTCAGGAGTCGGGAACGACGGCACCGAACCAGGCGGCGGCGACGACTCCCCCGGCCCGGCAAGCGCCCCAGGCACGCCGTCGAACCCGAGAAACGTCGACAGCACCGGCTTGCCCGACGTCGCCGCCACCGCCCGCAGCGCCGCGGCGACCTCCTCACCCGAGGTCCGCTGCAGCGGCGGGACGAACACCACGACCACCGCGTCCACCGCGGGATCGGCAAGCGCGGTCGAGAGCGCCGTGCGGAAGGTCTCGGGGGAGGCGTCCACGCCCACGTCGTCGAGACGCGCCAGCTCGAGCCCCTCCGCGGCGCACGCGTTGGTGACCAGCACGCCCAGCGCGGTCGAGTTGCCGACCACGGCGACGCGGGCGCCGCCGGGAAGTGGCTGCGACGTCAGCAGCAGCGCGACGTCGAACAGGTCGCCGAGCGTGTCGACGCGAATCACCCCCGACGCCTCGAACAGGGCGCGCACGCTCGTGTCCGGCAGCTCGACCGAGGTGTTCGCCAGGCCGGGGACGACCGATCCCGACCCGCTCTTCACGGCCACGATCGGCTTGGACCGCCCGAGCCGCCGTGCCAGCCGCGCGAACTTGCGCGGGTTGCCGAAGCTCTCGAGGTAGAGCAGCACGACGTCGGTCGCGTCGTCCGTCTCCCAGTACTGCAGCAGGTCGTTGCCGGACACGTCGGCACGGTTGCCGGCCGAGACGAAGGTCGAGACACCGAGGCCGCGCCGGGCCGCCTCGCCGAGGATCGCCACACCGAGCGCGCCCGACTGGCTGAAGAACCCGGCCCGCCCGCTCAACGGTGGCAGCGGCGCGAGCGAGGCATTGAGCCGCACGCGGGGGTCGGTGTTCACCACGCCGAGGCAGTTCGGCCCGACCACGCGCATGCCGTGCGACCGCGCCTCGCCGACCAGCCTGCGTTGCGCCGCCAGGCCGGTGCGCCGCTCGTCCTCGTCGCCGTTCTCACCGAACCCGCCGGAGATCACGACCAGCCCGCGCACGTCGCGCGCCGCGCACTGTTGCACCACTCCGGGGACGGACGCGGCCGGCACGGCGATCACGACGAGGTCGACGTCGTCGGGGATGTCGAGCACGGTCGGGTAGGCGCGCACGCCCCCGACATGGCGAGCATCGGCGTTGACGGGGTAGAGCGGGCCGTCGAAGCCCATCCGCAGCAGGTTGCCGAAGACCGCGTTGCCGATCTTGCCCTCGTCGTTGCTCGCTCCGACGACCGCGACCGAGGTCGGGAACAGCAGCCGCTGGATCGAGCGCGCCTCGGCATGCTGCTCGCGCTCCCGCATGACGGCTTCGGTGAGCGCCGTCTCGTCCACTGCGAAATCGAGGCGCACCTCGCCGAGCTCGACGTGCCGGGTCGTCTCGTAACCGGCGTCGCGGAACACCCGGATCATCGGGGTGTTCTCGGCCAGGACGATCGCGTGGAACTGCTTCAGCCCGCATTCGCGCGCCGCGGCGGCGAGGTGCTCGAGCAGGACCGAGCCGATCCCACGGCCCTGGTGCGCGTCGGCGACGACGAACGCGACCTCGGCCTCGTCGGTGCCCGCGGTGCGCTCGTAGCGCCCGACCGCGATGATCTCGCCGCCGAGTTCGCAGACGAGCGCGACCCGGTCGCGGTGGTTCACGTGGGTGAACCGGTAGAGGTCACGTTCCGGGATTCGCGGGTAGGCCGAGAAGTACCGCAGGTACCGCGTGCGCGCCGACAGCCTGGAATGGAAGGCGACCAGTCGCTCGGCGTCGGCCGGGCGGATGGGGCGCAGGTGCACGGTGCCGCCGTCGGCGATGACGACGTCGGCCTCCCAGTGCGGCGGGGGCGGTGGCGGCTCGGCGGGAGTGCCGTACGGCTCAGTCACGCGGGTCGTCCGGATCGAGGCCGAGCAGCGGAAACACCTCGCGGCGGGTGCCGCTGATGGCCCGGTCGAGCCAGGTGTCACCGCCTGGCACCCACGGTTCGACCGGAGGCAGCGGGCGCTCGCCCATCGTCACTGGCAGCTCGCCGCGCACGCCCCGGCGGCGCAGGTTGTCGATCCAGGGCGGTGGCACCGGCGTCGCCGGGTCGACGGGGACGCCGGAGGCCTCGGCGAGCAGGTGCGTCCAGGTGCGCGGGACGCACCGGACGATGCCGTACCCGCCACCGCCGAACGCGACCCACTTGCCGCCGGCGAACCGGTGCGCGAGTGCGTGCAGCTCGCCGATGGCCGCCCGCTGCGCATCGACGGACAGCTGCAGGTTCGCGAGCGGGTCCTCATGGTGCGTGTCGCAGCCGCACTGCGTGACGAGCACGTCCGCGCCGAACGCCCGCACCGCGCCCGGGACGACCGCACGGAACGCGCGCAGCCAGCCGGCGTCGCCCGTCCCCGGCGGAAGTGCCACATTGACCGAGGTGCCTTCGGCCGCACCCGTCCCGATCTCGTTCGGCAGGCCGGTCCCCGGGAACAGCGTGCGGGGGTCCTGGTGCAGGCTGATCGTCAGCACACGGGGGTCGTCGTAGAACGCGGCCTGCACGCCGTCGCCGTGGTGCACGTCGACGTCGACGTACGCGACCTTGCGCGCTCCCGCCGCGAGCATCGCCCGGATCGCGACGACGACGTCGTTGAACACGCAGAAGCCCGAGGCGTAGCCGGGCATCGCGTGGTGCAGGCCGCCGGCGATGTTGACCGCGTGCTCCACCTGCCCGCTCCACACCGCGCGGGCAGCGAGCGCCGAGCCCCCCGCGATCAGGGCCGAGGCCTCGTACATGCCCGGGAACACCGGGTCGTCGTCAGTGCCGAGGCCGTAGCCGTCGAAGCCCGGCTCGACGCTCGCACGGCGGACCGCCGCCAGGTAGTCCGCCCGGTGCGCGGTGAGCAGCAGGGACTCGTCCGCGATGACCGGCGGCCGCACCTCGAGCCGGTCGAGCACGCCGAGTTCGCGCGCAAGGCGGATGGTCAGCTCGAGCCGGAGGGGGTTCATCGGGTGCTTCCCGAAGTCGTAGGCGAGGTAGCCCTCGTCCCATACCGCCGCCGCCGAGCACCCCATGCCGCAACCGTATCGGCGCGCCGTCGCGGCGGCTGTGCCGACGCTGCCCTGTGCCGAGGCTGCCGGACGTCAGGCGAGCGCCTGGGTCAGGTCGGCGAGCAGATCGTCGATCGTCTCGATGCCGACCGACAGCCGCACCAGGTTGTCCGGCACCTCGAGCGCCGACCCGGCCACGCTGGCGTGCGTCATGAGGCCGGGGTGCTCGATGAGCGACTCCACACCACCGAGCGACTCGCCCAGCGTGAACACCTGCGTCAGCTCGCAGACCTTGAGCGCGGCCTCGCGTCCGCCACGCAGCGTGAACGACACCATGCCGCCGAATCCGGTCATCTGCCGGGCTGCCACGTCGTGTCCCGGGTGCGAGAGCAGGCCGGGGTAGAGCACCCGCTCGACGCCCGGGTGGTCGAGCAGGAACGCCACGATCCGCTCGGCGTTGACGCAGTGCCGGTCCATGCGCACGCCGAGTGTCTTGATCCCGCGCATGACCAGCCACGCGTCGAACGGCCCGGCGACCCCGCCCATCGCGTTCTGGTGGAACGCCAGGTCTTGGCCGAGTTCGGCGTCGGCCGCGACGAGCGCACCCCCCACCACGTCCGAGTGGCCGCCGAGGTACTTGGTCGTCGAGTGCACGACGATGTCGGCGCCGAGCGCCAGCGGCCGCTGCAGGTACGGCGAGGCGAAGGTGTTGTCGACGGCCAGCACCGCCCCGGCCTTCCGCGCGATCGCCGCCAGGCCCTCGATGTCGGCGATGCCGAGCAGCGGGTTGGTCGGCGTCTCGCACCAGATCACCCGCGTCTGATCGCGCACGGCCGCGCGCACCGCATCGAGATCACCCAACGGCACCGGTGTGTACTCCAGCCCCCAGTTGGCCAGCACCTGCGCGACCAGCCGGAAGGTGCCGCCGTACGCGTCGCCCGGCAGGATCA
>JAVHVN010000105.1:0-44312 GCA_032160545.1 Pseudonocardiales bacterium | reverse complement strand
CCGTCGGTCCGGCGGCGCTTCGCCCAGTCGGCGGAGTCAGCGGCCTCGGCTACCACCACTCCTGCTCGAGCTTGCTCTCGATGGAACGCACGTACTTGCGGGTGCACGTGGGGCACACCCACCTCGTCCGCGGCCCATCTCGTGATTCGACGAGGTCGGCGCACCAGGCGAGTGGCGGGTCGCCGTCCTCGTCCGGGTCGGCGATGCGGCTGCAGATCGAACAGGTCTCGTGCACGACTCCCATGAGACAGCGCTGTGAGAGAGAGGTAAAGGCGCCGCGGCGAACGCCCGTTGCAATGCCGGGCCGGACCGGCATCAAACGGACATCACCACAGTGACATCGACCGCTCGAAGATCCCGAGCAGGTCCTCGGCGCCGACCTCGCGCGGCGCGGTGGCGAGCAAGCGCTCCTGCTTAAGCGAGCCCACGACCAACTCGTCGATGTCGCCGGGGACGAAGCCGACGGCGCCGAGGCCGTCGGGTATGCCGATGTCGCGCATCAGCTCGACCAGGATCGTCGGCAGCAGGGCGGGGCCGTCAGCGACGGAACTATCCGGCGCGAGCAGGCGCGCCGCTCGCAGGTGCCGTTCGGGGGCCGCCTCGAAGGTGAAGCGGAACGCCTCGGGCGCCGTCAGCGACACGGCCATCCCGTGCGGCACCAGCGGCTCGTCCCCGGGGTAGTCGTCGGGGTGGAAGCCGGTGACCTGCCCGGCGATCGGGTAGGCGTTCGCGTGCGGGATGTGGACGCCGGCATTGCCGAACCCGAGGCCGGCGAACGTCGCCGCGAGGGCCATCGCGTGCCGGGCGTCGCGGTCGTCGCCGTGGGCCACCGCCGGGCGGAAATGGGTGGCGAGCAGGCCCAGCGCGCGCTCGGACCACATGTCCGAGATCGGATTCGAGCCGCAGTAGGGCACCCGCTGCTCAGGCTGCTTGCGCGCACTGGCGGTGAACGGCTTCGCGGTGTAGCTCTCCAGCGCGTGACAGAGGATGTCCATCCCGGCCGCGGCCGTCACCCCGGCGGGTTGGGTCATCGTGAGTGCGGGATCCACGACCGCGAGGGTCGGGCGCAGTCGCGAATGGCTGATGCCCGTCTTCACGCGTTGGGCAAGCACGTCCAGCACGCAGATGGTCGTGCTCTCGGCGCCGGTCCCGGTGGTGGTGGGCACCGCCACGAGAGGGTGCAGCGGATGTGCCGGCGCTTGCCCGCCGCCCACCGGCTTGTTGACGTAGTCCATGAGCTCGCCGGGATTGGTGAGCAGCAGGTTGACCGCCTTGGCGGTGTCGATGCTCGAGCCGCCGCCGACCGCGACGAACGCGTCCCACGGCCCGTTCGCGCGCGCCCAATCGACGGCGGCCTGCATGCTCGCGTCGGTGGGCTCGACATGCACTCCGGCATAGATCTCGGCCGCGACGCCGTACTGCGGCATCTGGGCCGCGATCCGTTCGGGCTGCCCGGTCGCCGCGACCCCCGGGTCGGTGACGATGAGCGCGCGGCGGGCACCGAGTTGGGCCAGGTCGTAGCCGATCTCGTCCGACGCGCCCTCGCCGAACTTCAGTTGCGGGGCGCCGTACGTGAAGACCGACTCGGCCGGGACGGGATGCGCCGGGGTCACGCCGCGAACCCCGGCTGCCACTGCTCGGCGAGTTCGCGGTACGGCGCGGTGGCCCCGAGCTGGCACAGGACGCCGATCGAGCCGAGGGTCACCCGGTGGATCAGCAGATAGGACGGCGGCAGGTTGAACATGCGCCCGACCTGCGCCTCCTCACGCCGGGGGTCCCCGACGCGCACCGCCTGCGTGCGCAGCCACTCGCGCGTGAACGTGAACGTCGGGGTGCGCAGTGGTTCGATGATCGGACCGAGGTAGTCCAGGACCTGGTCCGCGGTCACCGTGACGCCGGGCCGCAGGAACCCCTGCTCGCGCATCTCGCGCATCACGTTCTCGCCGTCGCCCTCGATCGCGTAGCGGGTGAGCCGGCCGAGTGGCGCGGGTGAGCCGTTCGGGAGGCGGGCTACCGCACCGAAGTCGACGACCCCGAGCCGGCCGTCGGGGAGGATCCGGAAGTTGCCGGGGTGCGGGTCGGCGTGCAGCAAGCCGGCGCGACTAGGCGCGGAGTAGTGCAGCAGCGCTAGCAGCGAGCCCGCATTGTCGCGCTCGGCGGTCGTCCCCGCGGCGATGATCCGCGACAGCGGGGTGCCCTCGATCCACTCGGTGACCATGGCCTTGGGCGCGCTGGCCACGACGCGCGGCACAGCGATGTGCGGATCGTCGGCGTAGGCCGCGGCGAACAGTCGCTGCGCCTCGGCCTCGAGTCCGTAGTCGAGCTCCTCCATGATCCGCGCCTTGAGCTCGGCCAGCAGCGGCTTGATCTCCAGCCCGGGCGACAACCGGCCGAAGAGGCGGGCCAGGCGGGAGAGCTGGGTGAAGTCAGCAATCAGTGCCGGCCCGGCCCCGGGGTACTGCAGCTTGACCGCGACCTCGCGGCCGTCAGCCCACACCGCGCGGTGCACCTGGCCGATGCTGGCTGCGGCCGCCGGTGTCTCGTTGAACGACTGGAACCGGTCGGGCCAGGTGCGGCCGAACTGCTCGTCGAGTACCCGTCGGACGGTGGCCGCCGGCATCGGAGGGGCGCCCTCCTGCAGCTTCGTCAGCGCCTCGCGATAGGGGGCCGCCGTCTCTTCGGGGAGAGCCGCCTCGAACACCGACAGCGCCTGGCCCAGCTTCATCGCGCCGCCCTTGAGCTCGCCCAGCACTGTGAACAGCTGCTCGGCCGTTCGCGCCTGCAGGTCGGCGGCGACGACGTCCGAGGACATCCCGGTGATGCGCTTGCCCAGACCGACGGTGGCTCGCCCCGCTACCCCCAGCGGCAGGGACGCGAGCTTCGCCGTACGGGCCACGCGGCGCTGCGGGATGTCGGTCACGGCATCATTCTGCCCACCGGCGTCGCGCGTGATCATCTGGAGGCGCCGCAGGCACAATCCGGGTGGGTAATCCAGCTGCGGCGGCGGACGCGCCAATCGGGCGGTTCGACCTCGAGCGTGCCGTCCACGGAGGCGGCCCGGGCGCCGTCGAGCAGCGCCAGCACCTGACCGGCCGCGACCGCGACGACCAGCGCGGTGGTGACGACATCAGCGCCCTGGCCCCGGGGCGGCGGGACGGTGAGCTGTACGGCGATCGCGTGCCAGGCGGCATCCCGGTCGCGCCGATGCAGGTCTGCGCAGCCGAGGCAGCTCGTCAGTCCGGGGATGACCAGCGGGCCGACGATGCCCGAGCCTGGGCCGACTTGGACGGCGAGGTGCGGGCAGCCCGCCGCGTGCAGGGCGGCGATCCGCTCCTGATCGACAGGTCCGTCCACAGCGAGCGCCACCAGGTCGGGCCATTCGCCGATGGGCAGCGGAGTCGTGTCGACGTCAGGGGCCGCGCGGTGAACGGCCTCGGACGCCGCGGCAGCGAACCGCCGGCCTTCGTCCCCGGGCAGCAGGCCACCGGGCTGCACCTGGTGCAACCGCACGTCCGCCGAGGCAGGCATGTAGACCCGTCCGACGCCTGCCGCCGCGAGCAGTGCCGCGAGTTGCACCGCCCCGCGGCCGAGGCCCTCGACCGCGACACAGCGCCGGCGGCGAGCGGCGAGGACGCGGGACGCGTCAGCGCCGGCCCACGCGGTGAGGCCGAGCAGGTCGGGCGCCATCCGTGGCACAGGCGGCGCGGTGCGCTCGTCCTCGGCATCCCCTGCGGACGGCCACAGCCAGCCACCGTCGGCGAGTGTCGAGAGCGAGTCGGGTTCGAAGGCGTCGGCGGCCAGCGGCGGGGCACCGCTGCTGCCGGCCGCCCGGTGAGGTGCGGTGAGGGCGAGGACGGACTCAGGGTCGACCCCATCGACGATCACGGCCCGGCGGCCCAGTTCCAGCTGCACCGCGTCGGGTGCGCGCCACAGGACCCGTACCGCCGGGCTGACGACGTAGCCGGACCCGGCCAGCTGGGCTGAACAGCTGGCCGGGTTGGGCACGGTTGTCGGGTTGGACGGCATGAGGGGGGAAGGCGGCATGGGCGGGTTGGACGGCTTGGGCGTCGAGGGCGCCGAGGGCGTCGTGCGCGTGGTGGGCGTGATGGGCGTAGTGGGCGTGGTGCGGGAAGGAGGCAACGGCACAAGCGGCATGCGGCCACCGTCGCACGGGGACGCCGGGCACGGAGGCTGTCCACAGGGCGGCGGCCCGAATGTCGAGGGACTCCGACGTGGCCGGATCCGCCGCTCTCCCGGGGGCGCTGCGGTGGTATCCGGATGACGCGACGGTAACCCTGAAGTGAATGTCCACACCTGTGGATAACTATGTGGACGGGGTCTGCATAACGCGCGCCCGCGCTGTGGAGAACTCTCATCGGCCCCGTTCTCTGTGGCGCATGCAGGGTCCGTCGGTGCCGGTCGTTACCGTGGGCGGGTGGCAGCCCAGGTCGAGGTCCGACGCAGTGCGCGCCGGCGGCGCACGGTTGCGGCGTACCGGGACGGCGACACCATCGTGGTGCTCATTCCCAGCCGGTTCACGCGCGCGCAGGAAGCCGAGTGGGTGGCCACCATGGTGGCTCGCCTCGACGCCGGCGCGAAGTCGACCGCCCGCCGGCGCGGCACCGATGCGGCACTGGCCCGTCGCGCGCGCGAGCTTTCCGGCGCCTATCTCGGTGGCAGTGTGCGGCCCACCAGCGTCCGGTGGGTCCCGCCGATGCGCACCCGCTGGGCATCGTGCACCCCCGCCGACGGCACCATCCGCATGTCCGCGAAGCTGCGCGAGATGCCCGCGTGGGTCCAGGACTACGTGCTCCTGCACGAACTCGCGCACCTGCTGGTACCGGGCCACGGGCCGCGGTTCTGGGAACTCGTCGAGCGCTACCCCCGCACCGAGCGGGCCCGCGGTTATCTCGACGGCGTCTCGGCCGCCGCCCATCTGGACATCAGGGACGAGGACGACGACGCCGATAGCCGGGAGGACCCCGACAACTGCGACGACGCCACCGCTGAGGCCGATTCCGACCGCCGAGCCACGCCCCGCTCGTAGCCGGGGCACGCACGCCGGCCCGGGTCAGCCAGGCGCACCGAAGCTCAGACCGGGGTGGGTCCGGGTGCGCCGTCGTCGTCGGACGATCCGTCGGCGCGCGGATCCTCGCCCGGTTCGGCGCCGGCCTCGGACCCAGCGTCCGCCACGGCGTCCGTACCGGCATCCGACCTGGACCCCGAGGCGTCAGGTCCGGAGGCAGTTGCCTCCTCGATCGCCGCATTGACAGCCTCGGCGAGCGACTCGTCCGAGAGCTGGCCTGCGCTGATCGTGTCCGCGAACCCGAGCGGATCGTCGAGATCCTCAGCGGTCGGAAGCAGGTCTGGATGCGCCCACAGCGCGTCACGGCCGCTCACCCCGTGCTTCTCGGTGACCGCCCACCACAAGGCCGCCGCTTCGCGCAGCCGCCGGGGCCGCAGTTCGAGGCCGACCAGCGTGGCGAAGGTCTGCTCGGCAGGACCGCCGCCGGCGCGCCGGCGGCGCAGGGCCTCGCGCAACGCCTCGGCGCCACCCATCCGGTTGCCGGCCGCCGCCGCGACGACTGCGTCGACCCACCCTTCGACGAGCGCGAGCAGGGTCTCGAGGCGGCGCAGCGCGACCTCCTGCTCGGGGGTCTGGTGCGGCGCGAACAGGCCACCGGCCAGTGCGTCCTGCATGCTCTGGGGGTCAGTCGGGTCGATCTCCGTCATCGCGCGCTCGATGGCCGACATGTCGACGCTGATACCGCGGGCGTAGGACTCCACCGTGTCGAGCAGGCGCTGGCGCAGCCAGGGCACATGCCCGAACAGTCGCTGGTGCGCTGCTTCACGCAGTGCTAGGAACAGCCGGACCTCGTCGAGCGGCCGCTCGAGCCCCGCGCCGAATGCAGCGATGTTCTCGGGCAGGAGCGCGGCGACGCCGGGTGGCCCGAGCGGCACCCCGATGTCGGTGGCCGACAGCACCTCCTGCGCGAGACCGCCGAGGCCTTGGCCGACCTGGGCGCCGAACATCAGGCCGCCGACCTGGTTGAGGATGCCGGCCAGCGGGTTGCCTTCGCCGAGCATCTGCAGCTGCTCGGCCGGAACGGCCGCCGACATCGCACGGGTGACCTGCGCGGCGACGGGTTCGCAGAGCGAGCGCCAGACCGGCAGCGTCTTCTCGATCCACTCGAGGCGGGTCCACGACTCGACCGACCCGACCCCGCTGGGCAGATCGGTGACCTCGTCCAGCCAGAGATCGGCCAGCCGGACGGCGTCCGCGACGGCCGCGCGATCGCCTGGTTCCACCGGTGTCTGAGCACCGCCCAGGGTCGTCACGGCGACTTGCCGCCCAAGGTCCCAGTTGACCGGGCCACCCGTCCATGACAGCAGTTTCTGCAGTTCGGCGAACAACGGCATCGCACCGGACAGGTCGTCGGACCCGTCCGGCTCGCGACCGCTGCCTCCGAACCCGAACGGCAGTTCGTTACCCATGTTCATCACGGTAGTAGCGACGAACGAGCAACGGGGGGCGTTCCGGGCGGCACGGTGTTGCGCGCAGGGCGAACACCCGACTCCCCGGTACCGTCGCCGCATGTCCTGGG
This sequence comes from Pseudonocardiales bacterium, assembly GCA_032160545.1. GTDB lineage: Bacteria > Actinomycetota > Actinomycetes > Mycobacteriales > Jatrophihabitantaceae > DATGFB01. The sequence continues at coordinate 37,707 of JAVHVN010000105.1, read as the reverse complement.
CGTTGTGGCTCGCCGCGCCACTCGTCGCGACGGCGCTGGCAGCGATCGCGCTGTGGTTACGCGGCCGTCCGGCCCGCGTGGCGCCGACCGATGACGCGATCAACGCGCACCAGGCCTACCTCGACGCGCTGACCGTGCCCGCCCGCGGCCGGATCCGCGTCGACCGGCATTGACCCCATTGAGCGCGCTGAGCGCACGCCGACCGCCTCAGCCACGAAAGCTAGGGTTCACGGCGTGAGCCGCCGCGTACGCACCCTGCTCGTCAGCGGGGTGCTATTCCTGGTGCTCTTCGTCCTCGCTCTGACGTTGCCGGTGCCCTACGTGGTGCTCTCACCCGGCCCTACGTTCAACACGCTGGCCACCGACGATCGCGGCAGCAGCATCATCGTCATCAAGGGTGCGACGCAGCACACGGTCAGCGGGCACCTCAACATGACCACGGTCAACGTGTCGACCCAGCCCCTCACCGTGTTCACGGCGCTGAGCGGCTGGCTGCAGCACGACGAGGTCGTGGTGCCGAAGTCGTCGGTCTATCCGCCCGGGACGAGCCAGCAGCAGGTTGACCAGCAGAACACCGCCGACTTCGCTGAGTCGCAGGACAATGCGATCGCGGCGGCCGCATGCGAGCTCGGCTATCCAGCCCAGTTCGGTGTCATCGTCGTCCAGGCCGACACGCCCGCGAAGGGCAAGCTGCAGCCGGCCGACGTGCTGAAGACGATCGACGGCAAGCCGGTCGCGTCGGCTGACGCGCTCACGGCGGTGCTGCAGAAGACGAAGCCGGGCACGACCATCACCATCGGCATCGTGCGGGCGGGCAAGCCGCAGTCCGTGACGCTGGCGGTGGCCGCTCCACTGTCCGGCAAGACGGGCGCCCGGATCGGCGTCCAGGTCGGTCAGGTGTGTGCGACGCCGTACACCGTCGATCTCGGGCTGGGCAACGAGATCGGCGGCCCATCGGCGGGGCTGATGTTCGCGCTCGGGATCATGGACAAGGTGGGCACCACCAACCTGACCGCGGGGCGCTTCATCGCCGGCACCGGCACCATCGACTCGAGCGGGACCGTGGGGCCGATCGGTGGCATCCAGCTCAAGATGATCGCCGCGCGGCACGCCGGAGCGACCGTGTTTCTCGCCCCCGCCGGCAACTGCTCGGACGTGCGCGGCGCGGTGCCGAAGGGTCTGCAGGTGGTCAAGGTCGACACCCTGCACAACGCGGTCCAGGACCTGCTGGCCATCGAGGCGGGCAAGAGCACCCCGTCATGCTGACGAGATCACTCGTCGCGCAGGGTCTCCAGTAGCGCGCCGACGAGGTTCGGCGCGAGATCGGGGCCGGTGAGCAGCTCGTCGTCAGCGCTGCCCGGGCCCCCGCGCAACCGCAGAACGACCGCGGACGTGCCGTCGCGCACGACCGCCGCCACGAGCCGCGCTTCGCGACGATCGGGATGAGCCGCGGCGGCCTCGGGCCCAGCGTCCGCGGTGAGCGCGGCCTCGGCGCCGGGAGGCAGGATCAGGACCTCCTGGCTCAGCGCGCAGCCCGCGACCTCGGCCGGCCAGCCGATCCCGGCAAGGGCCTCGTCCAGCGGCCCGTCCGGCAGCGCCTCCTGCTCGATCGGTGCCAGGGCGGCGCCGGGCTCGATCCCCAACCGAGCGGCGGTCTCCGGGTCGCCCGCCGCCACCTGTTCGGCCGTGACGAGTGCGAAGAGAGTGGGCGGACGGTCCCACCCCGTCGCTGCGACGTGTGCCTCGATCTCTGCAGCGACCGCAGACAGCACGAACGGATGCGTGGCGCTCATGCGTCCATCGTGCCCGCGGCGGCACGTGGCCGCTCAGGCGGGCAGGAACCCGCAGGAACCCGAAGTTGTGCCGGTACGTTGTCCGGGAAGCGGATCCGCGTGCGCGCCTTCGGGTGGGTGGAACGTGGTCGCGTAGTGGGGTCCCGTCGTCGAGGAGCTGCCCGTGGCCATGCGGCCGCCCGTCCCGAGCCTGACACTGCCGCGGCGGTGGAAGATCGCGCTGTCCGTCGTCGCCATCATCATCGTGCTGCTGATCGTCGCGACGTCGCTGGTCGGCGTGTACGTGAACTGGCTCTGGTTCGGCGAGGTCGGTTTCCGCAACGCCTACCGCACGGTGCTGTGGACGCGGCTCGCACTGTTCGCGATCTTCGGCGTGCTGATGGCGTTGATCATCGGCGGCAACCTCGTGATCGCATACCTGCTACGGCCGCCGTTCCGGCCGATGTCCCCGGAGCAGCAGAACCTCGAGCGTTACCGCACCGTGCTGGAACCGCGCAAGCGCCTGCTGCTCGCGGTCGTCTCGATCTTCGCGCTGCTGGTTGCGGGCCTCTCCGCGCAGGGCAAGTGGCAGACCTGGCAGCTGTGGCTGCACGGCGGCAAGTTCGGAGTCACCGATCCGCAGTTCCACCGCGACATCTCGTTCTACGCCTGGGACTACCCGGTGTACCGGCTCATGCTCGGGTTCGGCTTCACCGCGATCATCTTCGCGCTGATCCTGTCGATCGGCGTGCACTACCTCTCCGGCGCGATCCGGCTGCAGACGCCAGGACCCAAGGTCACCCCCGCTGCGCGGCGACACCTGACGGTCCTGGTGTTCGTCTTCATGGCGCTGAAGGCCGTTGCCTACTGGCTGGACCGGTACGGGCTGGTCTTCTCCAACCGAAGCAAGTTCACCGGCGCCTCCTACACCGACGTGCACGCGTCGCTGCCGGCGAAGACGATCCTGTTCTGGCTCGCCGTGATCATCGCTGTGGGTGTGCTCGCGAGCCTCTGGCTCCGCAGCACCCTGTTACCCGGCATCGGCTTCGGCGTACTGCTGATCCTGAGCATCCTGATCAGCGGCATCTACCCCGCGATCGTCCAGCAGGTCTCGGTCAAGCCGAACGCCAGCACGAAGGAGGCGCCGTACATCGGGCGCAACATCCAGGCGACGCGCAACGCCTACGGCATCGCGACGAAGACGACCGACAACCCGAGCGGCACCGTCACATACGTGAACTACCCGGCCACCGCCAACCCCAGCGAAGCGGCAATCACGTCGAACGACCCGACCGTCGACAACATCCGCATCCTCGACCCGAACGTGGTGTCGCCGACGGTGACCAACGCTCAGCGCATCCGCGCGCCGTACGGCTTCGCGCCCAACCTCGACATGGACCGCTACACGCTGCCCGATGCGAACGGCAATCCGGTCGAGCACGACTACGTCGTCGGGGTACGTGAACTCGTGCCGTCGAACCTCAAGGGTTCGCAGGGCAACTGGATCAACATGCACACCTTCTACACGCACGGCTACGGGTTCGTGGCGGCCGAAGCCGACTCCGACGTCACCAACGCCAAGTCCGCGGCGTCCTACACCGAGGGCGACATCCCGCCGACGGGTCCGCTGAACCTCACGACGCCGCAGGTCTACTACGGCGAGCTCATGACGAACTACTCGATCGTCGGAGCCAAAGGCGCGCAACGTGAGTACGACGGCGCCGACTCGCGGACGACCTACCAGGGTTCGGGCGGCGTGTCGCTGGGTAGCCTGGCGAACCGGCTCGCCTTCGCGGTGCACTTCAAGCAGACGAACTTCTTGCTGAACAACGCGGCGAGTGCCAGTGGCGCGAAGTTGATCTTCAACCGCGACCCGAAGCAGCGCGTCGAGAAGGTCGCTCCGTACCTGACCGTCGACGGTGACCCGTACCCCGTGGTGGCGAACGGGCGGCTCGTCTGGATCGTCGACGCGTACACCACGATGTCGAACTACCCGTACTCGGAGCAGAGCAAGCTGTCGGACCTCACCCACACGTCCTTGTCGACCGGGCAGGCCGACAAGAGCATCAACTACATCCGCAACTCGGTGAAGGCGACGGTCGACGCGTACGACGGCACGGTGACGCTTTACCAGTGGGACAACACCGATCCGGTGCTCAAGGCGTGGATGAAGGTCTTCCCCGGCACCATCAAGCCGAAGAGCGACATGCCGGCGACCATCCTGTCGCACGTCCGCTATCCGCAGGACCTGTTCGACGTCCAGCGCTCACTGCTCGAGCAGTACCACGTCGACGACCCGGTCGCGTTCTACAACGTCGCCGACAAGTGGACCGTGCCGACCGACCCGTTCAAGACCACCGCCGGTGACCAGCCGCCGTACTACGTGCTCGCCAACACCGCCGACGGCTCGTCCAACGCAGCGCAGTTCCAATTGACGACGCCGATGACGGTGAACAATTCCCCGAACCTCGCCGCCTACATCTCTGCCAACAGCGACTACGGTGCCGACTACGGCAAGATCACGGTGCTGGTGGTGCCGAACAAGACGGCGATCGAGGGTCCGGCGCAGGTGGCGAACGTCTTCAAGACGCAGTCGCAGATCTCCGAGGACATCACTCTGCTCGATACCGGGCAGTCGACGATCATCCACGGCAACCTGCTGACCCTGCCGCTCGGCGACTCCTTCCTCTATGTCGAGCCGCTGTACGTGCAATCGACCTACCCGACCCTGCAACGGGTTCTCGTCACGTACGGCAACAAGATCGGCTACGGCGCAACGCTGACCGACGCCTTGAGCGATCTGCAACCCGGCCACTCGCCGGGTCAGACGCTGAAACAGCTCGGCGTCACCACGACGAACCCGGCACCGACGACGACTCCGCCGTCAACCTCGGCGCCGTCCACTCCGCCGGCGGCGGGTACAGGAACGCCGAGCGGGACGGCGACGGTACCCGCGAGTCAGCAGCAGTTGCTCGCCTCGCTCAACCAGGCGTTCGCCCAACTGCAGGCCGCCTACCGCAGCGGGGACCTTGCGGCGATCGGGCAGGCGCAGGCCAATGTGCTCAAGTTGCTGCAGCAGTACGAGTCGAAATACGGCTCACCGACGCCTACGCCGACCGCAACGAAGTAGCCCGGTTTGGAGGCGGGACCCGGCGCAGGTAGGCTGGGGTTACCGGCGCGGGGTGGAGCAGCTCGGTAGCTCGCTGGGCTCATAACCCAGAGGTCGCAGGTTCAAATCCTGCCCCCGCTACAACGACGAAGGCCCCGAATTTCGGGGCCTTCAGTCATTTCCGAAGATCGTCTGTACGGCGCCGAATTCGGCGAATGTCCGTCACATGTCCGTCAGTCCCGCGCCGCTCGGGCCTGAGACGGCTGGTGCGGCTGGCCGGGAATCTTGTCGATCTCCCATGGGACGCTCTAAGGCCTGCAACCAGACGACCAGGCCGGCACGTTCGTAGTGGCGAAGGGTATGGACGCTGAACCGGTTCGACGGCCGGCCTCGGCGATGCTCAGGCCGGCCCCGGGCGTCAGGTGCCTGGATTCGGGGGACGGCGTCAGGCTTGAGTTCGAGCACGCTCTAGATGTAAACGTCGTGGGCATGACAACAACATTTCCCCAGCGCCACGGGTCCGCACGCGTGCGGACGTCGAGTCGCGGGCTCGGACGCACCGTCCTGGTGTCACGATCGGGCGGCCGACCAGGCCGAACGGACCACCTGCAGCGCCTCCTCGGGGCTGACGGTCAAGCGCGTCTGTCCGGATAGCTGCTCCTGCCAATCGTGTGCGGCCGGTGCCCGCGAGAACGGTCACCGCGAGCAGGTCGATGTCCTCGATGAGGCGACCGGACGGCAGGTACGTGCGGGCGAGGGCAGTGCCGCCGAAGAAGATCAGATCATCGTCATGAACCTGGAGCGCGGCGAGGATCGATGAGATTAGGTCGTCGCGCTGGACTTGTTCGAGCGCGACACCAAATTGCTGCGTGACGTTTGCTGCTTCGTCAGCCTCGCGCCCGCTCAGGCTGACTCAAGCCCGTTCCGGTCGACTCGCTGACGTGCTCACAGCCCTTATGTTTTGGGACTTATTAGCGTCCTGGCGACCGGTGAGGCGAGCCGCACCAAGGATGCCGAAATCGGCCGGGTCGCAGGTTCAAATCCTGTTCCCGCTTCGACTTAGCTCCAACCGGGCTTGAATTCGTTCAAGCCCGGTTGGAGCTCTTTTTCGTATCGGTGTGTTGCGCGTTCGAGGTCCGCGCGAAGTCGCGCCAACCGTCGCCAGATGGAGAGACTATTTGATGCAACGTGTACTGATGACGTCGCTCTGGAAGCTATCAGTCGCTGGACCAGCAGGCCAAGTACTGCTTCACCGGCGGCGTGACGATGCCGATTTACGCCACGGCCCGGCGGGTATCTCGAACGGGCGCCGACCAACGCGTTTGGCGCGACCCGGTGCGGAGGTCATAGCGAGGCCAACCACGAGCCACAGCACGTCATCTGGAACACCAGACTTGATTGCACCGTGTACGGATCAATGCTAGCGTCCCGATCCAACGTGTGCTGATGAACTGCCGTCGACCGGTCGGCGCGCGCTACGGCGATGCTGGCCGTGAATCGCTTTCGAGCACTGTTACCGCGTCAATCGGAATGCTCCGATATCGGCAAAGTGATTGTGTCCATTTCGGGGATGACCCGACCTGCAGTCGATTCATCTGTTGGTTTACCGATCGAGGGGTCCATGAAGCTGAAGAAGACACTGCCCGTACTGCTACTGGTCGTCTTGCTCGGTGTGGCGGCGTGCACGAGTTCGAAGTCCGCCGGCGGGACGAAGTCCGGCGGCTCGTCCGCCAAGGCCGGTGCGAAGTCCTCACCGGTGACCGTCCGGCTGTCGGGCGACTGGACCAATTTGAATCCGTACGACACTGCCGGCAACATCGGCACCGACATCATCGCCAGCGGCGTGTTCGACCGGCTGGTCGCGCTCGGCCCGGACGGCAAGACCGTCGTCCCCTATCTCGCCACCAAGTGGACCGAGAGTGCGACCGATCTCACCTTCACGATCCGGGACGGCGTGAAGTGTTCGGACGGCTCGGCGCTGGATGCGGCGGCTGCGGCCACATCGCTAAAGTTCATGATCACCCAGCCGGAGTCGAAGTTGCTGCTCGGCAACGGGCCGTACACGGTGACCAACGACGCCAGCTCAGTGTCGATCAAGCTCGGCTCGGCTTACAGCGACGCGCTGTACAAGCTCACCGACCTGCATGCATCGATCGTCTGCCCGGCCGAGATCCCGCTACTCAAGGCGAAGAACTCGACCACCGCGATCGGTAGCGGGCCATACACGATCACGCAGGCCGTCCACAACGACCACATAACGCTCGCCCCGAACAAGAACTGGACGTGGGGGCCGAACGGCGAGAGCGCACAGAAGCCCGGGTTTCCGAGCAAGGTGACACTCCAGGTCATCACGGACGAGAGCACGGCCGCGAACGAGTTGCTCTCTGGGCAGGTCGACGTGGCCCCCATCTCCGGCCCGGACGTCGCCCGCCTGATCGGCGACAAATCCCTGTCGCACAGCACGTTCGGCGGACAGTACCTGTCTCCCTTGGTGTTCAACCCGACGAACGACGTCCTGAAGGATCTCGCGGTGCGCCAGGCGATCAGCCAGGCGATCGACACCAAGTCGTTCATGCAGGCTGACACCGGCGGGTACGGTGTCACGAGTCCGTCCTTCTTCGCCCCGGATGCGACCTGCTACGACCCCAAGGTCGCAAGCCTCGTGCCGCCGACCGACGTCGGGGCCGCCCAGAAGCTGATGGAGTCCGCCGGCTACACGCTGAGCGGCGGCAAGATGGAGAAGGACGGCAAGCAGGTCACGTTGAACCTGCTGACCACGACCGCGTACTTCGGCTCGGCGAGTGCCGAGTACCTGGTCGAGGCCCTCGGCAAGCTGGGCATCGCGCTGAAGGTCACAAGCCTTGACGCGTCGGGGTACTCGGGCGCGCTCGTCAAGGGCAATTTCGATCTGCTGCTCGGCCTGCTCAGTGGCGGTGGCCCGGCACCCGGTGACTACATCCTCTACATGACCGGGCCCAACTTCACGGCCGGTGGCGCGAACACCGCCTACGACGACCCCGAGGTCGACACGCTGGTCAAGGCGGCGTTCGCCGCGACCGGCGACCAGCAGTGCCCCGCGTGGGCCGCCGTCCAGCAGAAGGTCATCGCCAACCGCGACGTCCTGCCGATGGATCAGCAGATCAAGCAGTTCTTCACGCGAGACGTCGCGATGCAGACCCTCACGATGGTGCACCTGGACACCCTCACCCGGTGAGACTCGCTCGACCGGGCGGCAACGGCGCCCGGTCGAGTGGGACCGATCCCGCGCGATCGATCCAGCGAAAGAAGGAACGGCAAGCATGGACTTCGAAGTCGACGACGACCAACGTGCCTGGCGCGACGAGGTGCGGGCATTCCTGCGGGAGAACGTCACCGCGGCGTTGATCGCCGAGCGCCGCAGGTTCGGCTTCGAGAGCGCCGGCCCAGAGCTCGACACGTTCCGGAGCGCGGTCAGCGCGAAGGGCTGGTACGGCATCAACTGGCCGACGGAGTACGGAGGCCTGGGCCTGACGGCCACTCACCAGCACATCCTCGTGAACGAGTTCGCCTACGTCGGCGCCCCTGGCCCGGATCTCACCGTCACCTCGGTGGCGCCGATGATCATGCGTTACGGCACGGACCAGAACCGGGCCGAGTTCCTTCCGCCGATCGCCCGCGGCGAGATGACCATGGCGGTCGGGTATTCCGAACCGAACGCCGGCACCGATCTGGCCGCGCTCAGTACGAAGGCCGAGCTGGACGGCGACGACTGGGTGATCAACGGTTCGAAGATCTGGAACAGCCGGGCCCAGATCTCGACGCACGAATGGCTGTGCGTGCGCACCGACCCCGACGCTCCGAAGCATCACGGCATCTCGGTGATGATCGTCCCGATCAACGCGCCGGGGGTGGAGGTACGGCCGCTCATCGGCTGGGACGACTACCGCACCAACGAGACGTTCTTCACCGACGTGCGGGTGCCGGTCGGAAACCTCATCGGAGAGGTCAATCACGGATGGCAGTACATCACCGGAGCGCTCGACCTGGAGCGCGGCGGATTTGTCACCGCCGGTGATCTGCGCCGCGCTGTCGATGATCTGCTCACGCTAGCGCGTCAACCTCTGGCGGACGGGTCACGCCCGGTCGACGACGCCGACCTGCGCCGCGCCTTGGCTCAGGTCGACGCCGACGTCGAGGTCGCGGCGCTGACCGGTATGGAGATCTCCTCGCTGCTGGAGAGCGGTGGGATCCCAACCGCGATGCTGACCGCCGGCAAGATCAACTCGAGCGAGCTGCGGCAACGGGTCGGTGACCTGGCGACCCGAATGTTCGGCATGCAGGGTGTTCTCGGCGGGGCCGATGACCTCGCCGTGAATCACGGTCAGTTCGAGAAGCTGTACCGCGGTGCGCCGCTGCACCGCTTCGGCGGCGGGACGAACGAGGTCCTTCGCGACGTGCTCGCCCAGCGGGAACTCGCGATGCCGAAGTACGGGCGGTAGGCGTGCGCACCGTCCCCACTGACGAGCAGCAGCAGCTCCAATCCGCGCTGCGTGGGCTTTTCGCCCGGTCGTGTCCGCCCGCCTTGGTGCGCGCGATGAAGGAGCCATCCTCCGACGGCGTCCCGACCGAGCTGTGGCGGGCGCTCGTGGCCAATGGCGTGTTCGGTCTCGCAATTGATCCGGAGTTTGGTGGTCAGGGCGCCGGCCTGTACGAGCTCGGTCTGGCGTTCCTCGAAGCCGGCCGGGTGCTGTGCCCGACCGTCGTCTACAGCACGCTCCAGTTCGGCGTGGCGCTGAACCGGTGGGGCAGCTCGACGCAGCGCACGACGTACCTTCCGGCGCTGGCCGCGGGCGAGCTACGGGCGACGCTCGCAGTGGCGAACCCGTCCGACGCAGGTGACGTCCGCCCGCGGCTGACCGCCGAACGTGTGACCGACGGGTACCGCGTCACCGGTCGCCTGCTGTACGTGCCAGACGCCGCGGCGGCCGACGTTGTCCTGGTCACCGCGGCCACGGCCGAATACGGATCACCCGCTCGCTGCCTCGGGTTCCTGGTCGACCCGACCGCGGTGACGATCCGACCGCTCGCCAGCTTTGCCGGCGACAAGCAGGCGGAGCTCGTATTCGACGGTGTCCTATGCCCCGACTCCGCGACGATGTCCGGGCCGCACGGCGCGGGGCTCGATCCGGGCGACCTGCGCTGGGCCAGCAACGCGGGGCTCGCCCTGCAGTGCATGGAGATGCTCGGCGGCGCTACGGCGATCCTTGATCGCACCGTCGAGTACACGAAGCTCCGGCGCCAGTTCGGCCGCCCGATCGCCAGCTTCCAGGCGGCGCAGCACCTCGTGGCCGACATGTGGATCGCGCTGCAGAACGCCCGGTTGTCGGCTCAGTCGGCGATGTGGTGGGTCGGTCGGGGCGACACCGCGACCCGGTCAGTCGCCATCGCGAAGCTGCATTGCAGTGAGGCGTACAAGAAGATGTCGTGGACGGCCCATCAGCTGCACGGCGGAATGGGTTTCGTCCGCGAGACCGACCTGCATCTGTGGTCGGAGCGGGCCAAGGTCACCGAGGTCCGCGGCGGGACGGCCGATGTCGCCGCGCGCTGGCTGCAGGTCGAGCTTGGACTGATCTCATGAGCGCCGCCCCCAATGCCGGGTCGAGCGCTCCGCAGGCCCTCAGCGGGCTGCGCGTCCTCGACCTGTCCCGCTGGATCGCGGGGGAGTACGCGACGAAGCTCTTGGCCGACTTCGGCGCTGACGTGATCAAGATCGAGAAGCCGGGTGAGGGCAGCCTGACCCGGCGGGTCGGACCCTTCCCGCACGACGAACCCGACCCCGAAGCCAGCGCCCTGTTCCTGCACCTCAACACCGACAAGCGCTCGGTCACCGCCGACCTGCACACCAGCGCCGGCCGCGAGACGTTGCTGCGCCTGGTCGACAACGCCGACGCGCTCGTTGAATCGTTCCGGCCCGGGCATCTGGAGCGTCTCGAACTCGGGCCGGACGTGCTGCACGCTCGCAACCCTCGCCTCGTGATCACCCGTATCTCACCGTTCGGGCAGACCGGCCCGTACCGCGACTGGGAGGCAACCGGCATCGTCCTGCAGGCGATGGGCGGCCCTATGCACTCGACCGGCGAGCTTGGTCGCGCGCCGCAGCGCAAGCCCGGGCACCTCGAGCACTACACGATCGGCCGCTCGGCGGGGGCGGTCACGCTCGGCGCGTTGTTCGCGGCGCAGCGGGCCGGAATCGGCTCCGTGATCGACGTGTCGGGTCATGAGGTGCTGCTCGCCGGGGCCGACCGGCGGGCGGCGACGCTGCTCGCGGCGAGCTACTCCGGGATGAACGCGCCACGCGGCGTGCGCAGCGCGCACCGGGGCAAGGGCAACTTCACCGGCCCGTTCCGTGCACGCGACGGCTACGTGATGTTGTACGTGATCAACGCGGCGCACTGGAACCGGCTGATCGAGATGATCAGCGACGGCGACCCGGCCTTCGTCGAGCGGTACCGCGACCGAATGTCGCGGTTGGGCGACGACGCCGACGAGTTCACGGCCTATCTGAAGGACTGGTTCGCCGCGCATGCGAAGCAGCAGATCATGACCGATGGTGAGGCGCGGCGGATCCCGGTCACGGCCCTGCTCGAGATCGACGAACTGTTCCACCAGCCGCACGCGCGTGACCGCGGGGCCTACGTCCGGGCGCGACACTCGGTGGTCGGCGATCTGGACTACGTCGGTCCACCCTGGCGAATGGCCAACGGCTACCGGCTGCGGACCACGGCCCCCCTGCTCGGTCAGCACGACGCCACGACGTGGGTCGATGTCCCGCGCGCGCCGGCGTCGCCGACGTCCTCGCTGCTGGCGACGAACTATCCGCTGCAAGGTGTGCGGGTGCTCGACCTGACCGTCGTCTGGTCCGGGCCGGGGTCGACGGCGCTGCTGGGCGACCTCGGCGCCGAGGTGATCCGGGCTGAAGGCAACGACCGCACCAGCAGGCAGGTCACCGCGGCGTTCACCAAGCAGACCGTCGCCGAGACCGGCTATCACGCCAACATGTACCCGGACAGCGACCCCGGAACCCGTCCGTACGACCGCTGCGCAATCTTCAACTGGCACGCCCGCAACAAGCTGGCCGCCTGCATGAACCTGGACACGCCGGAGGGGCACGAGGCCGTCCTCCGGCTGATTTCGATCTGCGACGTGCTGGTCGAGAACAACAGCAACGGCGTCCTCGAGAAGCTGGGCATCGGACACGAGGAGTTGCTTGTGCGTAATCCGCGGCTGATCGTCGCGCGGATGCCGCCGATGGGCATGAGCGGACCGATGAGCAACTACCTCGGCTACGGCCCGAACTTCAATGCCCTCGTCGGCATCGCGGCAATGGACGGCTACGAGGGCGAGACTCCTGAGAGCGCGGGGGAGAACTACCACATGGACGAGGCGGCCCCGGCCGGACTGGCGTTCGCGGTGCTCACCGCGCTGTGGGATCGACGGCGCACTGGCCGGGGTGGTCTGATCGAGTTCGCGCAGGCCGAGAACGTCATGCAGGAAATCGGCGAGTACTTCCTCGACTACCAGCTGAACGATCGCAACCCGCCGATCCGTGGCAACAGCGACCCGCACCTGTTGCAGGATGTGTTTCGCGCCGTCGAGGACGACCGCTGGGTGGCCATCTCCATCCGCGACGACCAGGACTGGCAGGCGCTGGCCAAGGAAATTGGCGGCGAAGGGCTCGACCTCGGCGCCTCGGCGGCGGGTCGGCGCGAGCACTCGCGCCGTCTGCGTGACCAGATTGCGGCCTGGGCCGCCCCGCAGTCCTCCGAGCGGATCGTCGCGCGGCTCCAGTCCGTCGGCGTACCGGCCGGCGAGGTGATGACCGAGCTGCGAGTGCTCGACGACCCCCACCTGCGGGCTCGCGGGTGGTTCCAGGAGCGCACTCATCCCGCGGTCGGCACGCATCGCTATCCCGGGCCGCACTGGCGCGCAGACGGGTTCGACCTCGCGTTCGGCCGGCCGTTACCGGGCTTCGGCGAGGACAACGAGTACGTGTACCTGGATCTACTCGGGTACACCGCGGCCGAGTACGCGGCGCTGGTCGAGCGCCGGCTCGTCACCGACGAGCAGTTCGCGTGAGGGGAGTCCAATGAGCGGATCGTTGATCGACGACGAATCGTGGGCGCAGGTGGGCACGGAGATCAGCCGGGGCGTGGGCACGGTGGTCAAGAAGGAGTTCCAGCGGTGGGCGGCGGCGGTCAAGGACCGCAATCCGCTGTACTTCGACGCCGACTATGCGCGGGCGCAGGGTTATCGCGACGTGATCATGCCGCCGATGTACATCGGCCAGATCACGCAGGGGGTGCACGATCTCGACCGGCTGCGCCCGGACGGCATTCCGCTCGGCGACGGCGCGGGCGACATCGCGCTACCGCGCACCCCGCGACGCCTAGCCGGAGGAGAGGACATCACGTTTCACGAGCCGATCTACCACGGAGACGTCGTCACCGCCGTGCGAGTGGCCGAAAGCCTCGAGCAGAAGGAGGGTCGCTCCGGCCCGTTCGTGATGCTGCGGACTCGGGTGACCTATACCCGCCAGGACGGCGGGCTGTTGGCCGAGGCGTTCGGCTCCATGATCGCCAAACCGTGACCGGCATCGTCGGCCGAAGGGACAAACGTGACTGACCAGCTTCACGTCGAGGACGTGTCGGTGGGCGATCTGCTGCCGACGCTCTCGATCCGCGTGGATCCGACGCAGATGTTCTACTTCAGCGCCGCTACCTACAACGGGCACCGAATCCACTACGACAAGGGCTGGGCCACCGAGGTGGAGGGGTATCCGGACCTGCTGGTCCAGGGGCCCCTGCAATCGGCGCTGCTCGCGCGCGCCGTCACCGACTGGATCGGCGGGCGCGGCCGGCTCGTCCGCTTCGCCGTCCAGAACCGGGCCGTCGCCTTTCCGGGCGAGGATCTTCGCTTCGGCGGGACGGTGACCGGCGTGCAGGCCGACACCGGCCGGGTCACCCTCGACGTCCTCGGGTCGAAGGTCGACGGCGAACCGCTGATGCCGGGGACGGCCACCGTCAGCCTGCCGCGGCGGTCGTGACGATGGCTGGTTTGTCCGGAGAGGCAGCGATCGTCGGCTTCGTCGAACTGGCTCCGGAACGTAAGCCGATCCGTCCGGCCCGGTTCTCGCTCGAGCAGTGGGCGATGCTCGCCGGCGAGGCGCTGGACGACGCCGGCATCTCGGCCGAGGACGTCGACGGCATGGTGACCGGCCGCATCGCCGAGACCGACATCCTCGCCCCGGCGACGCTGGCCGAGTATCTCGGCATCCCGATGAACTTCGGCGAGTTCGTCGACCTCGGAGGAGCGACCGCGGCCGGCATGATCTGGCGGGCCGCGATGGCGGTCGAACTCGGTCTGTGCGACGTCGTGCTCGCGATCGTGCCCGGCTCGGTGATCTACCCGGCGTCGAGCCGCCGGCCGCCGCGCGACTGGGGGTACGGCGCCTCGAGCAACACGTTCGGGTCGCCACAGGCCGAGTTCGAGATCCCGTACGGCAATCTTGGGCAGAACGCGCCCTACGCGCAGATCGCCCGTCGCTATGCCCACGAGTTCGGCTACGACGAGCGCGCCGTCGCCAAGATCGCCGTCGACCAGCGGACGAACGCGTGCGCGACGCCGGACGCGGTCTTCCATGGGCAGCCGATCAGCGTCGACGACGTCCTGGCGAGCCCGATGATCGCCGATCCACTGCACAAACTCGAGATCGTGATGCCGTGCCAGGGGGGTGCCGGCGTGGTCATTGCTAATGCGGACATCGCCCGACGAGGCCGGCATCGGCCGGTGTGGGTCAAGGGTTTCGGCGAGCGGCTGACGTTCAAGACCCCGACCTACGCCGAGGACATGCTGCGCTCACCGATCGGCCCGGCCGCCGAGCGGGCGTTCAGGATGGCCGGCGTCGACCGGCCCGCGATCGACGTTGCGTCGATATACGACTGCTACACGATCACCGTGCTGATGAGTCTTGAGGACGCCGGGTTCTGCGCCAAGGGGATGGGCATGGACTTCGTGGCGTCGCACGACCTGACGTTTCGCGGAGACTTCCCGGTCAACACGGCCGGCGGCCAGCTCTCGTTCGGGCAGGCGGCGATGGCCGGCGGGATGCACCACGTCTGCGACGGCACCCGGCAGCTCATGGGTCGGGCCGGAGCGGCTCAGGTCCGCGACTGCCACACGGCCTTCGTGTCCGGCAACGGCGGCATCATGAGCGAGCAGGTCGCCCTCGTGCTGCAGGGGGATTGATGACCAGGCCGATGCCCGAGCCCACTCCCGTGACCGCACCATTCTGGGCCGCGTTGCGCGAGCACCACATCCAGATCCAGTATTCGCCGTCCGCGGCGCGCTACGTCTTCTACCCGCGGGTGCGCGCACCGGGCACGCTGGCCGATGACCTGGAGTGGCGCGAGATCGCCGGGCTGGGGACGCTCTACACGTTCACCGTGAGCGACCGGCCGACCGCGCCGGGCTTCGAGGTGCCCCAGCTGCTCGCGGTCGTCGAGTGGGATGAGGGACCGCGAGTGAGTACCGAGCTGGTCAACGTCGACCCGGTCGATCTGCGAGTGGGGATGCGGGTGCGGCCGGTTTTCGTCGACTATCCGGAGCATGAGATCACGATGCTGCGCTACGAACCGATCATGAACGGTCGGTGATCTCAACGTCCACGATGGGTAAACCTCGGCTCAATTTGGTCCGTATACATCCTTTCTTTCCACAGATATAGTCCGTACACATCCTATTCCGGAGTACGGCGAACCGGCGGAATGAGATAGGTGGAGGCAGGCATGGCATCGGCTGATTCGCAGGTCGAGATCGACGCCTCCGCGCAGGCGAACTTGGACCGGCTCTACGCCGACTTCGCGGCCGCTGACATGGTGCCGCTGTGGGCCCGCCCGCCACGACCTGATGCCGACGCAGCCCCGGCCTGCGGCGCTGGCCCACCTGTGTCGGTGGTCGGGCACCGACCGGCTCCTGGAGATCGCGGATCCGCTGGCCGGCACCGCCCCTCTGACACCGTCCTTGCTGCCCGGCTGTACGCGGGCGCACGTGCTCGCCCACGTCGCGCAGAACGCTGACGCCTTGATCAACCTGCTGACGTGGGCGCGCACTGGCGATCCGACCCCTATGTACGCCTCGTCCGAGGCAAGGGCCGCGGCGATCGAGAAGGCCCTGGTCCGGCCGATGCCGGAGCTGCTCGCGGAGCCCCGCGCGTCGGCGGCTCCCTTGCGCGGCGCTGTCGACGGGCTGCCTGAGCCGGACTGGTCGTCCCCGGTGAGGACGACTCCGGGGCCGCGAGGTGTCGGCGAGCGAGGCGCCGTGGATGCGCGTGCGCGAGGTCTGGCTGCACGTCGTCGATCTCCACGCCGGCGGATGCGAACAGGAACAAGAGGCTGATGTGGTAGATCGGGAGGGTTGCGCCGTTGACGACGTGCTCGTGGTCGGCGGTGGCATCGGTGGGCTCGCGACTGCGCTCGCGCTGCGTCGCAGCGGATTCAGCGTCCGCGTTCTCGAGCGCGCCCCCGAGTTCAGCGAAGTCGGCGCCGGCATCCAGCTGGCGCCGAACGCGACCCGGCTGCTGCGCGCGTGGGACCTGCTCGAGCCGATGCTCGACGTCGGCATCCGGCCCAAGCGGCTGGTGCTCTCGGACGCCTTCACCGGGGCCGAGCTCACCGCGATGGACCTCGGTTCACCGTTCGCGGACCGCTACGGGGCGCCGTACGTGGTGCTGCACCGTACCGACCTGCTGGACGTGCTGCTCGAGGCCTGTCGGGCCGCGGGCGTCGTCCTCGAGAACGACAGATCGGTCGCCACCGTCACCAGCGACGCGGACGTGGCCTCCGTCGAGCTGACCGACGGCGCGAAGTACTCGGCGTCGCTAGTCGTCGCGGCCGACGGGCTTTGGTCGACGCTGCGCCGCTACCTGTCCGACGACGAGCCCGACGTATCGGGATTCGTCGCGTATCGCGGCGCCGTCCCGCTCACCGACGCGAAGCGGCACGCCAGTCTCGAGGAGGTGCAGGTCTACGTCGGGCCGGGTATCCACCTGGTCCAGTACCCGGTGCGCGGCGGAAACATGTACAACCAGGTCGCCGTGTTCCGCAGCCAGCTCTACCTCGAGGGCGAAGCCGAGTGGGGCACGGCCGACGAGCTCTACTGCACGTTCGCGGACACCTGCGACGCCGTGCGCGAGTCGGTCGACTCCCTACGGTCCGACCAGCGCTGGACGATGTATGACCGCGCACCGATCGACACCTGGGTCGCGGGTCGGTTGGTGCTGCTCGGCGACGCTGCCCACCCGATGCTGCAGTACCTCGCGCAGGGCGCGTGCCAGGCCTTCGAGGACGCCGCCGTGCTCACCGACTCGCTGCGTCGCTTCGCCCCGGACGGCCCGCGCCACCCGGAGCAGCTGGCTCATGCGCTGGGCGCCTATGTCGATCACCGGCAACCGCGGACGGCCCGGGCCCAGCGCAATGCCCGACGCTGGGGCGAGATCTGGCACACCGACGGCATCGCTCGGCTGCTACGCAACGAGATCTTCGCGTTGCGCGACGCCACCGACTACCGCCACGCGGACTGGCTGTTCGAGCGCGCGCCCGGGCTCGCGGAGGACGGCGTACGTACGTCGGACTCCGGTGCGACCGGTCCGGCAGGTAGCGGTGGTGCGGCCACGACCGAGCCGGTGCGACGACCGCTGCGCTGGCGCCGCGTCGCCTCGGACCGAGGGAATTCTGATGGTGAAGACTAATCGGCCCTGGCAGCTGTAAGTCGGCGGCGACCTCCGCCCAGCCCGCGATCGCTCGACTGCGCCGACATCGTCGCTCGCGACGGGCCGCCCCTGGCCGATGTCCCCACGGCCGGCGTGGCCGACGTCGGCGATGCGGTGCAGGCCGCGCAGTTCGCCTCGATCGAGTGGCGTGACGTTGCCCCGGCCGGCCGGGCAGTCGTGCTGCGTCGGCTCGCGCCCATTCTCCGCGAACACCGACCGAGTTCGGGGAGCTGGACGCGTCGGACTGCGGCAACCCGGTGATGGCGATCTCGGAAGGAATGGACGAATCAAATGGGAATTAGTCTGTGCATGAGGCCGCTGCCCGGCGAGGCGGAGAGCAGTGCGAAAGTACGACATGGTCGACCTGGAAATGGTGCTGGCGGTACCGGCGAGGCGTTCGGTCGAATCGGTCGAAACCGAGGCCGACACCGGACTGTCGGTGGTCGGCGCGACGTGGCTACCGCTCGTGCTCCTCCGGTCCACGTCCGTCTGAGGATGAGTCCCTCCGATGACGGCGCACCGAGCCGCAGCCATCCGTTGGCCGCGGTGGCGCGGGATGGTGTGCCAATGAATCTCTACGGGTCGTACCTCGGCGTGGCGTCCGACGAGAACTATGGACAGGCACTAGTCCGGATCACCCACGTCCTTTGCCGCTGACCGTCAATCTGGACGCGACGATGATGGCGGAGCCAGTCGCGGACGGCGCCAACAAAAACCTTGCGTGGCTCGTAGGCAAATGATAAGTTCCCATATGGAACGTGTACTGATTGTTTGCGACCGGCAACGGTGGCGCCATATGCCAGGTTTGATTGGGGATTGATGAAATCCAAATTGCTGGCGACAGCGGTGGCCATGGTCGGCGTGGTCGCCGCGCTGATGATGACGGGCTGCAGCAGTTCGAAGAGTCCGGACGATTCACGAAGCGGCTCGGTACCTGGAGTGGCGGGCAGACCGGTCACCGCCCGGATCGTCGGTGACTGGTTGACGATGAATCCGTACGACACCGCCGGCAACATCAACTCGATCGTGTTGTACAGCGGTATCTACGATCGCCTGGTCGGACTGTCCGGGGACGCGAAGTCGGCGGTTCCGTACCTTGCAACCAAGTGGGATATCACCCCGACGAAGCTGACTTTCACCATCCGGTCTGGGGTCACCTGCTCCGACGGCACCGCGCTCGACGCGGCGGCGATTGCGAAGTCGGTGCAGTTTCTGACGACTCAGCCTGAAGCGAAGCTGCTGCTCGGTCGCGGTCCGTACACCGTCACGTCGAACAGCTCGGCCAGTACCGTGACCATCACGCTGGGAACGCCGTTCAGCGACGCTCTGCTCGACCTGACTAGCCCGCACGCATCGATCATCTGTCCGTCCGAAATCGCAAAGATTCAAAACAAGGACACCACTTCCGCTATCGGGAGTGGCGCGTACACGATCACCGAGGCGGTTCACAACGACCACGTGAAGTTGGCGCCACGCTCGGCGTGGACCTGGGGTCCCAACGGCGAGAGCGCCAAGCGCGCCGGGTTCCCATCGGCGTTGACGTTGCAGGTGCTTACGGAGGACAGCACGGCCGCGAATGAACTGATGACCGGCCAGCTGGATGTTGCCAGCGTCAGCGGTCCTGACGTCGCCCGGCTGATAGCGAACAAGAAACTGACCCACACCACCTTTGGCGGTCAGTACCTGTCGAACCTCGTATTCAATCCCCGCCTGCCGGTGCTGGCGAACGATCTGAAATTGCGTCAGGCGATCGCCCAATCGATTGATACCAAGGCGTTCATGCAGGCCGACACCGGTGGATATGGCGTAACCAGTGCATCCATCTTCGCCCCTAACGGCGCCTGCCACGACGACTCGGTCGCCAGCCTGGTACCAGCCGCGAGTATCGACGAGGCACAGGCTTTGATGATCTCTGACGGCTACACTCTGAGCAACGGAAAGATGGTGAAGGACGGCAAGGCGCTGTCCTTGAACCTGTTGTCGACAACTGCGAACTTCAGCTCCGCGGGTCAGGAGTACATCGCGGCCCAGCTGGGCGAGCTCGGTATAACGGTTAAGATCACGAGCGTTGATTCGGCGAGCTACACGTCCATGCTGGTGAAGGGCACCTACGACATTGCGATGCAGTTCCTCAGCGGTGGGGGACCTGCGCCGGGAAACTACATCCTCTACCTGACCGGGCCGAGCTTCGCCAACGGTGGTGGTAACTCGAGCCTCGACGATCCGGACGTCAACACCTTGGTCACCAAGGCATTTGGGGCGACCGGTGCCGATCAGTGCCCGGCGTGGGCGGCAGTGCAGCAGAAGGTCATTTCGCAGCGCGATGTCCTTCCGTTGGACCAGCAGACCAAGCAGTTCTTTGCCAACGGCGTCAAGATGCAAACGCTGACTGCGCTCACCTTGGACAGCTTGACCCGATAACAGGCGGACAATCTGATGCTTGACTTTCCCTTGATAACAACTGACAGTCATTTTCCGGCACCGCTCGCTTTGGCCGAAAAGCTGCCGGAACGCTATCGCAGCGACGTCCCGCGGCTGGACTTGCGCGACGATGGGGCTTATCTGGTCCGTCCGCTACCGTTTCTGACGGCGGAAATGGACGAGATGGGTATGGGGAGCAGTGGGAACAATGTTACCGACGCCCTAGCGAAAGGTATCCGGGTCGATCCCGACGACGAGGTCGAGATTGCCCGGATCTTGCAAGGGAACTGCTGCGACGAGGCCCGACCTGGTTTCTCGGTCGAATCCCGACTCGAGGAGATGGAGCGCGATGGCGTCGTTGGCGAGCTGCTGATCCGGAACTTGTTCGGTGGGCCGAAGGATCCAGAGGGCGATCTGCTGTGGTGTCAGATCCAGAACGACTGGGCGGCAGCGGTTTTCAAGGACGACTTCGGTGCGTTCGCGCCCTCGATCGTGCTGCCGTTCTCGGACATCGGCGCGGCCGCCGTCGAGCTGGAACGCGCTGCCGCTCTGGGCTTGCGCCCGGGGCTGCTGCCGTACTTCATTCCGGGCCACAGCTTCGCTCATCCAGAATGGGAGCCGCTCTGGCAGGCCGCTGAACGCGCACAAGTGCCTCTGGCATTCCACGTCAATGGCCGTGGCGAGTTCAACGGGTCGAGCAAGGTGCCGACAAACCTTCCGGGTACCCACCTGACGATGATGAACTACTTGTTCGCGGCGACGACCGAGACGCTCGGCGCGCTCGTCAACGGTGGTGTGTTCGAGCGGCACCCTGACCTGCAGGTCGGCCTGATCGAGACCGGCGCGGGATGGCTCTCATGGTTCATGGAGTCGTCCGACTACTACCACGGCAGCCGGTATTCGACTGATCCCGCCCGCAGCTTGCGCGCCCAGATGGGGGTCGAGGAGCTCGAACTGGCTCCGCCGAGCTATTACATCCGTCGCAACGTTCGATGTTCATTCATGTATGACCCGTCGGCGATCAGAAACCGGCACCTGACCGGGCTCCGAAGTCTCATGTGGGGCAACGACTATCCCCACGCTGAAGGACTGTTCCCGAACTCGCGGGCCATCAACGAGAAACAGTTCGACGGGGTGTCACCCGGCGAGATCATGGCCATCGTGCATGACAATGCCGCCGAGTACCTCGGCCTGACGGTCTGAACTGTTCGACTTCCCTGGCCAATCATCAGTGCACTGCTCGTTATTGCAGCTCGCGCCGTCTGACGGGTCGAGGTAGTGCTACCTGCGCCGGCCGACCCCGAACTTTCCGCACCCAGAGGGTCAATGACCAGACCTGTCGTCATCGACGAACCGCGCCTGGCCCGCGAGTGCGCGCTCGAGCACCAGGATGTCTGGCTCGACACCGGGCGCTACACCTCAGAGGCGTTCCTGGCTCTGTGGATGCGCGTGTGGCAGCCGGCCTGCCGCGAGACGATCTATCCGAAGCGGGGTCGTGGCGTGAACGGTGCGCTCGCTCGTGTCCAGGACCGAGAGGTCTTGAACGGGCTCGACGACTCGGCGTACGCGCTGCCCGAGATCGGCTGCGGGACTTGTGCCGGCTTTGTCCTGATCAATCCGATGCTCGAGGAGAGGAGAGCCCGGCGCTTGAGGCGTATCTGGAACCGCTCGCGCAGCAGCTGACCGGTACGTACCCGATCAGTACGTGCCGGCCGGCATCAACGTCGAGGCCCCCGTCGCCCGCGTCCCGGTCGTTGACCTCCTCGACGCCAGGGGTCTCGCTCAGCGACACCGCGGCCGCGGTGCGGGAGCTGGGCCGCTGCCTGCCCCTCACGGCGGACCTCTTGGCACCAGGCGGAGTCACGACCGTCGCCGATGTTCCTCTCTCGGAGTTCGGTCGAGTGAGCATTCTCGTGAACGACGCCGCCGTGCTCACGCCCGAGGTCTACGAGTCGTTCTGGGACATGTCCGAGTCGAGCTGGCGCAACCAGATCGAGCTCAACCGTCGCGTACCGAAAGCGGATGGCCATCTGATCGGTGCTGTCGGCATATCGGGCGACACGTCGGATAACGACGAGGCCCGCGATCTCCCCGTCCGGTTCCTCCGGACGGGGACTTCCGGCATTTCGAACAGTGGTAATCCGAAGCTGATTCATCGTATATCTTGTAGACAGGGCGAGGCTCGTCGCCGAATCCGAGCGCGGCGCCGCGGGGGTGCCCGCACGAGGGTCGTAGTGCGACGACGTCGCCCAGGCCGGCACGCACGCCGGCCGGCGGGGTCCGCGGTGAGTCGGTCGATCCGGTTCTCAGGCGGTGGCTCGCTCCGGATGCCGGGGGCGGACGCGCGCGTTCCCGGCGCCCACCCCGTTCCCGGCTACCGGTCGGTCTGTGCGTAGACCAGCCGGTGGCCGGGTCCCCGCCCGTCCGGGACGCCTGCCCTGCGGCGGGGGCGCTACGGCAGGATCTGCAGACGATGGCTACCTTCGTCGCTCGTTCGCCCGTGCTTGTCATCATGGGGGTGTCGGGATCCGGCAAGTCGACGATCGGTCAGGCGCTTGCGCACCGGCTCGGCTGGTCCTTCGCGGACGCGGACGACCTGCATCCGCCTGAGAACATCGCCGCCATGGCCGCAGGGCAACCGCTCGACGATGCCGCTCGCGCGCCGTGGTTGGCCCGCGTAGCCGCGTGGATCGACGCCCGAATCGCTGCGGGCGGGCCGGGCGTGATCGCCTGCTCTGCGTTGCGGCGCCGCTATCGCGACGTGCTGCGCCGGCCTGAGGTTGTGTTCGTCCATCTCGCCGGCAGCGTCAGCGAGATCGCCGAGCGAGTAGCGGACCGACCCGAACATTTCATGCCGGCCGCGCTGCTCGGCTCGCAGTTCGAGACGCTCGAGCTACCAGGAAAGGACGAGCACGCGATCACCGTCGACACGTCGGGCAGTCCGGAGCAGACCGTCGCCGAGATCATCCGGATCTTGGGGCTGCACCCGCAGGGCTGACCGTTCCCGTCCCGTCGCACGGCGTCATGACCGCCGCGCGGGCCACGTCGTACAAGGTGCCGAGCCTGTTCGGCAGGGTGCTCGCGCGGTGATTCCGTCCGATCGCTGCGGGAGGCCTATCGGCCGGCCGGTCGTCAGAAGGTTCGCAAAGCTGACGGCCGGCCGGTTCCCGCGCGCGCAGGCCGCCCGGATTCATATGACGAAAGCCTTGACCTCGCTGCCGAAATACATATGATCTATCCGCGCGCCTCGATCAGGTCGCGCACCGGCTACGCGTGAGCCTTGGGGGGTCGCGCCGGTCTCGGACGGCATCCGCATACCCGGCGGCTCGCGACGGACAGGACTGGTATGGACCTGGAGCTCGACCCCCTAGCGCTCATGGACAGCTGGCTCATGGCGCGCGTTCGCGCCGGTGACTTGGCAGCCGAGACCGAGCTCTACCGAGCGCATTCGAGCGCCGCCGTCCGGCGAGCGATGCAGTACGGGGCCCAGCCGGCCGACGCCGAGGACTACATGCACGAGGCCTTCGTCCGGGTGATCCGCCAGCTGCGCAAGGGCAAAGGCCCCGACCGGGCGTTCCGGCCGTACCTCATCGCGGCCGTGCGCAATGTGGCTGCTGACGCCCACCGTGGCCAACGGGGCCGAGAGGTGCCGAGCCCCGACGCCGTATTCGCCACCGAGCCGGTGACCGCCGGCGCCGATCCGCAGGAGCAGGTCGAGGTCCGCTCCTCCGTGCAACACGCGATGTGCGGACTTCCGCAGCGGTGGAAGGAGATCCTGTGGCGACTCGACGTCGAGGGTCAGACGCCCGCATCGATCGCTGACGAGATCGGGGTCACCCCCCAGTCCATCTCGGCGCTGGCGTATCGAGCCCGCAAGGCGTTCCGCCTGGCTTACGCAACCGCGCACCTGCCGGAGGCAGTCGCCTCCTGAGCATGACCCGGACCTGGCGCCCCGGTGATCGCCAACTTAGTCCGCAGGTGCGGAGAATGTGCCGGGCATGAACACGCAGCTGCGGAGCTGTGAAGGTAAGCTTCCGGCATGCCGGCTTACCGCATCGCGGATGCTGCGCGGCTGCTCGGCGTCAGCGACGACACCGTCCGGCGTTGGGTCGACAGCGGGCGGCTCGTCGCGGACGAGGACGACGCGGGGCGGCGGGTCGTCGACGGCGCCGGGCTCGCTAGCTTCGCCGAGTCGCTTGCTGAGCAATCCGTGCTGCACCAGGCCACCGACGTCGAGTCCGCCCGCAACCGCTTCCTCGGGCTGGTCACCCGGGTAGTCCGCGACACCGTCATGGCGCAGGTCGAGCTGCAGTGCGGCCCGTACCGCGTGGTGTCGTTGATGAGCCGCGAGGCGGCGGACGAACTCGGCCTCGAGCCCGGAGTGAGCGCAGTCGCGGCCATCAAGTCAACCAACGTCGTGATCGAGGTTCCGCGGTGACCCGCACGATCACGTCTCGCCTGGCGGTACTGCCAGCCGTCCTCGTCATGTCGCTGACACTTGCGGCGTGCGGGTCGTCCGGCGGCGCCGCGAACTCGTCGTCACACCGGGAGCTCACCGTCTACGCCGCGTCGTCGCTGACCGGGACGTTCACCGACCTGGGTGCTCGCTTCGAGAAGGCCCACGAAGGTGCCAAGGTCGTCTTCAACTTCGGCGCGAGTTCCGCACTCGCGACCTCGATCGTCAACGGCGCACCGGCCGATGTGTTCTCGTCGGCGGCACCGGCCAACATGACCACCGTGGTCTCGGCGGGCGATGCGAAGGCGCCCGCCGCCTTCGCGGCCAACACGCTCGAGATAGCGGTACCTCCGGGGAATCCGGCCCACGTCGCGTCACTCGCCGACCTCGCCCGGCCTGGGGTGAAGGTGGCGCTCTGCGATCCCGCGGTGCCGTGCGGGTCCGTGGCTGCCGCGGTCCTCGGCCAGGCGAAGCTGACGGTGCACCCGACGTCCCTCGACCCCGACGTCAAGTCCGCGCTCGCGAAGGTGCAGCTCGGCGAGGTCGACGCGGCGCTGGTGTACGTCACCGACGTGCTCGCCGCGAGGGCCAAGGTGACCGGCGTCCCCGTTCCGGACGCCGTCAATGTCGCAACCGAGTACTTGATCGGGGTGCTCACCCACGCTGCGCGGCCGGACCTCGCCCAGCAGTTCGTCGATCTGGTGCGGTCGGCGCAGGGCCAGCGGGTGCTGCACGACGCCGGCTTCTCGGGCCCGTGACGCTCGTCCGCACGCGCGGACCGCGAGTCGGTGCACCGCCCCGTCCGCTGCTGGTGCCCGCGGTCGTGGGGGGACTGTTCCTCGTGCTGCCGACGCTGGGCCTCGTGATCCGGGCGCCGTGGCGGTCGCTGGGCGCGAGCTACCGGCACGCGCACGTCCTTGACACGCTGCGCATCTCGCTCGTGACCGCGACCGAGGCGACCGTCGTCTGCGTGCTACTCGGCATCCCGCTCGCGACCGCGCTCGCGCGTAGCCGGATGCCCGGCCGCCGGGTCGTTCGCGCGCTCGTGATGTTGCCCCTCGTCGTGCCGCCCGTCGTGGGCGGTGTCGCGCTGTTCCTCGCGCTCGGGCGCAACGGGTACCTCGGTCGCTACCTCGACGAGTGGTTCGGCCTGGCGCTGCCGTTCACCCGGACGGGCATCGTCATCGCGCAGGCGTTCGTCGCGATGCCGTTCCTGGTTGTCGCGGTCGAGGGCGCGTTGCGCTCGGCCGACGCAGGGCTCGACGAGGCCGCCGCGACGCTGGGTGCCTCGCCGTGGCGGGTGTTCAGCCGGGTGACGCTGCCGCTCGTCCTGCCCTCGGTTGCTGCCGGCACGGTGCTGTGCTGGGCGCGCGCGCTCGGCGAGTTCGGTGCGACCGTCCTCTTCGGCGGGAACATCCAGGGGCTCACCCGGACACTGCCCACCGAGGTGGTCACGGTCTTCAACGCCGGCGACGAGAGCGATGCGGTCGCGGTGAGCCTGCCGCTGCTGTTCGTGGCGGTCGTGGTGATCGCCGGCCTCGGCGACCGCTGGCTGCGCCAGAGCACCGCGCCGGCGTCATGACGTCCGTCGATTTCGCAGCACGAGTCGAGCGCGGTTCCTTCGCCGTCGATGCACAGCTGTGCGTCCGCGCCGGCGAGGTAGTCGCTCTGCTCGGCCCGAACGGAGCCGGCAAGTCGACGGTGTTGCGCGCGGTGGCTGGGCTCGTAGCGGCCCGGTCGGGCCGGATCGCCGTGGCCGGCACCGTGGTCGACGAGCCCGCTTGCCGCGTGTTCGTCCCGACCGAGCGGCGCCGGGTCGGGGTCGTGTTCCAGGATCATCGCCTGTTCCCGCACCAGCGGGTCCTCGACAACGTCGCGTTCGGTGCGCGGGCGCGGGGTGTGGGCCGGGACGCCGCGCGGACGAGCGCACGCGGCTGGCTGGAACGGCTCGGTGTCGGCGAACTGGCGGCGCGCCGCCCACGGGCGCTGTCGGGCGGCCAGGCCCAGCGGGTGGCGCTGGCCCGGGCGCTCGCATCGGATCCGGCCGCCCTGTTGCTCGACGAGCCGCTCGCCGCGTTGGACGTGCAGACCCGTGCCGACGTTCAGGGCGAGCTGCGCACGCACCTGGCCGACTTCGCCGGGCCGACCCTGCTCGTCACGCACGATCCCGTCGAGGCATTGCTGCTCGCGAACCGGATCGTCGTGCTCGAAGACGGCCACGTCGTGCAGCAGGGCGCCGCGGCTGAGATCACGCGCCGGCCCGCGACTCCGTACGTCGCCCGTCTCGTCGGCACCAACCTCTACCGCGGCGACGCCGAGCACGGGGTGGTCGCGCTCGACGGCGGGGGACGGCTCGTCGTCGCAGGCTCGGGCACCGGCCCCGTGCTGGTGTCGGTGCGGCCGTCCGCCCTGACCGTGCACCTGAACCGACCGGGCGCGAGCAGCGCGCGCAACACCTGGGCGGCGACGGTGAGTTCGCTCGCGGCGCTGGGGGATCGGGTGCGGATGACGGTGACCGGTCCTCCGGACGCGGCGGTCGACGTCACGCCCGCAGCCGTGGCCGAACTCGGCCTCGCCCAGGGCGTGGCGATCTGGCTCGCAGCCAAGGCGGTCGACGTCGAGACCTACCCGGATCCCGGGGCCGCGGTGACGGTGGCAGGCTGACGTCCGTGGCCGACGTGGTGGTGCGGTACTGGGCCGGGGCGCGGCGTGCGGCCGGCCGCGACGAGGAGCGCCTCGCCGCCGACACCGTCGGCGCGCTGCGTGCCGCACTCGGGGAACGGCGCACCCTCGCCCAGGTCGTCGCCGTGGCGTCGTTCCTCGTCGACGAGACGCCGGCGGGCGACGGCACCCGGTTGTATGACGGCGCGGTCATCGACGTGCTGCCGCCGTTCGCCGGCGGGTGAACCGGCGCGCCAGGCGCCCAGTGTCGGCCGTCTCGCACGGGCTACGGGTGTCGGACTGCAGGTCGCCCGTCGTCAAGGGCTGGCCGGGTCGTGGGCGCTGAGCTCACAGATCGCGCAGGCGCGGGCCTGTTCCGCCAGACGGGCCTGGTCGAGGATCTCCTTCGGGGAGTACTCCTCGCAGGACGGGAAGTAACCGATCTGCATCGCGTCAGGTCCGTTCTGTGGGTGCTTCGGCCGCGAGACGCACGGATGTTCCGCATGCAGTCACGGCGTTCTCCGAAGTCGACGCCGCGCTTGGATGGGTCGCTCGTGTCATCGACGCCGGGCGCCCAGCGTTGATGACACGAATGCCGCAGCGACGCCGATCGTCGCGGCGACGAGCCCGTGGTGGCGGGAGAGAAGCGGCTGTGGATCGGTCCGGATGACCTGCTTACCGAACCGGCCGTGTGCGCCGCGATCGGCGCCGGTGTCGACGGGTGCCCAGAGGTTGGACGGATCTTCCGGAGATGCAGGGTCATTCGTCTGTTGCGCGTCGAAGCCGGTGCGCCCGAGGTAGCGGTCCAGGACTCCGGGCACCACCGCGTTGGCGAGCAGGGTTGCCACCGTACTGCTGCCGATCCAGTGCTCGCGGCGGTGCGGATGATCGGCTGCGGCGACGATGCCACGAGCTGCGACTTCCGGCTGGTAGATCGGCGGCACGGGAGTGGGCTTCTTGGGAAGCCGGTTGAGTACCCAGTCGAACTGAGGGGTGTTCATCGCCGGCAGCTGCACCATGGTGATCTTGACGCCGCTCTTCTCATGCAGCAACTCGCATCGCAGCGATTCGGTGAAGCCCTGAATCGCGTGCTTGGCGCCGCAGTACGCGCTCTGCAGCGGGATCCCGCGATAAGCGAGGGCGGACCCGACCTGAACGATCACACCTCGGTCGCGCGGTTTCATTCGGCGCAGTGCGGACTGCGTGCCGTGGACGAACCCGAGGTAGCTGACGTCGGTCGCGCGCCGGAACTCGGCCGCGCTGATCTGGTCGAATGGCGCGAAGACCGCGCTGAAGGCGTTGTTGACCCACACGTCGATCGGGCCGAGGTCCGTCTCGACCTGCGCGGCGGCTCGCTCGACCGCCTCGGCATCGGCGACGTCGCACGCGATCGGCAAGGCCTTTCCGCCGGCGGCGCGCACCTCGTCGGCGGCACCCTCGAGACCTGCCGCGCCACGCGCGAGCAGCGCGACGGAGTCACCTCGGGCTGCGAACGCTACCGCCGCCGCGCGCCCCACCCCTCCGGATGCGCCGGTGACCACGATGACCCGGGACTTGTCGGACGGCATGGCAGGAACCTTCCCCGCGCGACACGGAACTATGCCTGTGAGATGCCGACCCGAGTGCGCGACGCACGGGCGTCCGTTGCGGGCGCCGATGTTTCGACGTGCGGATCATCGGGGACCTATCGGTCATGGCAGAGACAGTCGCCGACGTCCTGCTCGCGCGTCTGCGCGAGTGGGGGGTTCGGCAGGTGTTCGGTTACCCAGGCGACGGCATCAACGGCCTGATCGGCGCATGGGGACGTGCGAACAACGACCCGCAGTTCGTCCAGGCCCGGCACGAGGAGATGGCGGCCATGGCGGCCGTCGGCTACGCGAAGTTCAGCGACTCGTTCGGGGTCTGCGTGGCGACGAGCGGCCCCGGCGCGATACATCTGCTCAACGGGCTGTACGACGCGAAGCTCGACCACGTCCCTGTCGTCGCGATCGTCGGGCAGACCGAGCGCAGCGCGATGGGCGGCTCGTACCAGCAGGGCGAGCGGTGAGTAACGACGCACCCGGCGTGCTCTTCGACGTCGATGGCACCCTGGTCGACACGCCGTACCTGCACGCGGTGACGTGGGCCGAGGCGCTGCGCCAGAACGGGCATGTCGTGCCGATGGCCACGGTGCACCGCGCCATCGGGATGGGCTCGGACAAGTTGCTCGACCACCTGCTCGGAGACGGTCGGGATCGGGACGGTGACGATCTTCTCCGCACTGCCCATCTGACGCTGTACAAGCAGCATTGGGGGCGCCTGGACCCGTTGCCCGGCGCTGCCGACCTGGCGCGCGAGTGCAAGCGGCGGGGCCTGCGGGTCGTCCTGGCCTCCTCGGCGTCGGAGGAAGAGCTGGCGACGTTGCGTTCGGCGCTCGACGCGGACGATGCGATCGACACGGCGACCAGTTCCGCGGATGCCGACGAGAGCAAACCCGCTCCGGACCTCGTCGAAGCAGCCCTGGACCGAAGCGGCGTCGACCCCGAACGCAGTCTCTTCGTCGGCGATGCCGTGTGGGACGGTCAGGCGGCGGCCAAGGCGGGGCTCCGGTTCGTCGGGCTCACCTGCGGCGGCACCAGCGCCGCCGAGCTTCTCGAGAACCATGCGCTCGAGACATGGCGAGACCCCGCCGACCTCCTTGCGCACTTCGCGGACAGCGCGCTCGGAAGGCTGCGCTGATCAGCCGCTGACGTTGGGGCCGGCCCGCTCGATGGTGATGCGGACGATCACGCGTTTGTCGCGAATCATCGCCTCGCGGTACTCCGCCCAGTCGGGATGCTCGCCCGCCGCGCGCCGGTAGTAGTCATCGAGCAGGTCGAGGGCCTCGGGCTGCTCGACGATCTCGGCGGGGCCTTCGAGTTGTACCCACTCGCCGTAGAAGTCGTCGTTGAGCACGGCGAGGGACGCGTACGGATCCCGCCGCAGGTTGTGCACCTTGACGGCGGGTTCGCGCGTGCTGATGAGTACCCGACCGTCGTCGTCCACCGCGACGGTGACGGGCGAGAGCTGGGGTCGCCCGTCACGTCGCGTGGTGGCGAGCACCGCGCGGTGATGGGTCTCGAGGAACGCGCGCGCCTCGTCGACGTCCATGTCAGCGCTGGAACGTCGCGACGAGCTGGGCGCGAGCCAGCGTGTGGAAGGCCAGGTTGAACGAGACCACCGCGGCGCTCGCCTCGTCGTCGACCTCGAGCGCGTCGACATCCACCGCGTGAACCACGAAGTAGTACCGGTGCGGGCGATCGCCGTCGGGCGGGTACGCGCCCCCGTAGTCCTTCGTTCCCCAGTCGTTGCGTACGTGGAACGCGCTGCCGGGCAGTCCGGCGCCCGCCTTTCCTGCTCCGGTCGGCAGTTCGGTCGTGTCGCCGGGCAGGTTCACCAGCGCCCAGTGCCAGAACCCGGACGGCGTTGGCGCATCGGGGTCGTAGCAGGTGACGGCGTAGCTCTTCGTGCCCTCGGGCGCGCCGCTCCACGACAGCTGCGGTGACGCGTTCTGCGCTCCCTCCGCGGCGCCTTCGTAGGCGTGCCGCGCGGGGAGGGGCTGGCCTTCGGTCAGGTCGGAACTGGTCACGGAGAAGGTGCCGACAGCCGGCAGCTTCTCGTAGGGATCCTGTGCTTCGGGGCGGTCGAGGCTCATGCCGGCTCCTCCTGCGGACTCTGCGCGATCGGGTGTTCCCTTCCGACCCTAGAGTGGTTCGCTGAGGCGAAGGTAGGGGAGTTGTCGATGGGCCACGCGGTGCCGATCGCTCCGGTCATTGTCGGGATCGGCGGCTCGACCAGTTCAGCATCCACGACCACGCTGCTGCTGCGGCGCTCTCTCGAGCTGGCAGCGGCGCGCGGTGCGCGAACCGTTATCTTCACCGGCGCCGAACTCGCTACTCTGCCGATCTTCTCCACGGCCGAAGCAGATTCCGGGCCACCGCAGGCGGCCGCTCTGGTCTCAGCTGTACGCAGTGCCGACGCGGTGATCATCGCGAGCCCCGGCTACCACGGCGGGATGTCAGGTCTGGTGAAGAACGCGATCGACCATCTCGAGTTGTTGCGAGACGACCGGCGCCCGTACCTCGACGGGCGTGCGGTGGGCGCCATCGTCGCGGCAGCCGGCTGGCAGTCGTGCGGCTCGACCCTGGCCGCCGTCCGTTCGACGATTCACGCGCTGCGCGGCTGGCCCACGCCGTTCGGGGTTTCGGTCAACTCGGCCGAGCAGCATGCCGCGGCCGACGGCACGTTCGATCCGAGTGTCACCCGTTCGCTCGAAATCCTCGTAGGCCAGCTGCTGGACTTCGCGTCCTGGCGGGCCTCAGCGCATTAGCCCGCGCGCAACGCGCCTCAGGCGGCCGGCGCGTCGATGCGGAGCCGGCGCTGCTCGATGATCAGGCAGCGGTCCTCGACGTAGAGCAGGCCCGCGTCCTCGGCGATGGCTCGCGCCTCGGCTGACGCGATGTGTAGCTGCAGCCACAGCGCCGTTGCGCCCACGGCAACGGCCTGGCGTGCGACATCGGGTGTCGATTCGGACGGCCGGAACACATTCACCAGCCCGACCTGCTCAGGGACGTCGGCAAGCGTGCGGTACACGGGCTCGCCGAGGATCATTTCTTCGCGCGGGTTGACCGGGACGATTCGCCACCCGTGTTGTTGCATGTGCTCGGGCACGTAGTGGGCGGCCTTCTCCGGTGATCCGCTCGCACCCACGACGGTGATCGTGTCGTACGTGGCCAGGATCTGTTCGACGATCTCGTCAGTGTCCATGTCGTCCACATTAGGGTGAGTCCACGTGACCGGTCCCGGAACCCTCGACTGGCAGGCGGCGACGCCGGAGCTCCTGGCTCCTGCGGTCGCGAAGGCGCTGGGAGACTGGCCATCTGCCCGCGACGTTCTCGCCGCCCCGATCGACCCTGAACTCGCCGACACCGCCGCCTTCTGCGAGCGCTACGGCGTCACGCCGGAGGACTCGGCGAACTGCGTCGTCATCGCCGGTCGCCGAGGGCAGACGACGAGCTATGCCGCGTGCGTAGTGCTGGCCACGACGCGGGCGGACGTCAACGGCGTCGTTCGGCGTCGACTCGACGCCCGCAAGGCCTCGTTCGCGCCGATGGACGACGCGGTGGCGCAGACGGCGATGGAGTACGGCGGCATCACGCCGATCGGCCTGCCGGCGGACTGGCCGGTGTTGATCGACGCCGCTGTCCTGCAGCGACCCGTCGTCGTGATCGGCAGTGGCTTGCGACGCTCGAAGATCGCTCTGCCGTCCGCTGCGCTGGCCGAGCTCGCGGCAGCCGAGGTGATCAGCGGATTGGCCCGCTGACGCTCACGCCGTGTCGTTCACCCAACGGCCGGACGAGCGGCGGCAGCTGACGACGCGAGCGCCGCGAGGACGAGCGCGGCCGCCGGACGCCACCGTGACCCCGGGCTACCTGTAGTCGGATGACTACAGTCGGTCACGTGGACGGCGGCACCCAGCAGCATGCCGAGCGGCCCCGGGGCCGCGAGGCGGTGATGGCGGCCGTGCAGGAAGCAGCGCTCGAACTGCTGGCCGAGCGAGGCCCACGCGAGGTGACGATCCGTGATGTCGCCGAGCGTGCGGGCGTCAACCACGCGCTCGTGCACCGGCACTTCGGGACGAAGGACGATCTGATCCGCGCGGTCGTGGTGCTGCAGTCGCAGGAGCTCGGGATGGCAGCCGCGGCGGTGGCCGAGCCCGACGTCGCCGCGATGCTCGAGCTGCTGCGAGCCCATCCGGCCTACTGGCGGGTGCTCGCTCGGGCCGTGCTCGACGCGCCGGAGCTGCTTGCCGAAGCCAAGATGCCCGCGGCCGGGATGGTTCTCGGCATCATGTCAGGCGGCGCGGATGCAGACGCCGACACCAAGATCGCGGCTGCCGTGGCAGGGTCGCTCGCGCTCGGCTGGCTGGTGTTCGGGCCGCATCTCCTCGCGGTGCTGGAGGTCGAGGACGCGGCCGGCTTCGACAAGGCCGTCGCCGACGCCGTGCGCGCGCTGACCGACGCCGAGCGGCGCTAACGGGCGCGGAGCGCCGCGAGGAACTCCTCGTGCAGCCGGCCGTTGCTCGCCGCGGCGTTGCCGCCGTGCACGCCGTCGACGCCGTCCAGGTCGGTGAAACGGCCGCCGGCCTCGGTGACGATCGGCGCGAGTGCGGCCATGTCCCACAGCGAGAGGTCGGGTTCGGCGGCCAGGTCGAGGGCACCTTGGGCGAGCAGCATGTACGACCAGAAGTCACCGAAGGCGCGGGTGCGCCATACCCGGTCGGTCAACGCGACGAACGCCTCGCGCCGGCCGAGCTCGGCCCA
This sequence comes from Pseudonocardiales bacterium, assembly GCA_032160545.1. Lineage (GTDB taxonomy): Bacteria > Actinomycetota > Actinomycetes > Mycobacteriales > Jatrophihabitantaceae > DATGFB01. Next base: position 4,142 of record JAVHVN010000105.1, on the reverse strand, counting down.
TCCCGACAGCGACGCGTACGACAGGCTGGCGTCCTCCAGCCGGCCCACCTCGGACACCTCGATGCGGCGCTGCGGGCCGTCGAATTCGCGGAGGAACGCGCCACTGCCGCGCGCCGCCCACCAGCGGCGGCCGAGCGCCGGTGCCGACACCACGCCCAGCACCGGCTCGCCGTCGTCCAGCAGCGCGATGAGCGTCGCCCACACCGGGAGGCCGCGCACGAAGTTCTTGGTGCCGTCGATGGGGTCGACGACCCATTCACGCGGTCCGGATCCCACCACGCCGAACTCCTCGCCGCGGAACGCATCGTCGGGACGCTCGGCCCCGAGGCGAGACCTGATCGCCTGCTCCACGGCCCGGTCGGCGTCGGTGACCGGCGTCAGGTCCGGTTTGGCCTCGACGACCAGATCGCGCGCCAGGTAGCGCACGGTCGTGATCGCGTCGGCGTCATCGGCGAGCGCCCGCGCGAGGTCGAGGTCGAGGGTCCGGTCAACGGGCACGCCCGGAGATTACCGGCGTGGTTTACGTCACGCCGTCGACGGGCAGGGCTCGCGCTGCACCTCGCGTAAGCGGACCTCGTGAAAGCCGGCGGCGGCGGTCCATCCGGCTGGCTACCCTGAGGTACCCGGCTGCGTCCGCAGGCCGAACGGCGTCAGGACAGGTTGTGCACAGCACCGAGATCTCGGCCACCGTCGCGAAGGTCGCCTCCCGCGGCCTGGTGCCGCCGTTCCACGTCATGCACGTCATCGACGCCGTCGGGGCACGTCGACGCGCTGGGCTCCCGGTCGTAGACCTGTCCGCGGGCCAGCCGTCGACTCCCGCGCCGGCGCCCGTGCGGGCTGCCGCGCATACCGCCCTCGACGCCGACCTCATCGGGTACACCAACGCGCTCGGCCTGCCGGGTTTGCGCGCCGCCATCGCCACGCACTACGCCGACACGCACGCGATCGACGTCGACCCCGCCTCCGTCGCGGTCACGACGGGATCGTCCGGGGCATTCCTGCTCGCCTTCCTGTCCGCGTTCGAGTCGGGCGACACGGTCGTCGTCGCGCGTCCCGGCTATCCGGCGTATCGCAACATGCTCGTCGCGCTGGGCTGCGACGTGGTCGAGCTGCCGTGCGGTCCCCAGACACGGTTTCAGCCGACCGTCGAGCAGCTCGACGCCCTCCCGTCGCCACCGAGCGGTCTCGTCGTCGCGAGCCCGGCGAACCCGACCGGCACGATGCTGCGGCCCGCCGAGCTCGAGGCGCTCGCCCGGTGGTGCGACGCGCACGGCACGCGGCTGGTGAGCGACGAGATCTATCACGGCATCACCTTCGGCGGGTCGGCCGCCAGCGCATGGCAGTTCAGCCGCGCGCCGGTGGTGGTGAACTCCTTCTCCAAGTACTTCTCGATGACGGGCTGGCGCATCGGCTGGACCCTCGTCCCGGATGAGTTGCGGGACTCGGTCGATCGGCTGGCGGGCAACTTCACGATCTGTCCGCCGGCGCTCTCGCAGTTCGCCGCCATCGCGGCGTTCACCGCGCACGACGAGTTGCGCGCGAACGTCGCGCGGTATCGAGCCAACCGCGACCTGTTGCTGCGCCGGCTTCCCGAGATCGGGCTCGACCGTCTTGCGCCCGCCGACGGCGCGTTCTACGTCTACGCCGACGTGTCGCGCTGGACCGACGACTCCCTCGCGTGGTCCGCCCGCATGCTCGCCGAGGCCGGCGTCGCGGTTGCTCCCGGTGTCGACTTCGACCCGGTCGACGGCGGCAAGTTCATCCGCATGTGCTTCGCCGGAGACGGCGGGCAGATCGAACAGGGCGTCCAGCTCATGGGGGAGTGGCTGGCGCGGCAATAGCTTCGTTCGGGCCGTGCCCGGGTGCCGGTGGTTGCGTTCTTCGTGTGGACCCGGTGCATGACCGGACCCGGATCGTCCGCCGCAGTCAGCGTCGTTGCCCCCCGTGTCGCGACTGGATATCGCCCCCCGTCCCGGCCGAGACCGGAAGCTCGCAGGTCACTGTTGTGCCGACGCCCGCCGGGCTGTTCACGGCGAAGGTGCCACCGAGCGCATCGATACGGTCCTTCAGCCCGACCAGCCCTGAGCCCCGGAGCGGGTCGGCGCCGCCGACACCGTTGTCACGCACGCACAGCCGGAGCATGCCGCCGGACACCTCTGCGTCGACCTCGACCACGGAGGCGCGGGCGTGCTTGGCGGCGTTGGTGATCATCTCCGATACGACGTAGTACGCGGCCACCTCCACCGGCTCGGGAAGCCGACCATCGACCCGCACCCTGATCTCCACCGGAACGGCGGAGCGCCGCCCGAGCGCGCGCAGCGCGAGCCGCAGCCCTCCCGTCGAGAGGATCGACGGATGTATGCCGCGAGAGATCGCACGTAGCTCGTCGATCACCTCCGCGAGGTCTCCGGCCACGTCCTTGACCTCGGCACCGAACTCGTCGCTCTCGTAGGGGGCCGCTGCCGATCGCAGCCGAAGCGTCAGTCCGAGCAGGCGTTGCTGCGCGCCGTCGTGCAGGTCCCGCTCGATCCGCCGGCGGCCCTCGTCGGCTGCCGCGACGATCCGCGCGCGGGACGCGACGAGCTCGGCCCGGTTCTGCGCGTTCGCGACGGCGGTGGCGATCAGCTCGGTGAACTCCGCCATCCGGTGCTCGGTGTCCGGCGGCAGTGGCCCCTGCCCTGAGCCGACCGCGATCGCTCCCCACAGCCGGCCTTCGACGTATATCGGCAGGGCGACCGCCGACCGGATCCCCTCGGCGAGATCGGGCTCCCCATCTGGTACGTCGTGGTAGTCATCGACGCGGGCGGCCTTACCGGTCCGGTGGACGGTCGCCGTCAGCCCGGTCGGCGGATAGCCCTCCCCGCCTTCCCCGAGCCGGACGTGAGGGTCAGTCGTACCTTCGTCGGCGACCAGCGTGGCCGATCCGTCGAGCTCGAACCGGATCATCCTGGCCGTGCCGCCACCGAAATGATGAAGTGCCTCCCTGGTCACTGCCGCGAATACCGCCTCGGGCCGTTCACCCCGTGCGACCAGCATGGCCAGGCGCCGGAGTGCCGCTTGCGTGTCGGCGAGTTCGCGCAACTCCTGCTCCGCGTTCGCGTTGGCGATCGCCGTCGCGGCGAGTTCCATGAAGTCCGCCATCCGCGACTCGGTGCCGGCCGGAAAGTCCTCCTGCGAGGTCGCGGCTACCGTCACGCCCCAGCGACGCCCGCCGACGACGATGGGCGTAGCAACCCCCGCCCGCATACCCAGGGTCCCGACCCACGCACCGTACGGGCCTTTCGCCAAGCGTTCGCCGGACAGCCGGGCCGGGCGTCCGGTGCGCAGCGCGGCGGTCTGAATCATCCCGGGCACTATTTTCAGCCGGAAGCCGACAGGTACTCGATCGCTCAACCCGCCATAGGACCCGATGACGGTGAGGTAGCCCTCGAACTCCTCGTGCTCCCCGGACGGGTGATCAACCCGCGAGACGAACGTCGCCTCTGCACCGATCAGGCGGCCAAGTTCATCCGCGACCGCGGAGAACACCACGGACGGCGCCGCGCCGTCGGCTACCAACGTGGCCACGCGCCGCAACGCGGCCTGCTCATCGGCAAGCTGCCGCAGCCGAGTGTGGTCGGGTGAATCGTGGGCCGACGCCGCATCGGCGGCGTGCCCCACGTCGGCGCCGGTTTCTGGCGCGTTCACAAGGCTGACGGTAGCCCGATGCGCGGCGGCCCGACAGCCTCAGAGCGGTGGACCCGGCCGCCCCAGCGGACGCACGACGGACCAGTGAACGGGCTGCGGCCGTCAGAACTTGTGGACGCCGCCGCTGACCTTGCCCTGGCGAATGATCTCGATCGTGTGTTTCGCGGTGTCCACGCGAGACACCAGAAGCAGCTTGGGGTTTCCCTTGCTGTGGATGTAGCCCTTTCCGCCGGTGGTGTTCCCCTGCGCCTCCGACGTCAGGTGCAGCTTCTTGGAGCCCGTCGCCGTCTCCCAGATCAACTGCTCGAGATCTCTGAGATCGACTCCGGTCGGATAAGTCACCTGCACCGTCACAACGCTTTTGGCCGCGCCGGGACCGGTTGGCGCTGTGCCGGTCACCTTGTTGCCCTTGGGGTCTCGCTTGATCTCAGTTCTCGCCATTCGACACCATCCGT
>JAVHVN010000093.1:0-19383 GCA_032160545.1 Pseudonocardiales bacterium | reverse complement strand
GTTGATGTCCGTGGTGTCAGTCATGTCAGATGTCCAGGAATCTCACGTCTTTGGCGTTGCGGATGATGAAGGATCGTCGGGCTTCGACGTCCTCGCCCATCAGCACGCTGAACAATTCGTCGGCAGTTGCCGCGTCGTCGAGGGTGACCAGCCGCAGGATCCGGTTCGCGGGGTCCATGGTCGTTTCCCAGAGTTCGGTCGCGTTCATCTCGCCGAGACCCTTGTAACGCTGGATCGCGTCCTCACGCGCCAACCGGCGGCCGGCCTCCTGGCCGGTCTTGATGATTCCGTCGCGCTCCTTGTCGGAGTACGCGTAGTCGGGATTGCCCTTGCTCCACTTGATCTTGTAGAGCGGCGGCGCGGCGAGGTACACGTGCCCGTGCTCGATGAGCGGGCGCATGAACCGGAACAGCAGAGTCAGCAGCAACGTGGTGATGTGCTGTCCGTCGACGTCGGCGTCGGCCATCAGGACGATCTTGTGATAGCGCAGCTTCGACAGGTCGAACTCGTCGTGGATGCCGGTACCCAGCGCGGTGATGAGCGCCTGCACCTCGTTGTTCTTCAGGACCCGGTCGATGCGGGCCTTCTCGACGTTGATGATCTTGCCGCGGATCGGCAGGATCGCCTGGAACATCGAGTCCCGGCAGGACTTCGCCGAGCCGCCGGCTGAATCGCCCTCGACGATGTAGAGCTCACTCTCCGCGGGATCGGTCGATCGGCAGTCGGCCAGCTTGCCCGGCATGCCCATCGTGTCGAGCGCGTTCTTGCGCACCAGTTTGCGCGCCTGCTGCGCGGCCTTGCGGGCGCGCGCGGCCTGCGAGGCCTTGGTGACGACGATCTTCGCCTCGCTCGGGTTGCGCTCGAACCAGTCGTTCAGCCACTCGTTGCAGACCCGCTGGACGAAGGACTTCGCCTCGGAATTGCCGAGCTTGGTCTTGGTCTGGCCCTCGAACTGAGGCTCGCCGAGCTTGATGGAGACGATCGCCGCGAGACCCTCGCGGATGTCGTCACCGGTCAGGCGGTCGTCCTTCGTGTCCTTGAGGATCTTCTGCTTGATGCCCCAGTTGTTGACGACCGTGGTGAGTGCGGCGCGGAAGCCCTCTTCGTGGGTGCCGCCCTCGTGGGTGTTGATCGTGTTCGCGAAGGTGTAGACGCTCTCGCTGTAGGTCGAGTTCCACTGCATCGCCACTTCCAGCGACAGCGCGTTCTGCTTGTCCTCGGACTCGAAGCTCACGATCGACTTGTGGATCGGGTCCTTGGTCGCGTTGAGGTGCTTGACGAAGTCGGCGATGCCACCGGGGTACTGGTAAGTGATCTCCTTGACCGCGGCGGTCCGCGCCTTCGGCGCCACGCCGTCGTCCTCGACCACGATCTGGTCGGGCCGCTCGTCGCGAAGCACGATGATGAGGCCCTTGTTCAGGAACGCCATCTCCTGCAGCCGGCGGCTGACGGTCTCGAACGAGTAGGTCAGCGTCTCGAAGATCTTCGGATCGGCCCAGAACGTGACCGTCGTGCCGCGCAGCTTGCTCTTCTCGACCTTCTCGAGCGGGCCGGCCGGGCGCTGGTTCACGTACGGCTGGTGCCAGTGGTAGCCGTCGCGGTAGATGTCGACCTCGAGGCGGTGCGACAGGGCGTTGACCACCGAGACGCCGACACCGTGCAGGCCACCCGAGACGGCGTAGGCCTTGCCGTCGAACTTTCCACCCGCGTGCAGGACGGTGAGGATGACCTCGACCGTCGGCTTCTTCTGGGTGGGGTGCATGTCGACCGGCATGCCGCGGCCGTTGTCGGCCACGCGGACGCCGCCGTCGGCGAGGAGCGTCACCTCGATGCGGTCGCAGTAGCCGGCGAGCGCCTCGTCGACGGAGTTGTCGACGACCTCCCACACCAGGTGGTGCAGGCCTCGCTCAGAGGTCGACCCGATGTACATGCCCGGCCGCTTGCGGACCGCTTCGAGTCCTTCCAGGACGGTGATGGAACTGCCGGTGTACTCGTTCTTGGCAGGGCTGGCCACGGGGCGCACTAACCTTCCTCGCCGTTGTTCGACGACTTGCGCATTGCACGAAAATGGGGCGGACGGGCTGCATGTGACGGGTGATCGCAGGCGAGCCGCCGACCCCGGGGCGATTCGAGGTCCAGTCTACCGGAAAGTGAAGCGCCAACCGGCTCACGACGCGGGCTGATCGCCCTGCTGAGCGATTCGGCCCCCCGGACGCACGGTGTTCCCTACGAAGGCGGTCCGGGGCACGGTGCACGGGAAATCAGCGCGTGTCGTGCTGGACAATCGGCCCCGTCAACCGTACGTGTCGCGCGGCCCGCGGGCACCCCGGACCGAGAAGCCCCCGTGCTTCCAGCTCGGTCCGCTCGGGCCGGTGATCCGGATCGTGCGCACTGTCTCGGGGCCCAGTTCGGCGGCCAGCCGGGCGAGCAGGGTGGAGGCGAGCAGGCGCAGTTGGGTGGCCCACGCGGTCGATTCGGCAGCGACCCGCAGCTCCCCGTTCTGCAGCGACACGGGCGCGCAATGCGAGGCGACGTCGCTGCCGACCAGAGCCGCCCAGTCGGCGAAGACCCTGGCGTCGGCGAGCGGCCGGTCCCAGCCACGCTCCTCGATGTAGCCGGCCAGGAGCCCGCCAACGGGCTGGGGGTCCGAGTCGTCGGGCGCCGGGCCGGAATAGCCGCCGCGGTTGCGGCCGGCGAGGTTCTCGCGGCGGGTCGCCCGTCGCCGACCCGCCTCGGAACGCCGCGGGCGGCCCTTCGCAATGCGCTGCGCGTCGGACAGCGCAGTGCGTGCGAGGTCCGGCTCATCGGGCTCGACCGCCTCGTTTTCGGGGTCGTCCGCGGGTTGGTCGGGGCCGCTGTCCACAATTGGGCGGGCTTTTCCACCGGTCGTTGTGGATGAGTACGTGACCGATGCCTCAGTCAAGGGGTTGGCCCCAGGTTGGGCGCGCCCGGTACGCATGTCACGCTCCGTTTCGTCACCGGACACGCCGCACCGTCCCGTCGTGGACGTCGTAGCGGGCGCCGGTCAGCTCATCGGGAACGTCCGACGCAACGGCTGCGGTGACGATCGCCTGCTCCGCCTTGGCGGCGACCCGGGCCAGTTGCTCGCGCCGGTCGGCATCGAGTTCGGCGAACACGTCGTCGAGCACGAGGATCGGCTCGGCCCCGTGCGGGAACTCGCCGCGCAGCAGCTCGTAGCTGCCGAGCCGCAGCGCCAGCGCGCTCGACCACGACTCGCCGTGGCTCGCGTAGCCCCGCACCGGTAGCTCCCCCAGCGAGATCTCGAGGTCGTCGCGGTGCGGCCCGACCAGGTTGACACCCCGTTCGAGCTCGGACGGGCGCACGCGCGCGATCTCGGCGAGCAGGGCCGCCTCCAGCACCGATTGCTCCGGAACCGCGTCCGCGGCCAGTTCGGGCAGCGCTGCCGACAGTGCCGAGGCATACCCGAGTCGCAGCGGTGCGCTGGCCGGCGCGACCTGCGCGTACGCCGCGGCGGCGTGCGGGCGTAACGCCGCAACCGCCTCGAGGCGGGCTGCCATCAGCTGGCTGCCGTGCTCGGCGAGGTGACCGTCCCAGACGTCCAGGGTGCGCAGATCGCCGCCGCCGGAGCGGCGCGCGGCGCCGGCTGACTTCAGCAGCGCCGAACGCTGCTTGAGGACCCGGTCGTAATCGGCACGGACTCCCGCCAGCCGGGGCGCCCGGGCCACGGCGAGGTCGTCGAGGAATCGGCGGCGCTCGCCAGGGTCCCCGCGCACGATCGCGAGGTCCTCGGGTGCGAACAGGACCGAGCGCACCGCGCCGAGGATGTCGCGGGGGCGGGTCACCGGCGCGCCGTTGAGCTTCGCACGGTTCGCGCGGCCCGGCGTGATCTCGACCTCGACGCGCAGCTCGCGCCCGTCCGCCACCACGGCCGCCTGGACGACCGCGCGCTCGGCGCCGGCACGGACCAGTGGCGCATCGGTGGGCACCCGGTGGCTGGCGAGGGTCGCCAGATAGCCGAGTGCCTCGACGAGGTTCGTCTTGCCCTGGCCGTTCGAGCCGACGAGAACCGACGCGCCCGGCTCGAAGGCGACGTCCACGGCCGTCCAGCTGCGGAAGTCGCCGACGCTCAGATGCCGGACGTACATCGGAGCAGGTTCACCCGGGCAGCCGGACCGGCATGATCAGGTACGTGTATTCGATGCCGTCCGAGTCCGGCCGCAGCACGACGGGCTTGTTCGAGGACGTGAACAGCAACCGCGCCGACCCGGTCGGCAGTGCGCCGAGCCCGTCCAGCAGGAACTGCGGGTTGAACGCCGTGGTGATCGGATCGCCCTCGTAGCGGACCTCGAGGTTCTCCTCGGCGCGGCCCTCGTCATCGCCGCCGGCGCTCAGCGCGACGCCGCCGTCGGCGAATTCCATGCGGACGGGCGCATTGCGGTCGGCGACGAGCGCGACGCGCTTGACCGCCTCGACCAGCGGCGCGACCGGCACTTCGGCCAGCGACGACCACTCGGTCGGCAGCAGCGACCGGTAGGCGGGGAAGGTCGCGTCGAGCAGCCGAGTCGTCGCTCGGCTGGCCCGGCCGCCTGCGTTGCCCGTGAAACCGAGGATGCCCTCGCCTGTCCCGTTCGTGGACGACAGCGCGATGGTCAGCGACTCGGCGCTGCCGAGGCTCTTCGCCGCGTCGGCGAGAGTGCGGGCCGGGACGAGGACCTGGGCCGACGCCCCGGTGGGCGCCTCGGGACTCCAGGTGAGCTCGCGGACGGCGAGCCGGTACCGGTCGGTCGCAGCCAGCGTGAGCCGGTCGCCCTCGATCTCGAGCCGGACGCCCGTCAGCATCGGCAGGGTGTCGTCGCGGCCGGCTGCCACGGCCACCTGCGCCACTGCGGCGGCGAACTCGGAGCTCTCGACAGTGCCGGCGGTGCTCGGCATGACCGGCAGCTTCGGGTAGTCCTCGACCGGCATCGTCGGCAGCGTGAAGCGCGCCGCACCACACGACAGGGTGAGACGGGCGCCGTCGACAGTGACGTCCGCGGGGTGCGGCGGCAGCGATCGCGTGATCTCGGCCAGCAGCCGACCCGAGACCAGCGCCTGGCCGTCGGCGCCGGCCGCAACGTCGAGGTCGACCTCCGTCGAGGCCTCCAAGTCGAATCCCGAGATCGACAGCCGGCTGCCCTCGACAGTCAGCAGCAGGCCGGCGAGCACCGGAATGGTCGGCCGGGTCGACAGGCTGCGGGCCGCCCACGACACGGCGTCGGCGAGAGCGTCGCGCTCGACCCGGAACTTCATGGCTTTGCCTCCATGGCTATCCCCAGATCTGGCCCGGGTGTCTGCTCTGGTCGTTCTCTATCTCTATAGAACTCTTGTCGTCCTTCGTCTTCGCAGCTGTGGATTCTGGGGACAACCCCTCGAACGCTAGCGTTTCGGGCTGACGAGGCTGTGGACGGGCGGCTGTCGGTTGTGCACCGGACCAGTGAGCCGCGGTGGACAAGCGCCGGTTGCGGCCGGTGTCCACAGTGGCGCGCACAGCGTTGCACCGATTTATCCACAGACCTGTGCACGGTGCGGCGAGGAGCCACTCTCACGTGCGGGCCCGCACCTTGATACGGCTGGTGAGCTCGGCGATCTGGTTGTAGACCGTGATCTTCTCGGCCATCTGGGTGCGGATCTTGCGGTCGGCGTGCATGACCGTGGTGTGGTCGCGGTTGCCGAACATCTGACCGATCTTCGGCAACGACAGGTCTGTGAGCTCGCGGCAGAGGTACATGGCCATCTGCCGGGCGCTGACGAGCACCCTGCTGCGCGAGCTGCCGACCAGGTCGTCCATGGACACGGCGAAGTACTCGGCCGTGACAGCCATGATCGTGGCGGCGCTGATCTCGGGTCGGTCGCTCTCGCCGACGAGGTCCTTGAGCACCGTCTCGGTCAGCGCCATGTCGACCTGTTGGCGGTTGAGGCTGGCGAAGGCGGTGACCCGGATGAGGGCACCCTCGAGCTCACGAATGTTGCTCTGGATCTTCGAGGCGATGAACTCGAGCACCTCGGGGGGCGGGTTCATGCCCTCCTGGGCGGCCTTCTTGCGCAGGATCGCGATGCGGGTCTCGAGGTCTGGTGCCTGCACGTCGCTGATCAGGCCCCACTCGAAGCGGGTGCGCAGGCGGTCCTCGAGCGAGTTCAGCTGCCGCGGCGCCTTGTCGGAGCTGATGACGATCTGCTTGTTGGCGTTGTGCAGGGTGTTGAACGTGTGGAAGAACTCCTCCTGGGTGCGCTCGGCACGCTCCAGGAACTGGATGTCGTCGATGAGCAGCAGGTCGACCGAGCGGTAGCGCGACTGGAACGCCTGCATCTTGTCGTCGCGCACCGAGTTGATGAAGTCGTTCGTGAACTCTTCGCTCGAGACGTAGCGGGTGCGCAGTCCGGGCAGCAGCCGCTGGGCGTAGTGCCCGATGGCGTGCAGCAGATGCGTCTTGCCCAGGCCGGAGTCGCCGTAGACGAACAGCGGGTTGTAGGCCTTAGCCGGCGCCTCGGCCACTGCGACCGCGGCTGCGTGGGTGAATCGGTTGCTCGAGCCGATGACGAAGGTGTCGAACGTGTACTTGGGATTCAGCCGGGCGTCGCGGTCCGGGGAGCTGGAGTGCGAGCGGCCGTAGCGGTTCGGCAAGGGGACGGCCGGCGCCGGTTCGGTGTCCCAGCCGTCGTCGTCGCGTCGGGAGAGATCCCTGGAGAGGTCGCGGGAAGGGTCGCCGGTGCCGAAGGGGTCGAGGCTGTCGAGGGTGTCCAGCCGGCCGTCGGCCACGGTCACGGCCGGCGCGGAGTCGGCGGAGTCGTCCGTGTGCTGCACGGTGACCGCGACATGGATCTCGCGACCGAGCTCCTCGCTCAGGGCGGCGGCGATCAAGGGGCGCAACCGGGTGTCGAGGTAGACCTTCGCGAAGTCGTTCGGGGCGGCGAGCAGGGCGGTGTCCTCGACCAGGCCGAGCGGGCGGGTGAGGTTGATCCAGGCCTTCTGCTGCGGACGGATCGTGTTGTCGTCGAAGCGAGCTTTCGCGCGATCCCACACATCGACGAGTTCAGATCGGTCGTCCACTGTGCGGGTCCACTCCAGGTCTGTCGTCGTCCTTCGCTGGGTTCTGCCTACCATCTCACGGACATGCCGCCGCCAGATCCACAGCGTTGTCCACAGATTGTGTATATACGGCCGCCATCCGGGTGGACCCCTGGTGCCACTCGCGTAGAAGCGGCACGGTCGGCGAAATTAACAGCGGTTGGCCGCGGCGACAATAGTCCACGGCGTGTCGCTCGCATGCGGACGCCGGGTCGGGTCGTAGGGTGCCGGGTTCACCCGCGTCGGCGGGCGCTGGTTTGACCAGCGGCGCCTGCGATCCGTACCGTAAAGGCCGTCTTTCGGTGCATCGCCCGGCTCCCGCTGTGCGGATACCGATTCTCAGTGATGTTCCATGATTACCGCCGCCCGCGGGCTGCAGACCGCGCACACGCGGTCACCCTGGCGGTGCCTGACCTGTGAGCGATGGAGTCCGACCGTGAGCAAGCGCACCTTTCAGCCGAATAACCGCCGCCGGGCGAAGACGCACGGCTTCCGGTTGCGCATGCGTACCCGCGCCGGCCGCGCGATCATCTCCGCCCGCCGCCGCAAGGGCCGCGGCGAACTCTCGGCCTGATCCGCGCACGCCTCGTAGTCGTGCCATGCTCCCGTCGGTGAACCGGATGCGCCGGTCGACCGACTTCGCGACCGTCGTGCGCACCGGTGTCCGTGCCCGACGCGGCTCGGTCGTGGTCCACCACGCCGCCCTGTCGTCCGTGCCGTCTCCCGGTTGTCCGCCAGCTGCGCCGATCGTCGGCCTCGTGGTCGGCCGCAGTGTCGGTGGCAGCGTCGTCCGGCATGCGGTGAGCAGGAAGTTGCGCGCTCAACTGTCTTGCCGGATCCTTGCTCTGCCGGCCGGCACCGGCACCGTCGTCCGGGCACTGCCGAATGCTGCCACCGCGACCTCTGCCGAGTTCGGCCGAGACCTCGACGCGGCCCTTGCCAAGATCGCGGCGGTCCGATGAGTCTGCCCGCCAGAGTGGCCCTGCGCCTGATCGGCATCTACCGGACGGCGTGGAGCCCGTTGCGGCCGCCGAGCTGCCGGTTCCAACCCAGCTGCAGCGCGTATGCCGCCGAGGCGATCGAGCGCTTCGGGCTGGTCCGCGGCACCTGGCTGGCCCTGCGCCGGCTCGGCCGCTGCCATCCGTTCCACGCCGGGGGTCATGACCCGGTGCCGCCGCTCGTTCGTCCGATCGGGGCCTGGGGCCCTGACACTGCTGCCCTCAGCCGGCCCGCGCGGCCGGCTGCCTAGGAGAGTCCGACCCGTGTTCAACTTCCTGTACACCGCCGTGTCGTGGGTGCTGCTGCAATGGCACCACCTCTTCTCGGTGATCGGGCTCAGCAAGTCCAGCGGAGCGAACTGGGCGCTGTCGATCGTCTTCCTCGTCATCACCGCCCGCGTGCTGCTGTTCCGCCTGTTCGTGAAGCAGGTGCATTACCAGCGGCATATGCAAGAGGTGCAGCCCAAGATCAAGGCGCTGCAGGAGAAGCACAAGGGTGACCGCGCCGAATTGCAGCGGCAGATGATGAAGATGCAGCAGGAGGAGGGCTTCAATCCCCTTGCCGGCTGCCTGCCGATGCTGCTGCAGATCCCAGTCTTCCTGGGCCTGTTCCACGTCCTGCGGCACCTGTCGAACTCGGTCAACCGGCCGCTGTCCGACCCGCACATGTCGCTGTACAGCTTCACGCCGCAGGAGACTCTCGACGCCGCTCGCGCCGTCCTGTTCAAGGCTCCGCTCGCGGCGTCCTTCCACGACTCGAGCGCGATCATCAGGGCGATGCATGGTGACCCGGGCACCACCCGGTGGGTCATTCTGGTGTTGCTGGTTGTCAGCGCTGCGGCCACGGTCGGAACACAGTTGCTGGTCCGCGCCAACGCGACGGTCCAGCCCGAAGGCACTGCCGCGACGATCCAGCGGGTCATGCTCTACGTCATCCCGGTCGGCGTCCTTGCCTCGGGCCTACTGTTCAACTTCCCGCTCGGTGTACTGCTGTACTGGTTCACGAGCAACCTCTGGACGCTCGGGCAGCAGGCCTACATCGTCCGGTATCACCCGCAAGTCCCGGCCAACGCCGGCCAGCCTGCACCTGGCACAGCCGGAAAGGCGCTGGCGCCGAAGCCCGGGCAGCGGCCGGTGCGCATGGCGAAGGGCACCGCTCCGACCGTCCCGGACGCACCCGCCGCGGTCGCCGAGCCCGCGGCCGAGGACACAGCGCTGGGTCGCACCACCGGCACGCCCCGGCCTGGCCAGCGCCCCGCCCGTTCTGCGGGCAACCGGCCGCCAGCCAAGCGCCCGAGCAAGGCCAAGAAGCGCCGGTAGGACCGGCCGCTACTCCCGCGATCATCGTGCTCCGGACCGGACCGGAGCCCATTCGCCTAGGTGAGAGGAACGCACGTGAGCGACATCGAGGTGCTGGGCACCGCAGATCCCGAGAGCATCGGCGACGACGAGACGGGCGACGACGAGAACGTGTTGCTCGTTCGCGAGGGCGACATCGCCGCGGACTACCTCGAGCGACTGCTCGACATCGTCGACTACGACGGCGACATCGACCTGGACGTCGAGAACGACCGCGCCATCGTGGCCATCGTCGGTACCGATCTACGCGCGCTGGTCGGCAGCCGCGGCGAGACGCTCGACGCGCTCCAGGAGCTGACTCGCCTCGCGGTGCAGCAGAAGACCGGGGCCCGCAGTCGGCTGATGCTGGACATCAGTGGTCATCGGCAGGCTCGGCGCAACGAGCTGACCGCGCTCGCCGTGGACACCGCCGCGCAAGTGACCGCGTCCGGTGAGCCGGTGCGGCTCAGCCCGATGAACCCGTTCGAGCGCAAGGTCGTGCACGACGCGGTCGCCGGCATCGACGGCGTGCGCAGCGAGTCCGAGGGCGAGGAGCCGTCCCGTCGGGTCGTCGTACTCCCTGAATCGTGACCTCGTGACGGACCACCCGTCACGAACACTCCCCGGGGTACCGGCCGTCGCGACATCGGTATTTGGTGACCGCCTGGCTCTCGCCGAACGATTCGCCGAACAGTTGGCCGGCCCAGGGCTCGATCACGGCCTGATGGGGCCTCGGGAACTGCCCCGACTGTGGGACCGGCATCTGTTGAACTGTGCGGTGGTGACCGACCTGCTGCCGGTGGGCGCCACCGTGGTCGACGTCGGCTCGGGGGCCGGGCTGCCCGGCCTGGTGCTCGCGATCCGGCGCGCGGATCTGCACGTCGTGTGTGTCGAGTCGATGGCGCGCCGGACCGAGTTCCTCATGAGGACGGCGGACGTTCTCGGGCTGGAAAGTCAGATTTCGGTGAAGCGCGGGCGGATCGAGGACGCGGCTGTCCAGTACGAGCTCGGCGCGGTGGATTGGATGACCGCCCGCGCAGTGGCGCCGCTGGACCGCTTGGTGGGATGGTGCCTTCCGGCACTGCGGCCGGCTGGAGAACTGCTCGCCTTGAAGGGCGCGACCGCCGCCGCCGAACTCGCCGAGCATGGCAAGGTATTGACGCAGTTGGGTGCTGGTGAGACGGGAGTTGTCGAGTGTGGCGTAGGTCTATTGCCCGAACCCACTCGAGTCGTCCGCGTGACACGACGAATGAGACTTCCAACGACCTCGAAGGGACGGGCATGACCGGTTCCGAGCCGAGTCCGTCTACCGGCGATGTTTCACGTGAAACTGGCGCGACCGAACTGCGGGGCGTTTCACGTGAAACAGCGGAGGCAGATACGACTGCGCCCGGTCGCCCGGTTGAGCCCGGAGGCGGCTGGACCGACGGGCCAACGAAAGCTGAAACCGATCCACGCGGAGCTGCGGCGGAGCAGTCGGAGGTTTCACGTGAAACGGCGGCAGCTGAGTCGGCGCCCGAGCCAGATCAAGGCCAGACAGAGGATGGAGACGTCTGCCCAACCGAAGCCGTAGTCGCGGAGCCCTCAGTCGAGCCAGGTGAAGGCGCGGCGGCCGACGCCGAACCCGGCCCGGGTGACGCGTCGTCATCTGCTTCCGCCGCCGGTTCGGACGCGTCACATGGCTCGGGCGGACCAGTCGCGGTTTCACGTGAAACCGAATTCGACACGCCGATTGCTCGCGAGGCCGCGCAGGCCATCCATGTGCTGAACGTGCGACAGGAAGAGTGGCCGCGACCCGCCCGGACACGGGTACTCACGGTCGCGAACCAGAAGGGTGGCGTCGGCAAGACGACCAGCACAGTCAATCTCGCCGCGGGACTCGCCCTGCACGGACTGCGCGTCCTTGTCATCGACCTGGATCCGCAGGGCAATGCGAGCACCGCCCTTGGGGTCGACCACACGGTCGGTGTCGCCTCGGTGTACGACGTGCTGCTCTCCGGACGAGCACTGGCGGACGTCGCCACCAGGGTCGAGTTCACTCCGAACCTGCTCTGCGTCCCGGCCACCCTTGATCTCGCCGGCGCGGACATCGAACTCACCTCGCAGGTGGCTCGTGAGTACCGCCTGCAGCGCGCATTGGCGAACTTTCTCGATCAGGACTCCAGCTTCGACTACATCTTCATCGACTGCCCGCCGTCGCTAGGCCTGCTCACCCTTAACGCGCTGGTGGCGGGGCGCGAGATGCTGATCCCGATCCAGTGCGAGTACTACGCACTGGAGGGTCTCGCCCAGCTGCTGAACACCGTCGAACTGGTCCGCTCGCATTTGAACCCGGACCTCGCAGTGACCACCGTGCTACTCACGATGTACGACAGCCGGACCCGTCTCGCCGATCAGGTCGCGGACGAGGTCCGCTCGCACTTCGGTGAACTCGTCCTGACCCCGGTAATCCCTCGCAACGTCCGCGTGTCCGAGGCGCCGGGATTCGGCCAGACGGTCATGACGTATGACGCCGGGTCCCGCGGCGCCATCGGCTATCTTCAAGCCGCTCGGGAGATCGCCGAGCGTGGTGCGGCCGGACCGGCAGAGGAGAACGCCCATGAGTGAGCGCAACAAGCCCCGCCGCGGCGGGCTCGGCCGCGGTTTGGGTGCTCTGATCCCGACGTCGTCGGAGGGCGGCGGAGCCTCGCCCACCGACGTCTACTTCGGCCCGGCGCCGACCGCGCCTGCGTCCGCTGCGGACGGCGCTGCGGCGGACGGCACTGCGGCGGACGGCACTGCGGCGAGCACCGACCAGCAGGCGTCGTCCAGCGACAACGGACCGTTGCCGGTGCCGGGGGCGAGCTTCGCCGAGCTGCCGATCTCTGCTATCCACCCCAACGCCAAGCAGCCTCGCCAGGTCTTCGACGAGGACGCGCTCGCCGAGCTCACCCACTCGATCCGAGAGTTCGGGGTGCTGCAGCCTGTTGTCGTACGTCCTGACACCGACGGCTACGAGCTCGTCATGGGCGAGCGCCGGCTGCGCGCGGCGACCGCGGCAGGTCTCGATACCGTCCCGGCCATCGTCCGTTCCACCGGCGACGACGCGATGCTGCGGGATGCCTTGCTCGAGAACATCCACCGGGCCCAGCTGAACCCGCTCGAAGAGGCAGCTGCCTACCAGCAGCTGCTCGAGGAGTTCGGGACCACGCATGAGGAACTCGCCCAGCGAATCGGCCGCAGCAGGCCACAGGTGAGCAACACGATCCGGCTGCTCAACCTGCCGGTTCCAGTGCAGCGCCGCGTCGCGGCGGGTGTCCTGTCCGCCGGGCACGCCCGCGCCCTGCTCGGCCTGGAGGACGCCGACGAGCAGGACGTGCTCGCGACCCGGATCGTCGCCGAGGGACTGTCGGTGCGGGCCACCGAGGAGCTCGTGGCACTCGCCCTCAGTGGGCACGCAGCGACGCCCAAGCTGCGACGCGCCGCCGCGCCGCGCATCAGCGCGCCCGGCGTCACCGAGCTGGGCGAGAAGTTGTCCGACGCGTTCGACACGCGTGTCCGGGTCGAGATCGGGCGTCGCAAAGGCCGCATCACGGTCGAATTCGCGTCCGTCGACGACCTCGAGCGGATCGTCGCGCTGATGGCGCCACAGCTCGCCACACCGAGCGCTCAGCCCGTCGAGTCGAACGAGCCGTAGCGCACGACCTCGTCGAACGGGCGCCGGCCCCGGCGCAACGACGGTGAGCGCCGGTCCGGCGCCGGGTGCCCGAGGCTGACCACACCGACCGGCGACCACTGCTCGTCGACCGCGAACGCCGCTCGCACGTCGCCCCAGCGCTCGCCAGGCACGCCGAAGAAGCAGGCCGCGAGCCCGCGGTCGGTGGCTCCCAGCAACAGCAGCAGCGCGGCCATCCCGGCATCGACGTGCCAGTAGGGGATCGGCCAGAGCGACTCGTCGCGCGGCTGGCTACCCTTGTCGGCTTCGGCGTAGCGGTCCAGGTAGGCCATCGCGCTGGAGAAGACGACGATCAGCACCGGGGCGGTTTGCAGCCGGCGCAACCACTCGTCCCCGGGCTCGGTGGCGGCCGCGGCGTCTTCGGCGGTGGCCGACCAGAACCGACCGCGCGACGTTATGTCATCCAGAACGAGAAATCGCCAACCTTGGGTATGGCCGGCAGAGGGCGCCCTGACCGCGAGGCGGAGCAGTTCGTCCACCGTCTCGCGTGGGACGGCCCGCTCCGGGTCGTAGGCACGGACCATGCGCCGCGCGCGGACGACGTCGTCGAACTCCATGCTGAGACCCTGCCACGGATCACGGATCGGATCGGAAAATCCGATGTCTGCGCGCCATGGCGGTGTGCGATGGTCTTGGGGTGGATCTCCGGCAATCGCGCAAGCTCGAAAACGTCTGCTACGACATCCGCGGCCCGGTGCTCGAGGAGGCACGTCGTCTCGAGGAGGAGGGCCGGCGGATCATCAAGCTCAACATCGGCAACCCCGCACCGTTCGGCTTCGAGGCGCCCGAAGAGGTTCTCGTCGACGTGATCCGCAACCTGCCGGCGTCAGAGGGGTACTCGGATTCGCAGGGGATCCTTTCGGCTCGCACCGCGATCGTGCAGCACTACCAGACCCGTGGCATCGACACGGTTGACGTCGACGACGTCTGGCTGGGCAACGGGGTCAGCGAGCTGATCACCATCTCGTTGCAGGCCATGCTCGACAACGGCGACGAGGTGCTGATCCCGGCGCCGGACTACCCGCTGTGGACCGCGTCGACGAGCCTCGCCGGTGGCCAGCCCGTGCACTACCTGTGTGACGAATCGAGCGAGTGGCTGCCGGACGTCGACGACATGCGCGCGAAGATCACGCCGAACACCAAGGCGCTGGTTCTGATCAACCCGAACAACCCGACCGGCGCAGTATACCCCCGGGAGGTACTTGAGCGGATTGCCGGCCTCGCTCGCGAGCACAACCTGGTCGTCCTCGCCGACGAGATCTACGACAAGATCCTCTACGACGGCGCCGAGCACGTCCCGTTCGCCGCAGTGGCGCCGGACGTCCTGACGCTCACCTTCAACGGGCTGTCGAAGGCCTACCGGCTCGCGGGCTTCCGGTCCGGCTGGCTCATGGTGAGCGGGCCGAAGAAGCACGCGTCGAGCTATCTCGAGGGGATCACGATCCTCACCAACATGCGGCTGTGTGCCAACGTCCCGGCCCAGCACGCGATCCAGATGGCGCTCGGAGGCCGGCAGAGCATCGTCGACCTGGTCCTGCCCGGCGGCCGGCTGCACGAGCAGCGCGCCGCCGCGGTCGATGCCCTCGTCGCGATCCCTGGGGTGACGTGCGTAAAGCCGAAGGGGGCGCTGTACGTCTTCCCGCGGCTCGACCCTGAGCGCTACCCCATCCGCGACGACCAGGCCTTCGTCCTGCAGTTGCTGCGCGAGCAGCACGTGCTCGTCGTGCAGGGCACTGGTTTCAACTGGCCCAGACCCGATCACCTGCGCATCGTCACGCTCCCTCGCGCCGACGACCTCACCGAGGCGATCGGGCGGATCGGCGCCTTCCTCGAGGGCTACGACGGCAGCGCATAGCGGCATACGCTCGACCGGTGTCCCGCCGGCTCGTCAATCTCACCCTCGACAATGTGGGTGACCTGCCGGACCGCTGCCGCTCGTGCGTGTTCTGGGAGCTCGACCAGGTCTCGGCAGAACGCGCCTGTGACGGCGGTGACGCGGCGCTGGAGAAGGAGGCGTGGTTCAGCGACACGCTGCTCGAATGGGGCACCTGTGGCCAGCTGGCCTACGTCGACGGGGTGCCTGCCGGTTACGTCACCTATGCGCCGCCCGCGTACGTCCCGCGGTCGCAAGCCTTCCCCACCTCCCCGGTGAGTCCCGACGCCGTGCTGCTCATGACCGCCTACCTGGCGCCGCAGTTCCGGGGCGGGGGTCTCGGCCGCATGCTCGTGCAGGCCGTCGCCCGCGAGGCAGCGCGGCGTGGCATCAAGGCGATCGAGGCATTCGGCGCCGAGACGAGCGACCCACGCCATACTCCGCCGCCGGTGGGCAGCACGACCGGGCGCAGCTGCCAGCTGCCCGCCGACTACCTTCGCGCCGTCGGCTTCAAGACCGTCCGGCCGCATCCGCACACACCCCGACTTCGCCTGGACCTCAAGAGCACGGTGTCGTGGCGCGAGGACGTCGAATACGCGCTGGAGCGGCTGCTGGGCAGCATGCAGGCCCCGGCGCTGTCGCGGCCCTGAACGCGGCGCGTCGGCTCGCTCAGCCGGCGATGGCGGGGATCCGCAGGACGCCGGTCGGCGGATCGTCCGCGGTCGGCAGGTAGAGCCGCTGGACGGCGACCAGCAGTCCCTCGGCGACGGTGTCCCGGAACAGCGGGTCGATCAGGCGCGGACGGTCCGTCGGCGAGGTGAGGTACCCGAGCTCGACCCGCACCACCGGCATGCGCGTCATCCGCAGCAGGGTCCAGCTCTTGCCGTGCAGCCGCCCGTCGAGCAGGCCGGTGCGCGCCACCAGCTCTCGCTGGACGAGGTCGGCGAGCCGCTCGCCCATCGTCGAGCTGGTCTCGCCCGCGCCGTAGAAGTACGTCGCGATGCCGTTGGCGCGGGGCGAGCTGAAACCGTCGACGTGCAGCGAGAGCACCAGGTCCCCGCCGACCTCGTTGGCGAATGCCGCCCGCTGCTCGTCCGTGCCGCCGTTGGACGGCCCGCGGGTGAGGGACGAGCGGACCCCTAGCGCGGTGAGCCGGCCCTCGAGCCGGGAGGCGAGGTCCCACACCAGGTCGGCCTCGCTGTGATCGCCGTACACGATGCCGGGATCGTCGCCGCCGTGACCGGGATCGATCACGATCCGCTTGCCGAGCAGGCTCGGGCCCGAAGCCGCGACCGCGACCATTTCACGAAGCAACTGGGGGCGCCCACCCACGACCCTGCGCCCCAGTTGGCGCAGGGCTCGCAGGGTGGCCGGCCCGCACACGCCGTCGGCGACCAGCCCGTAGTCGCGCTGGAACGCCCGGGTTCCCTCGGCAGTGGTGGCGCCGAAGATGCCGTCCGCGCGGCCGACGTCGTAACCGAGTTGTAGCAGCTGGTCCTGCAGGGCGGTGACGTCGTCACCGGTCAGGACCTGGCCCGGTTCGTGGGACAGCACGCGGTCGCCCAGGCGCCAGTGCGCGCCCGTCAGCGCGGTGTAGGTCTCGGGCCCGACCATGCCGTCGACCGAGATGCCCCGGCGCTGCTGGAAGTGGCGCACGGCCAGTTCGGTCGTCTCGTCGAAGGTGTCGAGGGCATGGGTGTCGGTGTTGTCGAGCAGCCCCAGCGTGGCCAGCATGCGACGGACCTCGGCGACGGCGCTGCCGGAGGCACCACGTCGGATGTGCTGCATCGCCAGTGGAATTCCCTGTCTCGCGGAGGATGACGCACAGATGTACGAAGGACGTGATGCGGGCTGCCCGGCCATTGTGCCTCAGCCCCGGCCCGGCGCCGAAACCCGGCGAGGCGTGCCGCAAGGGCCGGCGCACAGACGCCAGGGGCCGTCCCCGCGTGACTGCGGGAACGGCCCCTGGAACAGGCGAAGTGTCAGCCCCCGACGAAGTCGGTGAGCTCTCGCAGGATCGCGGCCTTCGGGCGGGCGCCGACGATCTGCTTCACGACCTGGCCGCCCTGGAAGACGCTCATGGTCGGGATCGACATGATCTGGTAGTCGCGGGCGATGCCCGGGTTCTCGTCGATGTTCACCTTGGCCACGGTGATCTTCCCCGCGTACTCGCCGGCGATCTCCTCGAGGACCGGGGCGACCTGACGGCACGGGCCGCACCACTCCGCCCAGAAATCGACCAGCACCGGGATGTCGGCCTGCAGGACGTCGGCGGCGAAGCTGGCATCGGTGACGGTCTTGGTGTTGTTGCCCATGGAGTCTCCTGACAGTGGGTCGGACGCAGATCTACAACGCTAGGCGACAGGCGTTGATTCCGCGGTGAGCGCCGCGACTTCGACCTCGCCGTCGGTGTGCGCCGCCCCGCGCTCGTCCTCGAGTGCGGCCAGGTAACGCTCGGCGTCGAGCGCCGCGGCGCAGCCGGTGCCGGCGGCGGTGATGGCCTGGCGGTACTCGTGGTCGACCAGGTCCCCCGCCGCGAACACGCCTGGCAGGTTGGTGCGGGTGCCTGTGGTCGTCAACACGTAGCCCTCCTCGTCGAGGTGGACCTGCCCGCGCACCAGGTCGCTGCGCGGTTCGTGGCCGATAGCGATGAACAGCCCGCCCACGGCCAGCTGCCGATCCTCACCGGTCAGGGTGTCGCGCAGCCGGATGCCGGTGACCTGGTTGTCGCCGGAGACCTCGACGACCTCGGAGTTCAAGGCCCACTTGATCTTGGGGTTGGCCATGGCGCGGTCGACCATGATGCGACTGGCCCGCAGCGACTCGCGCCGGTGCACGATCGTCACCGACCGGGCGAAGCGGGTGAGGAAGGTGGCCTCCTCCATCGCGGTGTCCCCGCCGCCGACGACCGCGATGTCGACGTCCCGGAAGAAGAAGCCGTCGCACGTCGCACACCACGAGACCCCGCGCCCGGACAGCTCGTCCTCGCGCGCGAGTCCGAGCTTGCGGTAGGCCGAGCCCATCGCGAGCACGACCGCGTCCGCGGTGAACTCGCCGTCGTGCGTGCGCACCACTTTCACCGGCCCGGTGAGGTCGACCGACAGGACGTCGTCGCTGACCAGTTCGGCACCGAATCGCTCGGCCTGCGTGCGGATCTGACCCATCAGCTCGGGCCCCATGATCCCCTGCGGGAAGCCCGGAAAGTTCTCGACGTCGGTGGTGGTCATCAACGCACCGCCGTACTGCGAGCCCTCGAACACCAGCGGCGCCAGATCCGCGCGTGCGGCGTAGAGCGCGGCGGTATACCCGGCCGGTCCGGAGCCGACGACGATGAGGCTGCGGTGCGTGGACGGAGTGGTCACTGTTCCTCTTCCCTGGACCCGATTCGGCCCTGCGCGCTAGAACGATCCTAGGTTCGCCGGCATTCCGAACGCGTGAGCGTCGCTCAGCGCGCCGGGGCGCCCGCCGTACGGCGCCGGACGAGGGCCGCGATGACCTCGACCTCGGGGATCCGCATCCGCCACGCCACCGCGGCCAGGACCAGCAGGCCGACGGCTCCGCCGGCGACGAGCGCCGTCAGCGACCCCACGTGGCCGTGGCCGATCGCGGACGTGGCGGCCAGGACGACAGCGCCGGCAGCGAGCGCTCCGACGACCGACGCCGCTCCGATCTGGGCAACCGTGCGGCCCACGCGCCGGAAGCCCAGGTGGCCCAGCCGCCGGGTGAGCAGCACGTGGCCGACGACGGCACCGACCACATAGGACGCGGACGTCGCGACCGTCAGCGTCTCGGCGACATGCGCGCGGCCGTCGACCATCGCGGCCGCGACCAGGACGATCAGCACCTTGCTCGCCACCATGCAGATGTTGATCAAGGTCGGGGTACGGCCGTCGCGCATCGCGTAGAACACGCGCAGCTGCAGCATGACGATCGCGAAGGGGAACAGCCCGAACGCCGACGCGGCCAGCGCGGTGCCGATCAGCTTGCCGCCGTCGATGGAGGTCTCCCCGTAGGCGAAGAGCACCACGGTGAGCACCGGGCCGAGCACGATCAGCCCGGCCGTGATCGGGACGAGTGCGACCGCGGACAGCCGCGCACCGAGCGAGAGGTCGTCCTTGACCGCGTCGATCTCACCGCGCGCGGCGGCGCGCGACAGCCGGGGCATCAAGGCCGTCAGCAGCGAGACCACCAGGATGCCGTAGGGCATCTGCAGCAGCAGGTCGGCGTTCGTGAAGACGGTGAAGGCACCGTGGCTGACGCCCACCTTGGCGATGACCGTCACGCCGATCTGGCTCGCGACGACGTAGCCGAGGACCCACACGGCCAGCGAGCCGACCTCGCGCATGCGGCCGATCTCGTTCGGACGCGCGCG